>CAZEMI010000207.1:0-7829 GCA_964513235.1 uncultured Acidobacterium sp.
ATTTCGTATTGACGCGACCACAAACGGGATCAGTTTCGTATTTCTCCCCAACCAGAAGAACGCCCGGAGTCAGTGCGAGGAGCAGAAGGCGTGGCTGCAATCGGTGGCCGAAAAGGTGGCGGGTAAGCCCGTGGCGGTTTCGGTCGTTGTTGCCGAGGAGGGAGTCGCGCCGTCCGCCTCCGCTCGCGAGCAATCTGGCGAGCTACGGCGAGACCTCGGGCCTGAAAAACGTTCGCCCGAGGAGTTGAAGGCCGAAGCCATGGCCAATTCCACGGTCCAGGCCGTCCTCGAGATTTTCCCGGTCGAGAAGACCACGATCGAGGAACGATGAACATCCAGGACATGATGAAGCAGGCGCAGGAGATGCAGGAGCGTCTGCAGAAGCAGATGTCGGAGTTGACGGTGCAGGCCACCGCCGGTGGCGGCATGGTCACCGTCACGGTGAACGGGCACAAGCAACTGCAGAACATCACCATCGATCCCGAAGTGGTGTCGAAAGACGATGTCGGCATGCTCCAGGACCTGATCGTCGCGGCGATCAACGACGCGCACCGCAAGGTGGATGAGGCGATGAAGCAGAAGATGGGCGGCCTGCTCGGCGGACTGGGCCTGCCGGGTCTCTAATGGCATGCGCGCTCGAAAACGAAAGGGGGCCGTTCCGTAGGAACGGCCCGGTTAGCTTCGATGAGCATGGCTCCGGATACTTTCACCTTGGTTGATACGCTCCGCTAAGGCGCCGATGTCGCTGCCCGCATCGCTGCAGGATCTCGTCGAACAATTCAAGAAACTCCCCGGCATCGGCGCCAAGAGCGCGCAGCGGCTGGCGTTCCACGTGCTGCGCACGCCGCGTGAGGACGCCGAGCGGCTCTGCCAGGCGATCCGCGACGTCAAGGATCGGGTCACCTACTGCAGCACCTGCAACAACATCACCGACGTCGATCCGTGCGGGTTGTGCGGCGACGCCGGGCGCGACCGCCGCGTGATCTGCGTGGTCGAAGAGCCGCAGAACGTCAGCGTCGTCGATCGGTCGGGCGGCTTCCGCGGCCTGTATCACGTGCTGATGGGGGCGATCTCGCCGCTGCAGGGCGTCGGTCCCGGCGATCTCAAGATCAAGGGCCTGCTGGCGCGCATCGCCGCCGGCGGCGTGGACGAGGTGATCCTCGCCACCAACCCGACGGTCGAAGGCGAAGCGACGGCGATGTACCTCGCGCGGCTGCTCAAGCCGCTCGGCCTGCGCGTGACGCGCATCGCCACCGGCATTCCGGTGGGCAGCGACCTCGATTACGCCGACGACCTCTCCGTCGGCAAGGCGATGGACGGGAGGCGGGAAATCTAACGATCTCAGATTGCAGATTACAGATTGCAGATCAATTGTTGATGGCAGATGGTTGGATTGGATCGGAAACAGTTTAGAATGCCCGGGAATCAACCATCGTCCTTCTACAATTGATCAGCAATCTCACATCTGAGATCTGACATGCTTCCTGCCGCCTATCAGGCCCCAGCGGCCGCCGTGCTGATCGCCGGTGGTTTCCTTTCCTGCTTTTTCGGTTATCGGCTCTTCAAGGTCGTGCTCGGCATGTTCGGCTTCGTGGTCGGCGTGCTGGCGGCGAGCTCGTTCTTCGGTCCAGCCGAAACCACGCCGATGCTGATCGGCGCGCTGGTTGGCGGCATCCTCGGCGCCGGCGTGCTGCTGGCGGCCTACTTCGTGGGCGTCGCGCTGGTCGGCGCGGGCATCGGCGCGCTGCTGGTCAACGTGATCTGGACGCAGATCGAAGGCGATCCGCATCCCGCCGTCGTGATTCTCTTTTCGGTGGCCGGTGCGGTGGTGGCCACGTGGCTGCAGCGCTATGTGATCATCATCGGCACCGCGTTCGCGGGCGCGTGGACGCTGCTGGTCGGCGGGCTCGCGGTGATGGGCGATGGCGGTCCCCTGCGAACAGCCGCCTCCGGTAATCCATGGGTGATCTATCCGCTGAACCCGGCGCCCGATCTCGCCTGGTTGCCGTGGGCGTGGGTGGCGCTGGGCGCTTTCGGCACGCTCGTGCAGATGCGGTGGACCGGCGGCGAACGCGGGCGGGTTGGGAAGGTGAATAAGAAGAAGGCGCCTAACGAAGAGTAGCTGGCCGGGATCCGGGTTCCGGGATCCGGGATCCGGGATCGATTAGATCCGCAGCCTCGAGTCCGCTCAAGTACGCGTCTTCGATTCGCGACCCTCTGCACCAATCACCACACAACGTAATCCGCGCCTCGGCGTCGTGAATCGCGCTGACGGCGAGCGGCGGATCGGCCACGGCATGGCTCCAGCGATGCACGGTGGCGTAGAACGCGCGCGGCAGGCCGGCGCGGATCAGATCTTCGAACACTTCCATCAGGAACGCGCCGACATCATCCGGTCGATCGTCGGCGTGCGCGCCGCTCCACGCGGTGGTGGCCTGCAGCACCCAGGTGTCGACCTTCCAGTCGCGTTTCGGTTTTGACGTGTTGCGGGCCATCCAGCCGAGCGCGCTGCCGTTGACAAACGCCCCGTCGAACCTCGCCGCGACCCGTTCTTCGAAAGCGGCCATTACCGTCCAGGTCGGTGGCATCGCCACCTGCGCCAGCTTCGCGGCCACCGATGGCACGTGCGAGACCAGCGCCGCTGCGCGAGGCGCCGGGACGGCGACCACCACGTGATCGAGCGCGCCCAGAATCGGCTCGAGCGACTCCACCCGCTGGCTATAAGTGATGTTCAGCCCCTCGGCCATCGCCAGCGCGATCGCATTCATCCCCGGCGTGCCGACATAACGTACCGTGCCCTTGTCCCGCGAAGCTTTAGCGGAGGGGGACGCTTCGATATCCTCCCAGCCCTCGTCGTCGAACGTGACGAGGCGTCCGGTCCACTTCGCGGCAACGCGGTCGCTTTCCCATTGCGCGACGAGGGCGGCGAATCGCGGATCGCGAGCGGTAAAGTATTGCGCGCCGTGATCGAAGGCCAGCGTACTGCCGGCGAGACCACGCGGCATCTCGATGCCGCGCAGGCGGCTGGTGGCGACGCGTCCGCCCGGCCCGCGCGCCTTTTCGAAGACCATCACCTCGTGGCCGCGATCACCGAGCGCTCGGGCAGCGGAGAGGCCGGCAATCCCGGCGCCGACGATCGCGATTTTCATCAATTGACTCCGGCCTTCGCGTCGAGAACGCACCAGATGAGCTGCTGAGTATGGCTTTTACTGGACACCGCTCACGACCCTGTGCAACCGTGAACTATGTCGCAGCCCATCCCTCCGGCCACGCCAAATCCACCGCGCCCGGGAGCCACCACTCCCACTGCTCCGGTGTCCTCCCGGCCACCAACCCGGCTGAAGCGCCTCCAGCTGCACGCCATTTTCGTGCTCGGCGGGCTGCTCGTGGGGCTGATCCCGACGTCATTCATCCTTTACCAGGCCACGCGCGAACGCGATCACGTGCAAAGCCAGTTGCGTGCGGCGGAGCTGGAGCTGAGCCTGTCGCGCTCCGCCGTTCTCGCGCGCCATGGCGATTACAACGCGGCGCGCGACGCCGCCAGCGACTTCTATGCGCGCGCCGAAGGGGAGCTCGCCGCGGCTTCCAGCGACCTGACCGCGGCCGAGTTGAGCACCTTACGTTCGCTGCTGGCCGATCGCGACGCCGTGATCACGCTGCTGGCACGGTCCGATCCGGCCGGCGCGGATCGCGTGGCCGCGATGTATCTCGCCTATCGCGCCGGATCGCCGTGATCGACCGGCGCGCTGACGACGCTGGGTGAGTGTCGATCCGGCATTCGCCGATGGCGCGAGAGCCCTCATCACAGGGAGTCCGCGGTGTCCCGCGTCGGTGGCCGCACGACCCGCGTGTTCTCGAACACCGCCATCACGACACCGAGCCGGCCCGCGTCGAAATTGGCGGCGAGATTGCGGATCGCCCGCACCCCGTCCGGCCCGAGCAGCGTGAGCCGACGGCCGGCGCGCTGCCGCGCTTCGGCGCGCGCCACCAGCCTGCCACACCATTCCGACGCTTCAACGGTGGTGTTGCGCCACGCCTTGAGCGTGAACCCGGCGCTCTCGATGCCGTCGCGCAACCGCTCGGGCCGCGGCACGTAACTGCGCGCCGGCGTCGCGGCCCATGGCAGCGGATACACCGCGCCGTGCCCGTCGGGGGCGACGATTTCGTGCACCGCCAGAACGCCGCCGGCGACCACGGTCCGGCGGATCTGCGAGAACACGCGAGCCTTATCGATCACCGTGGGCAGGACGTGCTGCAGCCACGCGCCGTCGAAGGCGTCGCAGCCAAAGGGTGTCGACAGCGCGTTGCCGCGTTCGAAGGCGACGAGGTGATCCATCCGCGCGTGCCGCGTCAGCAGCCGGGCGATGCGGACGTACGCCTCCACCGGCTCGAGGCCGGTCACGCGGACGCCGCACTCGTCGGCGAGATGGCGGGCCGGTCCTCCCAGTCCCGAGCCGACGTCCAGCACGCGCATTCCGGGCCGCAGTCGGGCCAGCGCCGCCAGCTCGGATGTCGCCTGCCGCGACCCGCAGTGCAGCTGGTCGAATCCATCGCCCGCCGTTGCCAGCCGCGCGGCCGCCGCAAGCAGCGAATCGTCCGGCGCTTCAGAACCAGCGTACGCCTCGAGAGCAGTCGTCATCGTGGCCGAGACCTCCGTTCAAGGGGATCAGGCACGACCGGCTCCTCGCGCAGGTAGTTTTGTGCTTCCTTGATCGCGCGCGCCTCGTCCTCGTCGATCCAGTATCCGGGCTCCTTCAAGTGCCCGTAGTACGCGGCTTCCCACTGGCGGTCGACGTGTTCCGCGCGATCGTACGCGGGCGCCTCTTTCAGCGACTGCCGCGTGAGATCCACCGACACGCTGCGATCGGCCCACTCGATCGTGTCGATCCACGACGGGGCGACGAGCACATGTTTGCCGAACCACCAGTTGCTGGTGTCCACTACCAGGTACCGCACCGCCCACGACCGATCGTCGAAGAGCAGGTCGTCGACATGCCCGAGCTCGCCGTCGGTGGCGAGAATGCGATAGCCGGTGACCTCGGCGGCGCTGCGCAAATGGGCATCGCCTTTTTCCGCCGCGCGCCGCTGCGCGTGACGCGTGGCGGCCCGCTGGGCTGCGAGTTGCTCAGGTGTTGGCAGCATCGGATGCGCCGTGGCGCCCCACAGCGCACCCGCACTCCAGTAATACGGATAGCCGTAGTGGTTGAAGTAATCGATCTCGTATTGGCGTGAGACCGGTTGGTGCGTGTCCACGTCGGGGCTCGAGGCGACGTCGGCGCGCGCCAGCGACAGCCGCATTCGCTGCTCGCCCCATTCCGTGCTGGTGATGGCGATCGGCGTGATCAACACGCGGCGGCCCGGCAACCACTTGCCGGTATCAACCACCACGTAGCGAATCGCCCAGCGTTGGTCGTCGAACAGGAAGTCGTCGATCGATCCGACGGATCCGTCGGTGGCCACGAGGTCGAATCGCTTCAGATCGTTGACGCTTCGAATCACGGTAGGCCTCCTTCAGGCTTGCCAACATTGCGAATTGCCCGTGCGACTGAGGGTGCTTTCATGCCGAAATCCTGTACTCATGCGACGTATGGCCCGCGCGGCTGGCCGGGAGGACGTGGATCCCGCACCGGCTCTGGCTTGGGCTCGTTCGGCGGCGTGTCGGGGATGTCGTCACCGCGATCCGGAGACTTCTTCGCCGGATCTTTCGGATCGGCCGCGGGATCGTGCTCTTCGAGATGCTGCCGTGAAAACGGAGTGTACGTGGCCATGGTGATATGAACGCAACACTCGTACCAACTCCGCCAGGAGCGGGTCGGGAAAATCGGTGTCGAATCGGTGTGAATCGGTGGCCTAGACCGACATTTCGACCTCGGAGGTTTCCTCCAGCGGCGACGGGACGGTTTTCGCCTCGCCGGTCGCAAACAACGCGCGGCGCGTCAGCAGCGGCCCGATGATTTCGAAAATCACCACCGCGGCCAGCACGATGCCGGTCACGGTGGCGGCGTACTGCGGGAACGCGGTCCGGATTTGAATGGTCAATCCGACCGCGAGCGACGACGAGGAGATCAGGCAGTAGCCCAGGTGCCGCCGCACGTCGTCGGGCACGTCCTGGCCGCGCAGGCCGAAGCGCGTGCCGGCAATCTTGCCCACCGCGCGCGCCATGGTGTAGGTGATGCCGATCATGCCCAGTCCGAGGAGCGATCCCGGCTGCAACTCCGCGCCGGCCAGCACGAAGAACGCGGCGTATAACGGCGGGTCGGCGCGTCCGAGCGCGCGTAACAACCGATCGCCTTGCGGCGACGCATTGACGATCGTGGCGCCGAGCGCGAGCGTCGAGATGAGCGGCGACAGGCCGAGCCAGCGCGAGGCGCCGACGGCGATCAGCACGGTGCCGATCGACAGGAGCATCGCCTCGCCCGACTCCTTCGCCCTCGTCGCCATCACGTCCATGAGCAGGCCGAGCACGGCGCCGAGCGCCACCGATCCGAGGGTGGTCCACAGCAATCCGTGCGTGGCGCGATACCCCGCCCACAGCCATCCATCACCCCACGCTTCGAACAGCGTCAGCACGGCGGTCACGAGGCCGAACGTGATCAGGACATAGATGTTGTTGAGCGCGACCAGCGCCTTCAGGCGATCCGTCATCGGTCCCTTCGCGTCGTACTCGTTCAGGACCATCAGCGTGGTGGCGGGCGCCGTTTCCATCGCGACCACGCCGAGCAGCAGGGCCACCGGCCAGCCGAGCCCGCTCACCAGCAGCATCACGAACACGAGCGCAAACGCCAGCGACGCTTCCCACAACGTGACGCGGGCCACGCCGAGGCCGACCAGCCTGAAATTGTTCGCCTCGAAGATCGATCCGATATTGAACAGGATCAACCCGAGCGCCACGTCGCTCAGGAACCCGAGCGTCTGGATATTGTCATGGGTGACCAGGTCGAACGCCGCGGGACCGATGACGACGCCGACCAGCAGGTAGCCGGTGACTTCGGGAATCCGTACGAGCTGGGCGAGGTGTCCCGCCACCAGCGCCGACATCAGGATCAGGCCGACCGACAGGATTTCGTTCATCGTCCGGTGTCGATGGCGGCGAAGAACCTCTGGCCGCGATGCTCGAGAAGGACGGTGGCCGCGCCGCGCACGCGCTGAAGGTCACGGGCCGCCTGCTCGGGCGAGGCGAGGCTGCGCCCGTTGATCATCAGGACCACGGCCTCCGGCGGCACGGCCGCCGCACTGAGCGCGGCGGGCGTGAACAATCGGCGCGCGGTCGGCCCGGCGGGCGCGGGCCGGCGCGCGAGCGCCGCCACTTCGTAGGCCGGCGCCGGCGTGACGGCGATCGACCGCGGCTTGCCGCCGCGGCGGATCGACAGTGAGACGGGGGCACCGGCTGGCAGCGCCGCCATCGCGGCCGCGAGATCGCCGCCGGCATCACTCGGCGCGCCACCGATCCCGGTGATCAGGTCACCGGCTTGCAGGCCGGCCACGTCCGCCGGACCATCCGCCACGACGTTGATGATCGCGAGACCCACGCCGCCGAACGCCTCGGCGAGGGCGCCCTCGACAATTTGAAACGCGATGCCGGTGGACGCGGGCATCGCGCCGGCGGCCGCGGCCGGCAGCAGGCGATTCAGCGCATGACGAATGCGCCAGGCCGAACCATCGCCGCTGCTGATCGCCAGCAGCGCGCCATCGAGATTGTAGATGGGCAGCCCGGCGGCCAGGCTCGCCACCGTCCCGCCAATACCGGAGCGATCGCACGAGACGCTGGACATGAACCCCGGCACCGCCACGTCGCGTCCGTTCCATTGAGCGGCGGCCACCGCCAGCGC
>CAZEMI010000208.1:0-6849 GCA_964513235.1 uncultured Acidobacterium sp.
GTGCTTCCTGTTGAAGCGGCGCCAGTTCATCGGCCGGCGCCAACCGCGCCGCCCCGAGCTTGTGCAACCACCCTACGCACTCGTCGGCTTCTTCCACGGAGATTGATAATTTGGCAACGAACTGCGCGCGACTTTGCGCGCGGCACGCGGCGTGGTAGTTCGAGGCCACCGACGTCGCGGCGTCCTGCAGCTGGCCGAGCAGGCGCAGAAACAACGTGTCACATGGCAGCTTGCTACGGCAGAACGTGATCACAGCGACTGAAAACCGGTCGGTCCGATCCCGAAGCTCCTGTGGCGTCATGCCGGTCAGTCGATCGCAAATTTGGCAATTGCTCCCCATCGAGTAAACTCCGCGCGTGGCTGTGAGACTCGCCCTGGCCCGCCTGGTGGCGGCGCCGATGTTTACGCTGTTCTCGGTGATTTCGCTGGCGTCGGGAGTGGCCCTGACCACTGCGGTGTATTCGGTGGTCGACACGCAATTCCTCCGCGATCTCGGCGTGTCTCAACCCGATCGCGCGGCCTTCATCGTCGCCTCCTATGGCGGGCGGCCGCAGTACGGCGCGCTGTCGGCCCCCGACTTCGAGGATCTCCGCCGCGCGCAGCGCTCTTTCGGCAGCCTCTCGGCCACGGCGCCGATCATGCCGTCGGTGGCATCGACGACCACCGCGGAAGTTCTCGCCTCGGAGGCGGTGGACGGCCTCTACTTCACGACGCTTGGCATCACTGCCGCTCTGGGCCGGACTATTCACGCGCAAGACGATGCCGCGGCGGCGCGCGTGGCCGTGCTCAGCGATGACTTCTGGCGTGGCCGCTTCGCGGGCGATCCACAGGTGATCGGCAGGACGATCCGCGTCAACGGTCAAACCTTCGAGATCGTCGGCGTCGCGCCGACGCGATACGGCGGGCTCTACGGTCCGCTGCGGCGCACGCAACTGTGGATTCCGCTGAGCGCCGAAGCATCGCTCGGCACGTCCAAGCCGCTGGCGGGCCGGACCGCCCGTGAACACACGCGCCTGCTGGTGTTCGGCCGGCTGGCCAACGACGTCACCGCGGCACAGGCTTCGGCGGAGCTGCTCACCCTCGCCGCGCGATTCGATCGCGAATTCCCGTCCAGATCGGTCAGACGCGGCGGAGGAACCGACCGCGACTGGTCGGCCACCACGATCGACGCGATGCATCGGGATGAAAACAACTCGCTGCGGCGCTTCGGCATGACGATCGTCGCGCTGGTCGGGCTCGTGCTGCTCGTGGCCTGCACCAATCTCGCCAACCTCGTGCTCGCGCGCGGCACCGCACGGCAGGGCGAGCTGGCGGTGCGGATGGCGATGGGCGCCTCGCGGGGACGGCTCATCTGGGAGCAGTGCATCGAAAGCCTGTTCCTCGCGATCGGCGGCGCGGCAGCTTCCTACGTCATGTTCCAGGTCGTCTCGGCCATGATGACCATGGACTTCAATGTCGGCCCGATGGGGGCGCTCACCATTGCGATTCGGCCCGCACTCGATGGACGGGCCGTCGCCGTCGCGGTCGTGTCAACGCTCCTCGCCGTGCTCGTCTTTGGGCTGGAACCCGCGATTCAACTGGCGCGGACGGCCGACATTCGCAGCGCCCTCGCGGCAGGCGCCGCGGCCGTCCGGCCGCGGGTCGGACGCCAGCGCATGGTGATTCGCTGGCAGGTGGCGATTGCGGCAGGCTTCTTCATTCTTGCGACCATGTTCATCCGCGGCACGCTGAACCTGGCCGCGCACGACAGCGGTGTCGACCTCGATCGCATCGCGGTGGCGGCGCTGAATTTCGACAACGGGGTGTGGAATGACGATCGCATCCGGCGTGCCGTCGACCGCCTGATCGAAGAAGGACGCGCTGAACCGGCGATCGAGGCCGTGTCCGCGTCGACGGGTTTGCCGTTCGGTGTGCCGCCGATGCTGCAGTTCGCCGTGGCGCACCCGGACGATCTCGACGGCCTCAAGCGGCCGCCGCTGCCGGCGGTGGCGGCGACGCCGGCGTTCTTCAGAGGACTTGGCATTGCCATGGTCCGCGGCCGCGCATTCACCGACGCCGACACCTCGTCAGGTGCGCCGGTCGTGATTCTCAGCGAGCTGACGGCCCGCAGGATGTTTGGCTCACCGGATGTGATCGGCCGATCGATCGCCATTCGCGGCGGCGACAAACACTCGCTGGCGGAGATCGTCGGGGTCGCGCGCGACACCGACGTGCGGTTCATCTACCGCGACCGGCAGCCCTTGATCTACGTGCCATTCGCGCAACACCCTGCGAACGCCGTCACGATTGTTGCGAGATCGACCGGCGGAGGCGCCCGCGCCTTGCCGGCGTTGCGCGAGGCGATTCGCAGGGCCGATCCTGACTTGTCGGTCGACGCGATCGGCACCGGGCGTGCCGTCCTCACTGGCCCGTTCGAGTTGCTGCGGTCGGCGGGGATGGGGACGCTGTATCTCGGCGCCTTCACGCTGTTGTTGTCGATGGTTGGCCTGTTCGGCGTGCAGTCGCACATCGTGTCGTATCGCACGCGCGAAATCGGCGTGCGCATGTCGGTGGGCGCCAGCGCGCGGCAGATCAAGCTGATGGTGATCAAGGACGGCTATCGGCCGGTGGTTGAAGGCCTCATTCTCGGTCTATGGGGCGGCCTCGCCGGCCGCGTCCTCGCGCGCGCCTACATGGACGTCGAGGTCAACGTCGTCGATCCGTGGATGCTGCTGATTACGCCGATACCACTGCTCCTCGCTGCGTTCTGTGCCTGCTATTGGCCTGCATCGCGCGCGGCGCGGGTGGATCCGACGGTGGCGCTGAGGTGCGAATAAATTGCCAAATGACTGATTGCCAATCGACTGACTGTTTGGTGATTGACGATTTGAAATTTAGTGAATCAGATTGAGTGATTGGTGAATTGGTGATTATTTAGCCGCGAGGCGGCGTGCGGCGGCCGCTGGCGGTTTTTCGGGACGCAGACAGGATCGCGAGCAGTTCTGATGCTTCCTGTTGGAGCGGCGCCAGTTCATCGGCCGGCGCCAACCGCGCCGCCCCGATCTTGTGCAACCACCCTACGCACTCGTCGGCTTCTGCCACGGAGATTGATAACTTGGCAACAAACTGCGCGCGACTTTGCGCGCGGCACGCGGCATGGTAGTTCGAGGCAACGGACGTCGCCGCGTCCTGCAACTGGCCGAGCAGCCGCAGAAGCAGGGTGTCACACGGAAGTTTGCCGCGACAGAAGGTGATGACCGCGACGGAAAACCGGTCGGTGCGATCTCGCATCTCTTGTGGTGTCATGCCTCTCGAAGAAGCACGACCAATGCCGGACCACTCTGGACAATCGATCGGTCCTAAAGCCTTTACAAAGTCGTGTTGCACGTGGTGATCGAAGGACAACGGATGAGTGGCGCGGTCTCCGATCCCTGCACGCCCGACCAGGCGGTGCCGAGCGGTCGAACTGCCGACGACAGGTGGCCCGCGGATCGATCGGTGCCGTGTTACTGGCCGTATCACAAACCGCTCTACGACCTCGGCCTCGACGGGACGTGGCCGGACCAGGGCGATGGCCTCGACGAGCCGTCACGTCTCGCCCGCATTCGCATGTATTGGGAGGGACCGCAGCTGTATCGGCCCAACCAACGTCCATTCGCGCTGCATCGCAACGGTTCACCGGGGATGCAGCGATATGGTGCCTTCCTCTGGTCGGGCGACGTCTACTCGTTCTGGGAAACGTTGAAGACGCACATCCCGGTCGCGATTAATACGGGCCTGTCCGGCATTCCGTACTGGGGTACCGACATTGGCGGCTTCGTGCCAACGGCGGAGTACACCGGCGAGCTGCACGTCCGCTGGTTCCAGTTCGGAACGTTCTGTCCGTCATTCCGGTCTCACGGCCGCAACTGGCATCTGCGCCTGCCATGGGGCTGGAACATGGGGAAGATCGGTCCCTCAGAATTGCGCAACTACACCGGCGGCGCCGCCGATCCGGATCCGAACGAGTTGAATAACCCGCGCGTCGAGCCGATCGTCAAGAAGTACCTCGAGCTGCGCTATCGGTTGCTGCCGTACACGTACACCGCCGCTCGCGAGTGTTGCGACACCGGCCTGCCAATGATGCGCGCGCTGTGGCTGCACCACGCCGACGATCCGCAAGCGGTGGCGCGTGGCGATCAGTTTCTGTGGGGACGCGATTTGCTGGTCTCGCCGGTGGTCGAGAAAGGTGCGACCTCACGCCGCCACTATCTGCCGCGAGGCGCCTGGTTCGATTTCTGGAGCGAGGCGCGGGTCGAGGGCGGCCGCGAAATCGATCGCGCGGTCGATCTCGACACCATGCCCCTTCACGTGCGCGCCGGCGCAATCATCACGATGGGGCCAATCAAGCAGTACGTCGATGAACCCGTCGACGCGCCGCTGAGCGTGACGATCTATCCAGGCGCCGACGGCGCCTTCGCGTTATACGAAGACGACGGGCGAACCTTCGCGCACAAGAAAGGCGACTGGAGCCGCCTGGCGATGACGTGGAATGACCGGGCTCGGCAATTCAGCGCGCGGCTCACGCCGGGATCGCGCCTGCGGACTCCGTCGACGCGAACAATCGAGGTCCGCGTTGCGGGAACCGCCGAAACACGGCGTGTGACCTTCTCTGGAACTCCCGTCCAACTTTCGATCCGTTGAGGGCATTCCGCAAATCCCAAATCCTCAATCGATTCACCCAATTTGCGATCACAAAATCGGCAACAGTCGCTAAATTGTCAATCGCTAATTTGGCAATTTATTTCTGCCCATAGTAAGCATCCTTCCCGTGCTTCCGAAAATAATGCTTATCGATCAGCACCCTATCCGGCCGTGGCGCGTCCGGCGCCATCACCCGCACGCGCCAGTCGAGGCGCGCCACCAGCTCTAACACCCGCGCCAGCTCGATCGCGTGCACGGCGTCGTGGCCCCAGGTGAATGGCGCGTGGTTGGCCACCAGCACCGCGGGCACCTCTTCCGGTGAAATCGCGTGCGTCTTGAACGTTTCGGCGATCACCACACCGGTGTTCTTCTCGTAACCGTCCGCGATTTCGGCCTCGGTCATCGGCCGCGTCACCGGGATGTCCCCGCGAAAATAATCCGCGTGCGTCGTCCCCATGCAGCCAATCGGCGTCCGCGCCTGCGCGAACATCGTCGCGTACTCCGAATGCGTGTGCACGATCGCGCCGCAAGTGAACGCGCGATACAGCTCGAGGTGCGTCGGCGTGTCGGACGACGGGCGCAGCGTGCCCTCCACCACCGTTCCGGTGACGAGCGAGACGATCACGATCTGGTCCGGCGTCAGCTGCGCATACGGGACGCCGCTCGGCTTGATGGCAAACACGCCGGCCGCGCGATCGACCACCGACACGTTGCCGAAGGTCTCGACCACCAGGCCGGTGGCGGCGAGTTCGAGATTGGCGCGGCAGGCGATCTCACGAAGCGTGCTCACGCCGCCACCGCCGCTCGAATCGCCAGCAATCGCTTCATGACCGTGCCGAGATCGGCAACAGCGGCGCCTGGTACATGGCCGAAGCCGTCGTGCAGCTGGCGGTAGATGGCGTAGAGCTCGTTGTCAGTCGCGTGCGCCCGCGGGTCCGGCACGAAGCGCTTCTCTTTCAGCGTGGTCATGTGTCTCTGCGCGTCGGTCCACGAATCATAACCGCCGGCGGCGGCACCCGCCGTGACCGCCGCCGAAATGGCCGCGCCGAGCGCCGGCGCCTGAGAGGAACCGGCGATCAGCATCGGCTGGCCGAGCACGTCCGCGTAGATCTGCATGAACAGGTCGTTCTTCTCGGCGACGCCGCCGCAACACACCACGCGATCGATTGGCACGCCGTATTCACGCAGGCGATCGATGATCGCGCGCGCCCCGAAAGCCGTCGCTTCAATCAACGCGCGATAGATCTCGGCGCGCGTGGTATGCAGCGTCTGGCCAACCATCAGTCCGGTCAGCTTCGGATCGACCAGGATCGTGCGGTTGCCGTTATTCCAGTCGAGCGCGAGCAGGCCCGACTCGCCTGGCTCGAGCGCCGCCGCCTCGCGTGACAGCTGGTGATGCAACCCCTCGCCGCCTTGGCACACGACCTCGACCCACCAGTTGAGGATGTCGCCGACCGCCGACTGCCCGGCCTCGAGGCCGAAGTAGCCGGGCATGATCGACCCGTCAACGGTTCCACAAATGCCGGGGATGTTGCCCACGTTCCCCGAGGCAATCGCGCAATCACAGGTCGAGGTACCGATGATCTTGACCAGGGTGCCGACCTCGATGCCCGACCCGACCGCGCCGTAATGCGCGTCGAAACCGCCCATCGCGATGGTGATGCCTCGGCGCAAGCCAAGCGCAGCCGCCCATTCTCCGCACAATTGCCCGGCCGGCGTGCCCGGCGGCCACGCGCGATCGTACAGACGGTCGCGCAGGTCGGCGAGCTTCGGATCGAGCCGGGCGAGGAGCTCCTTCGACGGCAGCCCGCCCCACGCGTCGGAATACATCGCCTTGTGGCCGGCGGCACAAATGCAGCGGACGATGCGCCTGGGGTCGTCGACCCCGGCGAGCACCGCGGGCACGAAGTCGGCGAGCTCCACCCAGCTGACGGCCGCATCGAACACCTCTGGCGCCACCTTGAGGCACTTCCAAATCTTCGACCACCACCACTCGGACGAATACGTGCCGCCAATCGGCTCGAGATACTGCGGCGCATGCTCGCGCGCGATCGCGGTGATGGCGGCCGCTTCCTCGGCGCCGGTGTGGTCCTTCCATAACCACGCCTGCGCGGCGAGATGGCTTTCCCATTGCGGATCGATCGCGAGCGGTCTGGCCCGCGCATCGATTGGGAGCGGCGTCGAACC
>CAZEMI010000209.1:0-5153 GCA_964513235.1 uncultured Acidobacterium sp.
ACACCAGCGTCGCCTGGAAGGCGCGCGCCGGCTGCTGGTTGCGCATCTGCAGGTAGTTCGGGTTGAACTTCTCGTTCGCGCCGCTGTAGTTGTACTGCGTGTAGTCGCCGGCGTTCAGCAGGTTGAAGATGCTGCCGCCGATCTCCACGCCCTGGCGTCCGAACCGGAACACCTTGTTGAACTGCACGCCGAGCGTCTTCACGTCGGGCGCTTTCACCTGCTCGTCGCCGCGCGTGGCGCCGACGAAGCGCAGGCGCGTGCTCAGCGGATTGTTCTGTGAGGTGCCATTCGGCAGCCTGAAGCTCGTCGGGCCGAACGTGGCGATGGCCGGGTCGTTGACCGCCAGCCGGTCGACGACGGGACCTGACCAGGGCCCGGCGAGGATGGTGTAGCTTGCCGAGAGGTTGACGCCCCAAGGCGCGCGATAGGTGCCGCCGAATCGCATCGAGTAGTCCTGCCAGGTCGGACCATACGTGTGGACCGTGGTGCCGGTATTGATGGGCAAGCTGTTCTCCTCGTTATTGCCGCGCGGCATGTAGAGGAGACGATTGCTCGGGAAGAAATCCGGCTGGATGAAGCGCGCCGGATCGGTCGGGTTCCAGGTGCCGCCGAAGTGCTGCCACTGGCGATTGATGCCGATCAGGACCTGGAAGTTTTGCGACATGTTCTTGGCGATGGTCGCCTCGATCGCCTTCCATTCCAGCGTGCTCCAGGTGTTGTTGGTCTGCTGGTAGACCAGGCCGCGGTTGGGATCGACTCGGCCGAAACCGCCGAACGGCTGGTTGGGGCCGCTCGGCCAGAGGCCGTTGATCTCGAGCAGCGCATACATCTCCTGGTAGCTTCGCTTCATGAACGCCACGTCCGCGCTCCACTGACCAGCGAACTGTTTGCGGACGCCGAAGATGAATTCATCGACGTGCGGCTGGTGCACGTTGGGGTCGAATTCGTACGGCGCCAGGCCGACGCTGCGCGCCGGAGTGAGACGTTCGGTCTCGAAGATGCCGTCGCCGTCGACATCGAAGGTGTCGCGCTGGGTTGCGGTACCGCCGGCGCCGAAAATGGTCACCGCATCGCGGCCCATCATCTGCTCGTGCACGCGCACGTAGCTGCCGCGGATGATGTTCTTCGCGTCGCTGGTGAGCATGTACGAGAAGCCGATGCGCGGGCCGACGTGCCACGCGTCCTCGCGGACGATGTTGAACAGGTTGTCCTGGCGCTTGACGTAGTCGAACCGCACGCCCCCGTTGATCGTCAACCGCGCGTGCGGCCGCCAGGTGTCCTGCACGTAGAGGCCGATGTTGCGATCCTCGGCCGCGCGGGTGATCAGACTCGCGGGTGACTGATAGCGGCGATGGAAGGGAACGAAGCCGGCAGCAGGGTTGTTCAGGTCCCGGAGGCGCTGTTCCTCGAGCACAAACCCGCCATTCACATATTCCGTTTCCTGGTCGTAGGTGCTGCGCGGCGCCACGAAGATGCCGGTCTGGAACTCGTGACTGCCGGCGAAGCCGTCCTTGAAATACGTGACGTCGCCGCGAATCATCGCCTGCGTGGCCGGCTGATACGCGTAGGACTGCAGGTTGCCGCCCTCCAAGACCCGGCCCGTGCCCACCGCAGTACCCGCGGTGAGGTTGACGTCATTGTGAATGATGATCTGCGGACCGCTCAGGCCGAGCGTTTCGAAGGTGTTGACGTCGTTGCCGCCCTTGTTGTTGTAGGACGCGGTGAACGTGGTCGTGAGGCTGTTGCCGAACACCGAGGTCAGCTTGCCACCGAACAGGCTGCCGCCGGTCGACTGCGCCTGGATGTGCTGGAAGTTATACTCGCGGTCGCCCGACAGCAGCAGGCGATCGTTCTGGTAGTAGCCGTTGAACTCGTGAGCCGCGCCCAGCTTACCGGTGATCTTCAGGTACGGCTGCCAGCTTTCGCTCTCGTTGTCGAACAACTCGGTGCCGGGGAAGAAGGTGTTGATGCGCTGCACTTCCACCGACGTCCGGCTGATGCCGGCCGCCGACACGGCGCGCCGGATCGATCCGAAGAACCACAACGAATCCTTCCTGATCGGGCCGCCGATGGCGGCGTCGAACTGGTTGACCTTCGCCGTGGTCGGTGTGCCCGTGCCGCTTTTATTGCAGGTCACGAACGTCGAGCAGTTCTGGACGTTGTTGCCGTTCCAGTTGTACGGCTGATAGGCGTAGCCTGCCGAGCCGCTGAAGATGTTGCCGCCGCTCTTGGTGATCACGTTCATCACCATGCCGACGCCCATCGGCGACGAGGCATCGACGCCGCCGGTCTTCACCTGCACGTCGGCGATCATGTCGGTGCCCATCGCCACGTAAGTGACCTGGGCGTCGTGATAGTTCGACGCGATCATCCCTTCGAGCTGCAGCACGTGCGCGAAATGCTCGGTGCTGTGCCCGAAGTACACCTGGCGGCCACTGCCATCGTCGAACCCGCGCGAGATGGTGCCCGGTGTCAGCTCGAGGAAGTCGCTCCAGTTGCGGCGTGCCTGGATCGGCATGGCGCGCTGGAAATCTCCGTCGATGTTGAGCACGTTGCCGGGCTTGAGCACTTCGACCATCGGCGAGTCGCCGCTCACGGTGACCGTTTCCTGGATCGCGCCCAGCGAGAGCGCAACATCGATCTGGAACGTAGCGCCGGCGCGGATCAGGATGCCCTCGCGCGTGAACGGCGCAAATCCCGTGAGCTCCGCGGTCACCTGGTAGGTGCCGGGCGGAAGATTGATCAACCGGTAATAGCCCTCTTCGTTGGTCACGCCAACCGTGGGCCGGATCGACTCCGGCGCGGTGGCCGTGACGGTGACGCCGGGGAGAGCACCGCCTTGCGAATCGCGGACGTAGCCACGCAGGCCGCCGAGGCCTGTTTGCGCCGCAAGGGAGGTGGGGAGGGCCAGGAGGACGAAGAAGATCAACGCAACGACCGAACGCACCATGGAAGCCTCCAAGAGTGAATTCCGACCGACAAACGCAAACGACAGGTGGGCTATTTTCACTATTCACGGGCCGCTTGGGAAGCGGATTCGGATGCATTTTGTCAAGAGACGGCGTAAATTAAGCGAATCATGAAATTGCGCATTCGCTGGTCGGTCTCCGCCCTGCTATGCCTGTTGATTCTGGCGCCTGCCGCCGCGCAGGAGAAGCGCCTCCGCACGTTTGTTGATGCCTTGGAGCAGCCGGTCCTGTCCGATCCGCAGCTGTCGCCGGATGGCAAGCAGGTCGCGTTCGTCCTCAATCGCGCGGACTGGAAGGCGAACCGCCAGATCGGTCACATCTTCCGCATCAACACCGACGGCACCAACCAGGTGCAACTGACCTTTGGCGAGCGCGGTGAATCGAGCCCGCGCTGGTCGCCGGACGGCAAATCGATCGCGTTCACCGCGCGCCGCGATCCGGACAGCGCCAATCAAATCTACGTGCTGCACGCCGGCGGCGGTGAGGCCCGCAAGGTCACCAGCCACGCCACCGCCACGGGCAGCATCACGTGGGCGCCCGACGGCACGTCGATCTATTTCACCGCCACCGACGCGAAGTCCGCCGAAGAACGCGAGCGCGATCGTGTGCAGGACGATGTGTATGCGTTCGAAGAGAACAACTTCGAACATCGCCACCTGTGGGCGACCGATCTCGAGGGCAAGACGACGCGCATCACCGGCGGTGAATGGTCGGTGGGCAGCTACGAGTTGAGCGCCGGCGGCAAGCGGATCGCGATGCATCGCACCCCGGGCCCGCTGCTTGGGTTCAACGAGCGCGGCGACGTGTGGGTAATGGATGCCGGCGGCGCCAACGCGAAGCAACTGACCACCAACACGGTGTCGGAAAGCAACGCCTCGCTGTCGCCGGACGGTGCCACCGTGCTGTTTACCTCGGCGGCCAATGAGCAGTTCGATCACTATTACAACGCCAAGCTGTTCCTCGTGCCGGCGGCCGGCGGCGCGCCGCGGGTGTTGCTCCCCGGCGCGTCCTATGAAGTCGAGAACCCGTCGTGGAGCGCCGACAGCAAGAGCATCTACTTCACCGCCAACATGGGCGTCCACAACGAGATCATGAAAGTGGACGTGGCCACCAGGCAGGTCACGCAGTTGACCCGGGGCGAGCACAACCTGATCGGCTGGTCGTTCGCGGAAGCGGCGGGACTGCACCTGTTCTTGCGCAACACCGGCGAGCGGCCGAGCGAAGTGCACACGCTGGCGGCGGGCGGCGGCGAGCCCAGGCGCGTGACCGCGGTGTTCGACCACGAGCTGGAGAAGGTCAAGACCGCGCGCGTCGAGCGCATCACGTGGAAAGGCCAGGACGGCGTCACCGTGGAAGGCCTGTTGTTTTACCCGGTGGATTACACGGCCGGGCAGAAGTATCCGCTGATCGTCGCCACGCACGGCGGGCCGGCGAGCTCGGATCGATTCGGTTTCTCCACCGAGAGCCAGGTCTACGCGGCCAAGGGCTACGCGGTGCTGCGGCCCAACTACCGCGGCAGCACGGGCTATGGCGACGCCTTCCTCCGCGACATGGTGAAGGGCTATTTCAAGCAGGCGCACCTCGACGTGATGGCCGGCACCGACGCGGTGATCGCCATGGGCGTGGCCGATCCGGGCAAGTTGATCAAGATGGGATGGAGCGCCGGCGGCCACATGACCAACAAGATCGTGACAATGACCGATCGGTTCAAGGCCGCCAGCAGCGGCGCCGGCGCGGCCAACTGGATCTCGATGTACGCGCAGAGCGACATCCGCGAATACCGGACGCCGTGGTTTGGCGGCACGCCGTGGCAGGCCAATGCGCCGATCGATCTGTATTGGAACCACTCGCCGCTGAAGGACGTTGCCAAGGTGAAGACGCCAACGATCTTCCTCGTCGGCGAGCAGGATCCCCGTGTTCCGCTGCCGCAGTCGGTCGAAATGTTTCGTGCGCTAAAATTCAACGGCGTGCCGACGCACTTGTACGTCGCGCCTCGGGAGGGCCACGGATGGACGGAACTCCGCCACCGGCTCTTCAAGCTTCAGATTGAGATGGAGTGGTTCGAGAAGTACGTGCACAATCGGCCCTACGTGTGGGAGAAGGCCCCCGGGGACGACACGAAGGAACCGGCGCAGCCCCCCAGCGCGCCGCAATGACCGTGGCGGCGCCGGGTCGCACGGGCGG
>CAZEMI010000210.1:0-10494 GCA_964513235.1 uncultured Acidobacterium sp.
GGGTGCCCGTTCAACGTGCCGAAGTTCGCCGAGAACACCGGCCGTGTCTACAAATGCACGATGTGCGTGGACCGGGTGTCGGTGGGGCTGCAGCCGGCGTGCGTCAAGGCCTGCCCGACCAGCTGCCTGCAGTTCGGCACCAAGGATGACATGCTGCAAATCGCCAATCATCGCGTCGAGCAACTGAAGGCGAATGGTTTTGCGCAGGCGGCGGTCTACGATCCGCCGGGCGTCGGCGGCACGTCGGTGGTGACCGTGCTGGCGTTCGGTGATCAACCCGCGTGGTACGGCCTGCCCGCGGATCCGACCGTGCCGAGACTGGTCACGTTCTGGAAGGGCGCGTTGAAGACGATCGGCAACACGGCGATGATCGCCGGCATCTTCGGCGCGGCCGTGCACTTCATTCGCTACGGACGGAAGCACAAGGAAGGGATCGACGAGGGGTCGTAGATGCGCTACAACTTCGCAGAACGCGTGATGCATTCGTGCGCGGCGGTCAGTTACGTCTACCTGCTGCTGACCGGACTGGCGTTCTGGAGTCCCTCGTTCTACTGGATCGCGACCGTGCTCGGCGGCGGGTTTCTCGCGCGCGCGATGCATCCGTGGGTCGGCGTCGTGTTCGCGGCGGTCGCCGCCTGGATGCTGGTGTCGTGGGTTGACGTGATGCGTGCGACCGACGACGACCGGGCGTGGCGGAAGGCGATGTGGCATTACATCCGCAACGAAGATCAGCATGTGCCGAAGACCGGACGCTTCAACTACGGTCAGAAGATCCAGTTCTGGGTGATGACGCTGAGCGCGTTCGTGTTGTTGCTGTCGGGCCTGGTGTTGTGGTTTCCGCAGTCGATTCCCGCCTCGGCGGCGTGGGTGCGCGAGCTCGCCATTCTGGTGCACGCGATCACCGCTCTCATCACGATCGGCGCGTTCATCGTCCACGTGTATATGGGCGTGGTGGTGGTGCCGAACGGATCAGCGATCGTGATCGGCGGCTCTACGGAGGATCGTGTCGCCGCGCGCCGCTGACGCATCGGGGTCTAATCGGCGTCAATCGGCGGCTTGGGACACGCGCCTGGCGCGGGCCTTCAATCTGGCCGCCGCACGGCCGGCGGCGCGCACGGCACTCGAGTTCCTGGCGCAGTTGACGGCCTTCCAGCAGTCGCTCCTCGGCAACCACGCCGACGCACCGTCGGCGCTTCACGAATATCTGCCATGGATGGAACGCCACGCTCCGGCGCCGGTCGCCGCCGAAGCGTTGCGACTTCGGGAGACATCAACGCCGTGGGCGCGGCTGGTCGAGGACTACCGAGCGGCAACGCCCGCCGCGTTGGACGCCCCCACGATGTTCGTGGTCGAGACCCTGTTGCACATGTTCCCCCCGGACCCGTGCTCGCACGAAGGACTGCCGCTGGTGTCGCTGCTCCGCGAGGCCGGGCATGGCTCTCGCCGATCGCACGTGTGCGGCGCCTGCCTCGCGGAAACGCCGGCGCCGCGGCTGGGATGTCTCGCGTGCGGTGAGAACCGTGTCGACGCGCTGCCGGTCTTTCGCAGCGAGGCCACCGATCCCGCGCGCCTCGACGCCTGCGACACCTGCCATGCGTACATGAAGACGATCGATCTCACGCGCGATGGCTCGGCGTGCCCGATCGCCGATGACCTCGCCAGCGTGTCGCTCGATCTGTGGGCCCGCGAGCACGGCTATCACCGCGTGCGGCCGAACCTCCTGAGGCTCTAAGGTCCGGCGTCGGTTCAAAAGTTCAAGGGTTCAAGAGTTCAAGGGTTCACTTGGTTCACTGCACCCTTGTTAGCGCGGCTGTGCCGCGCTAAAGTACCCGCATGAAGGTCGCCATTGAATTGCCACCTGCGCAAGCTGCGCAACTCGAGGCCGAAGCCAAGCGTCTCGGGGTGCCGGCAGAGGAACTCGCGCGCGCTGCGGTAACCGACCTTCTTGCGGCGCCCGATGCCGCATTCAAGGAAGCGGCGACTCGAATCCTCGCTAAGAATCACGAGTTATATCGCCGGCTCGCCTGATGCGCTACCTGACCTTAGGCGAGGTGGTCGCACTCCACCGCGCCGTGGTCGCCGCCACCGGAGGCGCGGATGGCATCCGTGACCTGGGCGGATTGGAGTCGGCTCTTGCGCAGCCGAAAGCCACCTTCGACGCCGCTGACCTCTATCCAACGGTTATCGATAAAGCCGCAGCTTTAGGCTTCAGTCTGGCTCTGAACCATCCGTTTGTTGATGGCAATAAGCGGATCGCGCATGCTGCCATGGCGGTATTTTTGGACTTGAACGGGTTGGCGATCGAAGCTTCGACTGACGAGCAGGAACAGGTCATGCTCAATCTCGCGGCCGGCACCCTGAGCCGAGAAGCCTTCACAACTTGGCTCGCCGAGCACGTCATTGGGCGGCCATGAACCTCGACGCGACATTCAGGCCATTCGTCGTCGCCGGGTTCTTCCTGATCATCCTGATCGCGCTTCCATTTCGTCTCAAGTCGCAGGCCACGCGCGAGAAACTCGATCGCACGCAGGAGGGCGTGGCCATGATGATCGGGCTGCGCCTTGCCGGCCTGGCGCTGTGGACGGCAGTGATCGCGTTCATGATCAATCCGGCGTGGATGGCGTGGGCGTCGCTGCCGCTGCCGGCTGCCGCGCGCTGGGCCGGCGTCGGCCTGACGATCGTCACCGCGGTGCTATTGACGTGGACGCTGCGCAGCCTCGGACCCAATCTGACTGACACGGTGGTGACGCGCGCCGCGCACACGCTCGTGACGCGGGGACCGTATCGCTGGGTGCGCCACCCGTTCTACGACTGCATGGCCCTGTTCATCGTGTCGCTCGCGCTGATGATGGCGAACTGGTTCGTGGTCGTGGGGGGCAGCGTGATGCTCGCGCTGCTCGCGATCCGCTCGCGCACCGAGGAACAAAAGCTGCTGGAACGTTTCGGAGAACCCTATCGCACGTATCGCGCCGCGACCGGTCGTTTCTTGCCGAAAGTATCCGCGTAACAGGCGGACACACCAGAGCGTCCGCACTCACACCGCCAGCCGGCGACTTGGACGGGTGCGGTCCCCGCGTCGCCTTCAGCGAGTCGATCCGTTGGCGCGAATGTGTCGATGGTCCGGACCACTCTGAAGTCGAGCCACGTGAACTGATCGTCGGCTATTCCACGAAACCGCGATTGCTGGTCGTCGGCTTTACAGAACGCTCCGGACGAGTCAGACTCGTTCACGCACGCCGCGCGACCAGCCGACGGCGTTCAGCATTCGCTCGCTCGGTGCGGCAGCGTATCGCCGCGGCTCAGGCCGAGAGCGTTAGGTTGCCACGAGCAGTCCGGTTGAGTGAGCTCACACGTGTGAGGTCGACTGTTGCCCCACTTCACTAAGCGATACCGGCTGGTAATCCCGCTGGGACTGGTGAGTATCCTTGCGCTGGTACTCGTCGGCAGGTGGCTGAACGCGACAAAACTCGGCGGACAGCAGCCCGCCGAACCGTTCCGCATCGCCGGCAATTTCTACTACGTCGGCGCGAACGACGTCGCGGCCTTTCTGATCACCGGGCCCGAAGGCCACGTTGTGCTCGACGGCGGGTATCCCAGCACCGCGCGGATGATTATGGCGAGCATCGCGAAGCTTGGCTTCAACATCAAGGACGTCAAAGTGCTCCTGAACTCGGAGCCACACCCCGACCACGGGGGCGGACTGACGGTGCTCCAGCAGGCGTCGGGTGCCCAGTTGTGGGCCAGCGACGCGAGTGCGGACTCCCTCGCCGCCGGCGGCGACGACCCCGACCTCGTCCTGCCGTTGAGGGCCCTCATCTGGATCGGGGTCCTCGGCTACCCGGGCGCGCGCGTTGACCACCGGTTCAAGGACGGCGACACGATCCGAGTCGGGCCGACCGCGCTCACCGCGCACATCACGGCCGGGCACACACGCGGCTGCACCTCGTGGTCGTTCCCCGTCCGAGACGGTGACCGAATGCTCAACGTCGTGAGCGTGTGCGATCTAGGGGTGCTGGCAACGTCGCGGTATCCGGAACAAGCGGCCGACCGCGAGCGCAGCTTGCGCGTGCTGCGGAGTCTCCCCGCCGACATCTGGGTGACTAACCATGCAAGAGCGTGGGGGAGATACCGCAAGTTCGTCGCAAGCGCCGCCGCGAAGAACCCGGTGGACGCATTCATCGACCCCGAGGGCTATCGCGCGCACATCGACCAGGCCGAGATGGAGTTCCGCAGCGGGCGCATGCACTAGCAGCCAATGATTCGCCGGTGAACCAAAGTGAACCCTTGAACTCCTGAACCTTTGAACCCTTGAACCAGCGCCGGATGTCTCTACGCCACTGACGGCGCCGGCTGCACCGGCACGCTTCGCGCATCGGCTTCGATGATGCGCCGCCGCAGCGGCTTGAGGATGAAGATCGCGGCCAGCGCCGCGCTCATGTCCAGGGCCGCCATCGTGTACAGCACGCTGGTCCACGTCCCGGTCGCTTCCATGAGCAGGTTTCCCAACGGCACCAGCAAGGCGGCCACGCCCTTGGCGCAGTAGAGCAATCCGTAGATCGTGCCGATGTGCTTGGTGCCGAACGTGTCTCCCGCGGTCGCGCTGAAGAGGCTATAGACCTCGCCCCAGGCGAAGAACACGACGCCCGAGAGGAAGACGAAGGCCCACGGGTTGGAGCCGTACCAGCCGAGCGCAAGAATGCCGACGGCCTCGAGCGAGAAGGCGATGAACATCACCTGCTCGCGGCCGATGTGGTCCGAGAGCCAGCCGAAGGTCGGACGGGAAATGCCGTTGACGATGGTGTTCATCATCAGCGCGAACGGCAGCGCCGCCATGGTGAAGAAGTAGAAGTTGATCTGGTAGGTCCGGACGCCCAGGTCTTCGGCGATGACGCTCAGTTGCGCCACCGCCATCAAGCCGCCGGTGACCGTGCCGGTGAACATCGCCAGCATCACCCAGAACACGGGCGTGCGCACCGCCTCCCCGAGGGTGTAGTCGCGGCGCGACTGCGCGACTTTCGCCGAGTAGGTGATGACGCCGGGCTTGGGGGCGCGCAGGAAGGAGGCGAACACGACGATCACGAGGCCCTGGATCACGCCAAACGTGAAGAACGCGGCCTGGTATCCGGAGTTCGCGATCATGTTCGCGATCGGGATGACCGTCAGGATGGTGCCGGAGCCGTAACCGGCGGCGGTCAGGCCGACGGCCAGGCCACGCTTGTCCGGGAACCACTTGATCGAATTGTTGATGCAGGTGGCGTAGACCGCGCCGACGCCGAGGCCGCCGACGACCGACCCGACGTAGAAACCGGGCAGCGACGTGGCATACGAATTGATCACCCAGGCCAGCCCGGTCAGCACGCCGCCGAGCAAGACCAGCAGGCGCGGTCCGTAGCGATCGATGAAGTGGCCGACAAAGGGCGTCGACCACGTCTGCACGACCACGAAGATGCTGAAGGCGGTTTGAATCGCGGCGCGTTCCCAGCCATGCGCATTCTGGATTTCCGGAACGAACTGCGTCCACGAGTACTGGATGTTGGACGCGGCCACCATGCACGCGACGCCGTACACCAGTTGGGCCCAGCGCGAGGTTTCGCCCTGAACGGCGCCGGTAGAGGATCTCGCAGGAGTCATGTGAGGCCATACAATAGCCGACCGGGGCCGGCAAGGAAAGTCGTCGATGGCCGGCAAGCGCCTACAGTACAATTCCCTGCTTATGACGACCTCAGCCACCGACGCCGCCGTGAAAGCTGCCAAGACCACCACCACGGCAGACGACACCCTCAAGCAGAAGAGCCGCGACTCCAGCGTCATCTCCGGCGGTCACCTGGTGGCCAAGGCGCTCAAGGCCGAAGGCGTGGACACGATCTTCACGCTCTGCGGCGGTCACATCATCGACATTTACGACGGCTGCCTCGACGAAGGGATCCGGATCGTCGACGTGCGCCACGAACAGACGGCCGCCCATGCCGCCGATGGTTACGCGCGACAGACCGGCAAGCTCGGCTGTGTAGTGACCACCGCCGGCCCGGGGTGCACGAACGCGGTGACCGGCATCGCCACGGCGTTTCGCTCGGAGAGCCCGGTGCTTCACATCGGCGGCCAGAGCGCGCTGAGCCAGTGGAAGATGGGCGGCCTGCAGGACCTGCCCCACGTCGACATGATGCGGCCGATCACCAAGTTCGCGACCACGGTGATGTCCACCGAGCGGGTCGCCGACATGATCGCGATGGCCGCCCGCGAATGCTTCACCGGCGCCTACGGGCCGTCGTATCTCGAGATTCCACGCGACATCCTCGATCGCGAGATCGAGCTGGCGCGCGCGGTGCTGCCAAAGGCCGGCCACTACCGCGCCTCGACGAAGTCGGTCGGCGATCCGGCTGACATCGAGCGGCTGGCCGACATCCTGGTGAATGCGGAACGGCCGGCGATCCTGTTCGGGCAGCAGGTCTGGGCCTGCCGCGGCCACCAGGACGCGGTGGCGTTGTTGCGCGGCCTTGACATTCCCGGCTACTTCAACGGCGCCGCACGCGGCTTCTTGCCGCCGGGCGATCCGCACCACTTCGATCGCACGCGGTCGCTCGCCTTCGGCAAGGCCGACGTCGTGGTCATCGTCGGCACGCCGTTCGATTTCCGCATGGGCTACGGCAAGCGCATCAACGTGCCGACGCTGGTGCAGATCGATCTCGGCTACAACATCGTCGGCAAGAACCGCGACGTCGACCTGGGCATCGCCGCCGATCCGGGCGCGGTGTGCCGCGCGGTGTTGCAGGCGGCCGGCGGCCGGCTGAAGAACGACAAGCGGCAGGCCCGCCGGGAGTGGATGAAGCAGCTGACCGAGGCGGAGGATGCGGCGCTCGAGAAGCTGATGCCGATCTTCAAGTCGGATCAGTCACCGATCCATCCCTATCGAGTGGCGTACGAGATCAACGAGTTCCTCACCGACGACACGATCTATATCGGCGACGGCGGCGATGTGGTCACGATCTCGGCGCAAGCGGTGCGCCCGCGCGCGCCCGGCAACTGGATGGATCCCGGCGCCCTCGGGTCGCTCGGCGTCGGCACCGGCTTCGCGATGGCGGCCAGGCTCGCGCATCCGAAGAAGGAAGTGCTCTGCTATTACGGCGACGGCGCTTTCGGCATGACGGCGTTCGACATGGAAACCGCCGATCGGTTCGGCGCGCCGTACATCGCCGTCATCGGCAACAACTCCGCGATGAACCAGATCCGCTACGGACAGATGGCGAAGTACGGCCCCGAGCGAGGCAACGTCGGCAACAAGCTCGGCGACATGAACTTCTCGGTGTTCCCGCAGATGTGGGGTGGATGGGGCGTGGAAGTGCGAGAGGCGTCGGAGATCGCGCCCGCTCTCCGCAAGGCGCGCGAGATGGTGGCCAAGACCGGCAAGTCGGCGGTGATCAATATCTGGGTCGACCCGAACGAGTACGCGCCGGGGACCAAGAACCAGACGATGTATAAATGAAAGTTGAAAGTTAAAAGTCAAAAGTTAAAAGTTAAAAGTTAAAAGTTAAAAACCAAAAATTAAGGGGCAAAGTCAAAACTGATGGCAGCTCGGAAAAAGGCCAAGGCGGCCGCGACGAAAAAGAAGACGATCAAAACGAAAACGGCGGCGACCAAACGCGCGGTTCCGTGGGGCAAGGCCGGTAAGGCCCTTGACGGCGTTCGCATCCTCGATTTCACCCACGTGCAATCGGGTCCGACGTGCACGCAGCTACTCGGCTACATGGGCGCGGACTGCATCAAGGTCGAGCGTCCAGGGGCCGGCGATATCACCCGCGGGCAGCTGCGCGACATCAAGGGCGTGGATTCCCTCTATTTCACGATGCTCAACGGCAACAAGCGATCGATCACCATCGATTCGAAGCATCCCAAGGGCAAGGAAATCATCGAGCGCCTGATCAAGGCCTGCGACGTGCTGGTGGAGAACTTCGCGCCCGGCACGCTCGATCGCATGGGGTTCACGTGGGAGCGCGTCCACCAGTTGAACCCGCGCATGATCATGGCGTCGGTCAAGGGCTTCGGCCCGGGGCCGTACGAAGAGTGCAAGGTCTACGAGAACGTGGCGCAATGCGCCGGCGGCGCGGCGTCGACCACCGGGTTCCGCGAGGGCCCGCCGCTGGTCACCGGCGCGCAGATCGGCGATTCCGGCACTGGTCTCCATCTCGCGCTCGGCATCGTCGCGGCGCTCTATCAGCGCAACCGGACCGGGCGCGGCCAGCGCGTGCTCTGCGCGATGCAGGACGGCGTGCTCAACCTGGCGCGCGTCAAGCTGCGCGATCAGCAACGCCTGCAGCATGGACCGCTCGAGGAATACCGCCAGTTCGGCGAAGGCGTGCCGTTCGGCAAAGCCGTGCCGCGCGCGGGCAATGATTCCGGCGGCGGACAACCGGGATGGATCCTGAAGTGCAAGGGCTGGGAGACCGATCCTGACGCCTACATCTATTTCATTACTCAAGCACCGGTGTGGGGCGAGATCTGCGATTTGATCGGCAAGCCGGAGTGGAGGACCGATCCCAATTACGCGACGCCGCCCGCACGCCTGCCCCGCTTGACGCAGATCTTCGGAACCATCGAAGAGTGGACCAAGACCAAGACGAAGTTCGAGGTGATGGAACTCTGCAACGCGCACGACATTCCCGTCGGGCCGATCCTGTCGATGAAAGAGATCGCCGAGGAGCAATCGCTTCGCGCCACCGGCACCGTGGTCGAGGTCGATCATCCAAAGCGGGGCAAGTACCTGACGGTTGGCAATCCGATCAAACTGTCGGATTCACCGTGCGAGGTGACGTACGCGCCGCTGCTTGGCGAGCACAACGACGAAGTGCTGACCAAGGTGCTCGGCTACAGCGCGAAGCAGGTCGCCGAGATCAAGGCGTCGGGCGCGATGTCGGCCACCGACAAATAAGCCACCGACAAATAAGCCACCGATTAGACACCGATTAAACCTGAGATGCGAATCGTTGTTCACGGCCAGCAGGCGTTTGGCAAAGCGGTACTGGATGCACTACTGAAGCGCGGCGAGAATATCGTCGGCGTCTATGTGGCGCCGGAGAAGCCGGGGCAGAAACCGGACCCGTTGAAGGAGGCCGCGCAGGCCGCGGGCCTGCCGCTGTTTCAACCCGCGTCGTATCGTCAGCCGGACGTGTGGGAGCAGTTCCGCGCGCTGACACCCGATCTGCAGGTGATGGCCTTCGTCACGCTGCTCGTGCCGGAAGATTTTCTCAACATCCCGACCCACGGCTCGATCCAGTACCACCCGTCGTTGTTGCCGGCCCACCGCGGCGCCTCGTCGATCAATTGGCCGATCATCCTCGGCGAAAAGGAAACCGGCTTGTCGATCTTCTGGCCCGACAACGGCCTCGACACCGGCGACGTCCTGCTGCAGAAGAAGACGCCGATCTCCGATACCGACACGCTCGGCAGCGTCTACTTCGATCGCCTCTTTCCAATGGGCGTGGAGGCGATGCTCGAAGCCGTGGACCTGGTGAAGTCCGGGCGCGCGCCACGCATCAAGCAGGACGAACGCCTCGCGACCTATGAAGGCAAGTGCACCGCGGAAACCGCCCGCATCGACTGGGGCAAGTCGTGGCGCCAGATCGATCCGCTGATTCGCGGCTGCAGTCCGGCCCCTGGCGCGTGGACGACGCTCGACGGCAAGCCGCTGCAGATTTTCGAGGCCAAGCCCATGCCGGCCCAGACGC
Organism: uncultured Acidobacterium sp.; assembly: GCA_964513235.1. GTDB lineage: Bacteria > Acidobacteriota > Vicinamibacteria > Vicinamibacterales > UBA2999 > 12-FULL-67-14b. Next base: position 9,720 of record CAZEMI010000210.1, read on the forward strand.
CCAAGGGCATTGGCGGCAAGCCGGGCGAGATCGTCGAGGCCGGCGAGGCCGGCTTCACCGTCGTGTGCGCCGACGGCCGCATCCAGGTATTGCGGGTGAAGCCCGCCGACGGCGGCAAGATCACCGCCGGAGAGTTCGTGAAAGCGGCGGGCGTGGTGCCCGGCGCTCGCCTGGTGTGAACGATCCAGGCGCCCCATCAAGGGGCGCCCTACCTGCATGAACAAGAGGACGGCCTAATGCCTGCTTCGCAGCATCAGAACCCGAAGAGCGACATCGAGATTTCGCAAGCCGCAAAGATGACGCCGATCGTCGAGATCGCGAGCGCGCGGCTCGGCATCGCGGCGCAACACCTCGACCCGTACGGCCATTACAAGGCCAAGGTGTCGATGGACTACGTGAAGTCCTTGAAGGACAAGCCGAACGGCAAGCTGATCCTGGTCACGGCGATCACGCCGACGCCCGCGGGCGAAGGCAAAACGACGACCACCGTCGGACTGACCGACGCGCTCAACCGGCTCGGCAAGAAGGCGATGTTGTGCCTGCGCGAGCCGTCACTGGGCCCATCGTTCGGCATGAAAGGCGGTGCGGCGGGCGGCGGGTATGCGCAAGTGGTGCCGATGGAGGACATCAACCTCCACTTCACGGGCGACTTTCACGCCATCACGTCGGCAAACAACCTGCTGGCGGCGATGGTCGACAATCACATCTACTTCGGCAACGCGCTCGGGATCGATTCGCGCCGCATCACCTGGCGCCGCGTGCTGGACATGAACGA
>CAZEMI010000211.1:0-23531 GCA_964513235.1 uncultured Acidobacterium sp.
CATCTGCCAGCGGTTCGACATGCGCTTGGTGCCGCTGATCTCGACGCCGTTGTAGGTCTGCCGGAAGTTCCGATCGTTGGTGAAGAACGTCTGGTTCGGCGCCGTGGAGGTGCGGTTGTAGAACTGGAACGTCGAGTCGTCCGCCGTGCCGGCGACGCCGTCGCGGCCGGTGTCGGGACGAGTCGTCAGGAACGTATCGTAGGGATCGGCAGGATTTGAGGTCGCCTGAGGATTGCGTTCCGAGCGGTGGGTGCCAATCACGCTCAGCCGCAGCGACGGGAAGAGCTCATGATCGATTCCGCCCGTGAACTCGTCGGTGTAGGGACGCGTGTAATCTGGATCCACCGAGACCGTCGAGGTGTTGACCCGCGAAATCACCGGGTTACCGGTCTGCTCGCCGGGCTGGAAGCGGCGGTCGCCGTTGACGTCGTTCCAGCCATAGTTCTCGGAGTAGTTGCCGTTGGGGTTGCTCGTGTCGAGGATGCCGCCGCCCGCCGCGATGATGTAGTAGTAGCGGCCGGCAGCGAGCTTCAGGCCGGTGCGCCCGTCCCCGCTGACGTCGTACGCCGCGCTCAGGCGCGGACCCACCGTTTTCCAATCCACCACGTCTGGATGCGCGGGGAAGCTGCGGTTCAAATCCGGGAAGAACCGGCTCGCGGGGCTGCCCTGTTCCGGCAGATAGCCGTTGAGATGTTCCCAGCGCAGGCCGCCGGTGATGGTGAGGCGCTTGAACGACACGCTGTCCTGCGCGTAGAGAGCCAGCACGTCCAGCGCCGTTTGCGAGTAGAACGGCGTGCCGAACAACGTCACGTTCTGCGACCGGTCGGTGGCGCTGCTGTAGGTCAGTTCCACGTCGTCGAAACGCGACACCCGGTTCTCGACCAACATATGAGAGTAGTCAAGACCGAACTTGAATTCGTGCCGGCCGCCGGCGAACTCGTCGACGTAGTACTGGCCGGTGGCGTTGGCCTGGTAGCGATCGCGCCACCGCTCGGTTCCGGTCGTGAAGTTGCGCGTCCGGATGCCGGTGGCCGTATCGAGCAGCGTCTGATCGTTGCCGTTGAGGTAGGTGGGGAAGAAGATCTTGTTCAACCCGACACGTGCGTCGACGAAGAACTTCTGCGTCACCACCGAGTTCAACAGCACCTGGTAGATGTCGAAGACGTCGTCTTCATTGCTGGTGGATTCCTGGACCAGCGTGGCCGATCCGGCGAGGAACCGATTGGGCTTCTTATAGTACTGCCGCGAGTAGAGGCCGGTCAGGCGATTGTTGTCGTTGAGCTGATAATTCGCGTTGATCAGGCCCGAGGTGATGTCGGTCTTGTCGAGCACCAGCGTCGAGAACGCCGCCGGCACGTTGACGTGCACGCGCCAGTCGCGGAACGAGGTGAAGATGCGGAGCTTGCGCGCCAGGATCGGCCCGCCGCCGCTGATGTTGATGTCGGAGACGAAGTCCACGGCGTTGGTTTCAGGACGGAAGCCGTGGCGCAACAGGTTGTCGTCGATGTTCTGGGTCTGCGTGGCGTCGCCGAGCCAGGCACCGGTCACGCGCCCGCGCCAGTTTTCGCCGCCGCTTTTCGTCACCATGTTGAGGAACACGCCGCTGGTCGGCACGGTGATGTCGTGTGCGCCGGTCGAGACCTGGATGTCCTCGAACGCGTCGAAGTCGTAGTAGAAGCCGGCCGCGCCGATGGCCGCCGGGTCGCCGACGTTGATGCCATTGAGGTAGCTGGAGTTCTGCGCGCTGGTGGTGCCCCGGGCGTTGAACACGCCCTGCAGGCCACCCGAGGTGCCGCCCACGTCGGGCCGCGTGATCAACAGGCTCGGCACCTTGTATTCGACCAGCGACCAGATGTCGCGGCCGCCCGGCGTGCCCTGTAGCAGCTGCTCGCCCAGGTTGACGCTGGTATTGGCGGTAGTCGTATCGACGACCGGCGAGTCGCCGGTGACGGTGACCGTTTCGGCGACCGTCGCGACGCGCAACTCCAGATCGAGTGGCACGGTCTGGCCCACCTGCACCAGGACGTTCTCGCGGATTACGGTGCGGAAGCCCTGCAGCTCGACTTTGACGGCGTAGATGCCCGGTTGCAGAGATGGGAAGCGGTTGACGCCGCCAGTATCCGTGGCCCCGGTCATCGTGCCGGCCACCAGCACCGGGCTGGTCAGAGTAACAGTGACACCCGGCACAGCGCCGCCCTGTTCGTCGGTAACGCGCACCAGGATGGAACCCGTTTGCACTTGCGCAAAGACGGGCAACGCCGCAACAGCCATCAATGTAATGGCCGCAAGCCACACTCGTATTCGATTCATCGCCTTGACCTCCGGGAAACCGTTTCGCGCCTTCGATAATTTGGATGACAGACTTTCAACATGACGCACATCAGCCTGGCTCGCCTGACACCGAACGACTTGATTGAACCTGAACTGACATGTGCCTGACCGGCGCGCAGGCTGGTGTACTGCGACAAGCAATCGGTCTGCCGACGGACGATATACTTGGTTGATGCGCGTCGGCTGGCTTGTTCTCTGTGCAATTATCGCGGCCATGCCGGTCGTTGATGCGCAGACGCGTAAATCAACGAAAAAGGCTCCGGCCCGGGTCACAAAGAAGGCGCCGGAACCAGCCCTCCAGACGATCCCGGCGTCGTTGGTGTGTGGGTCCGAACTTGGGATGGGCGTGACGACGGGCCGGCGGTTCTGCGACGTCCTCACCGGCAACGACCCCAAACAGGGGGTGATCGTCACCATTCCGCCGCATCGCGGACCGGTGACGATTTCTTTCGATCTGCACAACCGGCACACCTACTCGGCTGAGCTCGTGAAGCTCAAACAGGCGTACCGGAGATACACCGCCACCGTCGGCGTGCTGTCGATGGACAACACGCTGGTCGACCGCGCCGTGGTATTGAGCGAGTTCCGGACCGAGAGGGACTTGTTCGATCGCATCGGCGGCGGCGCCGGACCGGGTGGCGTCAAGGCCGTGGCGCCGTCAGGCGCCGAGCCGATCATCATCGAATTGCCCGCGGACATTGGCGAGCAAGTGTCGATACTTGGCGAAAAGCTGTCGGTGGTGCGTCCCGGCGGCGTGGACAACTTCACGACCGCCGGCCGGCCGATTGCCAGCATCAGCAACGTGATGCTGGAATTCAGGCCCGGCCCGCCGCCGAGGAAGACACCTGTGAGAAAGCCCTGAGGCCGGCCTCAGCGAATCGCGAAATTTGATCTACGCCTCGCCGGATGTCTGACCCCGACGATCCCTGACCGCGACAATCGGCAAATCGAGAGGCTTCGCCCAAGCCTCCCATTCGGCGGCGGTTCTGGTCTGGAACGCCGCGCTCAGATCGCTGCCATCGGCGAGGCCGAGTGAGTCGTACAACCGCGCGCGAAAATGGGGCTCGAGCGCGGCCACCGCGACCATCCCCTCGCGGGCGGCGTAGAGTCCGTACGCGGGATTGCCGCCGCCGAGCGGCCCGCCGGGAGCCGTCAGCCCGTGCCGCAGCGGCGCCGCGAGGTCGTGAATCACGTTCGCGAGGCCGACCACGCGGTGCGAACCGGGCGCCTCGATCATCAGCTCGATCGCCGCGGCGTAGGCGCGCTCGGCGCCCAGCAGATCAGCCACCAGCGTCAACGGCATCTGCCGCCGCAGCAGGCCATGCTGCGCCTGGTAGGTCAGGTCGTGGCCGGCCTGCCCGGGATTGGCGGTGTCGCCGACGATATTCAGGTGGCGCAGCGCGGGGTAGTCGCGCGCGAGCGACGCGGCATCAAGGCCCAGACGGGCGAGCGCGGCCGGACGCTGGCTGGCGACGAACAGATCGCAGTCCGGCAGCAGCGCCTCGAGCGCCGCCATCCCGTCGCGCGATTTCAGATCGAGGCGCGCCACGCGCACGCCCGCGTGCAGCTGGTCGTACCAGGGCTTGCAGAGCGTCTCGAGCGCGTCGCCCTGCGGCGGCTCGATCTTCACCGCGGCCGCTCCGCGCTGCACGAGCCGCGCCACCGCGGCGGGGCCGGGCACGTTTTGCGCGAGGCTAACGAGGCGAAGGCCCGGCGCGTCCTTCAAGACGACTCACCGGCACGATCGATCCAGTCGTCGATGATCGCCGCGAGGTCGAGGTCGGGCGCGATCAGGCAGCTGTGGCCGTGGCCTTCGAGCACGCGCATGCTCGCCCGCGGCGACAGCCCGCTCATCAAGCGCGCTTGCTGCACCGCCGGCACCAGCGTGTCGCGATCGGCGGCGAGATAGAGCACGGGCGGCGCCAGCGCGGGCAGGCGATCGCGCAGGTCGTAGTGCCGCAGGATGCGGAGGCGAGAGAGGTACCCCTCGCGCGTGGTCGAGCGCATCAGATCGTGGAACCGGCGAATCTCATCCCGCTCGGTCCTCGCCGAGTGCATTCGGCCCGCGTTCAGCGTGCGCACCATCCGCATCAGCGGCCACGGGGTGGCACGCAATAAGTGGTAGCCGACCGAGAGGCGCGCCGGCGAAGCGAAGTGCGCGAAGGAATTGAGAATGACGAGCCGCTCGACGCGCTCCGGGTGCGCGAGTGCGTAGCTCAAGGTCAGCGCGCCGCCAAAGGATTCGCCGACCAGCGCCACGCGTCCGCCCTCCGGCGCGAGGCGCGACACCTCGCGGTCCAGATCGGACACCAAGGCCTCCATCGATGCCGCGTCGTCACGCAGGCTCGTGGTGGAGACCGTGAAACGGCGTTCGAGGCCGGGGATCTGGCGATAGAACAGTTGGCCGGTCCCGTCGATGCCGGGCACCAGCAGCAGGCGAGGCTTCAATCCTCTCATGTTACTCTTCGCGCGTGACTCCAGCTCAAGCGGGTCGCGTCGGTTGGACGGTGATCTCGATCTTCATTGTCGAATCGCTGGTGTTTGGCCTCTCGGTGCTGCCGGCGTTCACGTTCTGGACCTGGACGATCACCTGGGTGCCCGACCCGCCCATCCTGCGCCCGGCGATCGTGGGGATGTCGCTGGTGCCCGCCTACCTGGTGTTCGCGTTCTCGCTCGTGGCCCTGTCGGCCTTCTCGACGAAGGCCTGCGGCTGGCGCACGGCGCCCGACGGCGCGTGGAAGCTGCGCGACCTCGAATGGCCGCTGCTGGATTGGTCGCGCTACATGATCTCGACGCACGTCGTGAGGGTGCTGGTCGGCACCTTCTTCAGGGCCTCGCCGCTGTGGACGCTCTACCTGCGCTGGAACGGCGCCCGCATCGGCCGCGGCGTGCACATCAACAGCCTGTCGATCTCCGATCACAACATGCTCGAGTTCGGGGACGGCGTGGTGATTGGCGAAAGCGTCCACCTCTCGGGTCATACTGTGGAAGGTGGCGTGGTGAAGACCGGACCCGTGAGGCTGGGCCGCTATGTGACCGTGGGACTGGGCAGCATGGTCGGCATCAACGTCGAAGCGGGAGAGAAATGCCAGATCGGCGCCATGAGCGTGGTGCGCAAGGGGACGAAGTTGGACGCGGATTCGGTATACGTGGGCGTGCCGGCAAGGAAAATCGATCGCCTGTCACGCGCCGACGTGATTGAAAGCGCCCTTTTCGATGCGTGAGTCCTGTTGACCCCACTGATTTCCATCGTCGTTCCGGTTTACAACGAAGCACGTACGGTGGCGTCGGTGATCGAGCGGCTCATCGCCATCGATCTGCCCGCGCCGCGTGAAATCCTGGTGGTCAACGACGGATCCACGGACGGCACCCGCGAGGTCCTCAACCGGATCACCCAGCGTCCCGAGCTGCGGATCATTCACGCCGAGAAGAATGGCGGCAAGGGCAGCGCCATCCGGATCGGATTCGCGCAGGCGTCCGGCACCATCGTGGCGATCCAGGATGCCGACCTCGAGCTGGATCCCGCGCAGCTGGCGGAGCTCGTGCAGCCGATCCTCGATGGCCGCACGCGCGTCGTCTACGGTTCGCGGTTCCTCGCCGGCCGTCCGGACGCGCCGTGGCTGTCGATCGCGGCCAACCAGGTGCTGACCGGCGTCACCAACCTGCTGTTTGGCGGCCAACTCACCGACATGGAGACCTGTTACAAGGTCATGGCCGCCGACATCGTCAAGTCGCTCAACCTCGAATCGAATCGCTTCGACATCGAGCCGGAAATCACCGCCAAGCTGCTGCGCTCGGGCCACGCGATTCTCGAGTTGCCGATTCGCTTCGAGCCGCGCAGCCGCGCGCAGGGCAAGAAGATCGGCTGGAAGGACGGCGTGCGCGCGATCCAGGTCCTTTTGAAATACAGATTTACAAAATGACCCGCCTTCGCCGAGGCTCCGGCGCGGCAGGGTCGTTCATTGCTGCGCTCGCGGCGATCAGTCTGGCAGCGTTCGGCGTCGTCAAGGGCACGTGGGCCGTCGGTGGCTCCGATTCCTCGTGTTACGCCTTGATGGCCGACGCCATGGCGAGCGGCCGGTTGCAGCCGGCGAGCGCGCTTGCCGTCGAGGCGCCGTGGCCTGATGCGGCGCGGACGCTGGCGCCGGGCGGCTTCATTCCATCACCGGTTCGTCCCGACGCGGCGTCGCCGATCTGTGCTCCGGGATTCTCGGTGCTGTTGGCGCCGTTGGCGGCGGCCTTTGGGAGGAATGCGATCTTCCTGCTCATTCCGCTTTCAGGCGCGGTTCTGGTGTTCTCGTCGTTCCTGATCGCGCGATGGTTGGCCGGCGGCATGGCGGGCGCGACGGCCGCCGTGCTGACGGCGACCAGTCCGATCGTGCTGTTCCAGGTCGTGCAGCCGATGAACGACGTGCTGGCCGCGGCGTTGTGGCTGGCCGCGATGGCCTGGTTCATTAACAAGCCGCAGCCGGTGGTGTGCGGAATCTTGATTGGGCTCGCCATCCTGGTGCGTCCGAACCTTGCGCCGCTCGCGCTGGTGTTCGCCGCGTTGCCGCTCGTGCGCGGACGTCCGCACCCCCTCGGCGAGCTCACGATGATGGCGACCGCCGCGGTGCCCGGTGTGACCCTGATGCTCTGGCTGAACTACGGGTTGTATGGGAGTCCGATCGCGAGCGGCTACGGCGACGCGACGCGGCTGTTTGGCACTGCTCACATCCAGGACAACCTGACGAACTTTGGACGCGCGCTATGGCAGACGCAGTACTTCGTGCCGCTGCTCGGTGTGATGGCGCCGTTCATTTTCACTGGCGACATCCGGAAGCTGTCCGTGCTCCTCGTGATCGCAGCCGCCACGGTCACGTCAGTGTATTTGTTGTACCAGCCCTTTCCGGAGTGGTGGTACCTGCGATTCCTGATACCCGCGCTGGTGCTGTTGCTGATCCTGACAAGCGCGGCGGCGGTGGAGCTCGCGACACGCGCGCGCATCGGCGGCGTCATCCCGATCGTCGCGGTGCTGCTCGCCATTCTCGGCACCCGGGCCGCCGGCGACCGTCAGGCGTTTGAATTGCAGCAACTGGAAGGACGTTACCGCGACACAGCGACGCTGATCACGGATCGGCTGCCCGCGAATGCCGTCCTGATTACCGTGTGGCAGAGCGGTAGCGTGCGCTTTCATGCGGGCCGCGAGGCGGTGCTGTGGGATTCACTCGATCCGGCGTGGCTCGATCGCGCGATCGCGTGGCTGACTGAGCGCGGATTACAACCATACTTGCTGTTCGAACGCCGCGAAGAGTCCGACTTTCGCGCCCGGTTCCGCGGTGCCTCGGCGTTGGGCGCGCTCGACTGGCCGCCGCGCCTCGATCTCGATCGGCAGGTGCGGATTTACGACCCTGCCGATCGAGCGCGATTTCTTTCCGGTGAAAAGTATCCGACCGAGAATCAGCCGCGCAGGAAGTAATCGGCGGCGTAGACGTAGATCGCGTAGACGCTGCCCTCGCCGATTACCACGCCGATGATGAACTTCGTGAAGTTGATGCGCAGCGTGCCGCACACGTAGCAGATCAGATCCGTCGGCAGGAACATCAAGAAGCTCCAGCCGATGATGATCGGGAGCTGATAGCGCTGCAGCAGCTCCTTCAGCCTGCGGATCTGTCTGGGGTACTTCTTTTCGAAGAACTCGTCCATGTGCAGCGCTTCCGCGAAGAAGTAGCAGATCGACGAGGACACCAGCACGCCCATCATCGTGATGACGAGCAGCCACAGCGGCGGAAAAAATGGCAGGCCCACCAGCAGCAGGAACGTGGCCGGCACCAGCGTAAAGGCGCGGAAGGAGCCCAGCAGGATATAGATGATGGAGCCCACGACCATCGAGGTCGAGAACGCTCCCTGCAACTCCTGCTGAATGAACGCGCGCTCGAAGAAATAAAGATAGAGGGCGCCGCCAACGATGACCAGCCACATCGCGAAGAGCGAGTAGCGGACGGCCTTGTTCTGGAGCTGCGGAACCAACGGCGTGGTTCAGAGACGACGGACGGCCGCGAGAGGTTCCATCGCCGGTCAGGTGAGCTCACCGAAATGAATCTGCTGTTCCAGATTGGCGAAGCCCTCCTTGGCGGACGGTTCGGGCGTCAGCCACGACACCACCACGCCAACCGCAAACGACAGCGGAATCGTAAACAGCCCGGGGTTGCGATACGGGAACCAGGCCGTCTCGTGACCCAGCAGATCGATCTGGATCGTCGGCGACACGTAGATCAGGACCAGCGTGGCGACCGTGCCGAACAGGATCGACGCCTGTGCCCCTCGCGTGGTGAAGGGCTTCCAGAACATCGAGAGGATCAGGGCAGGGAAGTTGGCGCTGGCCGCTATCGCAAACGCCAGGCCCACCATGTAGGCGACGTTCTGGCCCTTGAACAGGATCCCCAGAACGATCGCGAACACCGCGAGGAGGATGGTGGCCGCGCGTGCCACGAGCAATTCTTCCTTCTCGCTCGCGTGGCCGTGCCGGAACACATGCACGTAGACGTCGTGCGAGAGCGCGGCCGCTCCGGCGAGGGTCAACCCGGCCACCACCGCCAGGATCGTGGCAAAGGCGACGGCGGCGATGAAGCCAAGAAACGCCTGGCCGCCCACCGCCTGCGCCAGTAGCGGCGCCGCCATGTTCCCACCCCCATCGACTGCCTGGATCGCCGTTTGTCCGACCAGCACCATGGCGCCGAACCCGAGGATGAAGGTGAGCAGATAGAAGCCGCCGATGAGCGCCGTCGCATACATCACCGAAACGCGCGCCGTTCGTCCATCGGGCACGGTGTAGAACCGCATCAGGATGTGGGGGAGCCCCGCGGTGCCGAACATCAGGGCCAGGCCAAGCGAAATCGCGTCAATCGGATCCGACACCAGCCGTCCGGGCGCCAGCACCGACTGCCCATACTCATCCGCGGCGGCGCTGAACAGCGCCAGCGGGTTGAACGAGAACTGCAGCAGCACCATGAAGGCCAGCATGAACGCGCCCGACAGCAGCAACACGGCTTTGACGATCTGCACCCAGGTGGTGGCGATCATGCCGCCAAACAGCACGTAGGCCAGCATCACCATGCCGACGATGGCGACGGCGATCTCGTAGTCGAGACCGAACAGCAGCCGAATCAAATTGCCGGCGCCGACCATCTGCGCGATCAGGTAGAAGGCGACCACGGCCAGGCTGCCGGCCGCCGCGGCGACGCGGACCGGCGTCTGTTGCAGCCGGAACGCGACCACATCGGTGAAGGTGAAGCGGCCAAGGTTCCGGAGCGGCTCGGCGATCAGGCACACCACCACCGGCCACCCGACCAGGAAGCCGATCGAGTAGATCAGCCCGTCAAAGCCGTTGAGCGCCACCATGCCGGCGATGCCGAGAAAGCTCGCGGCGCTCATGTAGTCGCCGGCGAGCGCGAGGCCGTTCTGCAGCGCCGTGACGGATCCGCCCGCGGCATAGAAGTCCTTCGTGCTGCGGGTTCGCTTCGCCGCCCACCAGGTGATCAGGAATGACAGACCGATGAAGATGACAAAGCCCGTCATCGCGACGGGGTTGGGTCCGCCGGACGGCAACTAGCGGCCCTCCTGATGGGCGCGGCGAATGTCCGCCACGGTGGCGTCGTAGTGCTCGTTGGCCCACCTCACGTAAATCACGATCAGGGCCCACGCCGTCACGATCACCAGCACGCCCAGCAGGATGCCGAGGCTCAGTCCCGGCATCAGCACGGTGGCGAGCAGGGGCTTGTTGAAGGCGACGAGCAGGATGAAGCCGACGTAGACGAGCGTCATGATGGTGGTGAGGGTGATCGAGAGGCGCCAGCGCGCGGCACCGACCTGAATCAGGCGGGTCTTGGAATCGGTCATCGCGGCGGCCATCGTATCAGTTGAATGGTGAAAGCTGATATAGTCCGCGCCGTCACTGCCCTGGAAGGGTAGAAACGGAGTGAGCTATGCGAATGCGGTATGTCTCGCTGATTGGTCTCGCCTCCCTGTTCCTGTTCGCTTCCCCCACCCTCGCCCAGGACGCGTCCTTAATCGGTAACGTCGTCGACAGCACCAAGGCCGCCCTGCCGGGCACGACGATCACGGCGACGATGATCGACACCGGCCGCGCCAGCACCACGGTCACCGACGAGCGCGGCGAGTACCGGCTGCGCGGTCTCGCGCCGGGCCGCTATCGCGTGCAGGCGGAGTTGTCCGGCTTCTCGACGGTGGTGATCCCCGACATCGAGCTGCTGGTCGGGCAGAATCGATCGCTGCCGTTCGCGATGCAGGTAGCGTCGCTGACTGAAACGCTGACCGTGACCGGTGAATCGCCGCTCGTCGATATCAGTTCGACGCAAGTGGGCGGCAACGTCGATCGCCGGCAAATGGAAGAGCTGCCGCTGCAGGGCCGCAACTGGATGGAGCTGGCCATGCAGGTCAAGGGCATCACCGCCAACGCCGTGGACAGCACGCCTGGCGTGCGCGATCGCCAGTTCCAGCTGAATCTCGACGGCCAGGAGATCACGCAACAGGTGGCGGGCTCCGGCTTCGGCCAGCCGAAGTTCAGCCGCGAGGCGATCGCCGAGTTCCAGGTCGTCACCAACCTGTTCGACATCACGCAGGGCCGCTCGCTTGGCATCCAGGTGCAGGCGATCTCGCGCTCCGGCACCAACAACTACGACGGCAGCGTCTACGGCTACTTCCGCGACGACAAGTGGAACGCCAAGGACTTCATCGCCAACCGCGTGCTGCCGTACGCGAACCGGCAGCTCGGCGCCGCCGTCGGCGGGCCGCTCGTCAGGGACAAGGCGCACTTCTTCGCGTCGTTCGAGCGCGAGAACGAGCCCAACACCATTCTCACGTCGATGGCGGCGTTGCCGGGCTCGTCGTGGTCGTTCGACACCAAGCTGGTGCAGAACAGCTTCCTCGGACGCGGCGACTGGCAGTTGACGCCCAACGATCACCTCACCGCGCGGGCGTCGTACTGGGACTGGGACAATCCCTTCACCCAGATCTCCGGCACCGAGCATCCCTCGCAGGCGGCGGCGCGTTCCCGCAAGGCGGTGAACATCGTCGGCACCTGGGCCAAGGTGTTGAGTCCGACCACGCTGCAGGAAGTGAAGATCGGCTACACGCACTTCGACTGGCAGAACCAGCTGGCCGTTCCCGCCCTCGCGAGCACCCCGAACTACGTTTTCCCCGGCGGCACCATCTTCGGCCAGCGCCGGAACTATCCGCAGGAGTTTTTCCAGAACACGATCAGTGCCCGCTATGACCTGATGATGACGGCGGGCCGTCACGACATGAAGTTCGGCGGCGAGTTCCTGCGCTGGCATGACACCGGCCAATGGCAGCTGCTGTCGCGCGGCGAGTACATCTTCACGTCGACCCCCGCGGACCTGGCGCGGCGGTTCCCCATCGACGCGTGGAACGATCCGTCGAAATGGGACGTCACCGGCCTCGATTCGATCGTGCAGCGCTTCGATCAGAATTTCGGTGACTGGACCATCGACATTCCGCGGCCGACGTGGGCCGTGTGGTTCGGCGACACCTGGCGCATGAAGGACGAGTTGACGGTGAACTACGGCATCCGCTGGGATGCGGATTGGGGCGCGCTCGATCCGCCGCACATCACCACCCAGGCGACGTTCGACCCGGGGCCGGGATGGGCCTATCCTGACCTCGCGCTCCAGCCGGGCGCGATGCTGTATCCGAACAACCTGCGCGATCTCGGCAGCGTGGCGCCGCGCGGCGGCTTCACGTGGAACGTCGGTGGCCGCGGCGACCTCGTGATCCGCGGCGGCAGCGGGTTGTATTACAGCATTCCCGACTCGAACACCACGTTCAGCATCCAGTCGTTCAACGGCGAGCGCATTCTCGTCAATTCCTTCCCGAACGATCGGCAGCCCGGCTTCATCCAGGATCCAACGCGCGGCCGGACGCCGGAGGATTTCCTGTCGGGCCGCTTCCCGGTGCCGGCGCAGGGTCCGCGCGTGATCGCGCACGACTACCAGATGCCGTCGACCTGGCAGAGCATCCTCGGGATGCAGAAGCAGATCGGCAGCCAGCTGGGGGTGGAGGCCGACTTCACGCACTGGAAGGGATATCACTTTGCGCGGCAGCGCGATCCAAACCTGTTCTTCGACCCCGCGACCGGTTACAACCGTAACCCCAACCAGGGCCGCCCCGATCCGAAGTACGGCCAGATTCAGTGGCTCGAGTCGAACGGCAAGGCCGACTACGCCGCGATCTCGAGCGGGCTCAACCGCCGCTATGCCAACAACTGGCAGGCGTCGCTGAACTACACCTACATGCTGTTCATGCACGACAACACTACCGGTTTCCAGTCCCAGGGCAACAACCCATTCGACCCGGAGGCCGAGTGGGCGCGGTCAACGGACTTCCAGCGCCACACGGTGCGGCTCAACGGCATCTGGCGATTGCCGTACGACATCTCGCTGTCGGGTGCCTACCTGTTCGGCTCGGGCAATTACTATGCGACCACCATCGCGCTGAACCCGTTCGGCCACACTGGCACGACCCGCTTGAACTCGCGCACGACGGCGTTCACGATTCCCGAATCGATCGTGACGTCGGCCGGCAACAGCGATACGGTACCTGTGCTCGATCGCTTCGACGGGCCCGCCAGCATCGCGCCCGGCGAGATCGCGCCCCGCAACGCGCTGAAGGGTTTGCCGCTGCACCGCATCGACCTGCGCGTGTCAAAAGACATCAACTTGCCGCGTGGCCTGCGAGTGACCGGCATCGCGGAGGTGTTCAACGTCACCAACCACGCCAACTTTGGCGCGTATAACGGCCAGATCAGCTCGACGTCATTTGGCCAGCCGAGGCAGAACCTGCTGAACGCGTATCAGCCACGCGTGATGCAGCTGGCTTTTAAAGTGAGTTTCTGACACGGACGTTAGCCACTGAGTCACGAAGGCACGGAGTAAATCTTTCAAAATGCGATCATGATGCTAAGCGTTCAGAATGCATTTAGAAAATGTTTCTCCGTACTCCGCGGCTCCGTGGCTAACGTACGTGGCAGTTATTCGTCACGAAGGGTCTGGTGGCGGTGAGGTTAGAACCGTTGCTCCCACCCGCGTGATCGCCCGAAAGTGCGCGTCGTAGGTGAGCACTGCCGCGCCGTGGCGGGCCGCGATCGCCGCGATCCAGATATCGTTGGCCGGCAAAGGTGAGCCGGCTTTCTTCAAGTCGAGCACGACGTCCGCATACAGCGACGCGACATCTTCGCTGACCGGCAACACTTCGACGGCGGGGTTGCCGAGGAACCGCTCGAGCTCGGATTGATTTGCAGCGCGCCGCGCACTCTGCCGGAAACCGACCGCCAGTTCGCCCAGGACAATCACCGGGACGCCCAGCCATTCGGCGCGGTCGATCAGATCGACGACCTGCGGGTCACCACGCTTGAAATGACTGTAGGCAGACGTGTCGAGGCAGTAGCGCATCATGCCCACATGTCATCGTCTACCCGGTCGAGTGGAGCGACGGCGGCGTCGAATTCACATTGCTCTTCAGCACTCCACGTTCCCGCCAGTTCGGCGAGCCCGTTGCGGCGCGGCTGGTCACTGCCGGTACCGAGCGCGCGGCCGAGCAGATCGAGGACCGTGCTGTTCAGTGAGGCGTCGCGACGCCGCCGTTCGCGGTCGAGGGCGTCGGCCAGCCGCCGGGGCACGTTTCTGATGGTCAGTGTCTTCATGAATGCACTAATGTGGTGTCAATGCATTCATCATATAATGTCATGGGACGCGGGTCAAATGCCCCGGCTTGACTTCACTCTTACATTACGTAAGATATGCACCCATGGCTCCCCGGCTCCCGTCGATGTCGCCGACCGAATCGCTGGTGATGGAACTGCTGCGCGGCCGCGAGCGCTACGGCCTCGAGCTGGTCGACGCCTCCGGCGGCTCGCTCAAGCGCGGATCCGTATACGTGACCCTCGCGCGCATGGAAGAGAAGGGGTTCGTCGATTCCCGGCAGGAGGAGCGGGCGCCAGGCGCCAGCGGGTTGCCGCGCCGGCTGTATCGGGCCACGCCGTACGGCCGGAAAGTCCATGGCGCGTTCGCGATGTTGCGCGACGCATTGGCGCTCAAGCCGACGGAGGCGCAATGAGCTTCGAGTCCTGGATCATCGCGTTTGGCGATCGCTTCCTCTCGGATCGGACGTTCCAGCTCGTGGTCACCCCCGCGCTCGCGGACATGCAGTTCGACGAGGACGCGGGGCGGCGCAGCCGCCTGGCCAATCGTCTCGCGGTCCTCAAAGCGGTGGCCGGCGCGCTCCGCCTCGATCTCTGGCGCGACGCAGGCACTCTGCTCAAAGTGGCGCTGCTGTCCGCGTGCTACTACACGTTCCCGCTGGCCGTCGGCATCAGGTACTTCAAGACCTGGTCCGAATTCCTCGTGGCGATCACGCTGGTGCTGGGGCTGTCGATGGTGCCCGTGCTGGTGTGCTTCTGGCCCGAGCGGCGCACCGCGCGCCAGATCGACTGAGGCGCGCCGTGCCCGAGTTGCGCGCACAGCGGCTGTCGAAACATTTCTCCGGCGTCCGCGCGGTGAAGGACGTGAGCCTGACGATCCGTCCCGGTGAGATCGTCGGCTACCTCGGGCCCAACGGCTCGGGCAAGACCACGACGGCCCGGATGCTCGCCGGACTGCTCGAACCGTCATCGGGAGTGGTGGAATACGATGGCCGCGACATCCGCGACGACCTCGTGGCGTTTCGCCGCCTGCTTGGCTACATTCCGGAAGAGCCCTACCTGTATCCGTTTCTCTCCGGCCGCGAATACCTGCAACTGGTCGGCCGGCTGCGCGAGCTTCCCGAAGCGCTGCTGATGACCAAGATCGACGGTTTCCTGGACCTGTTCGGCCTGATGGGGGCCGCCGATCAGGCGATTTTGTCCTATTCGAAGGGGATGCGCCAGAAGATCGTCATCTCCTCCGCGCTCCTGCACGATCCGTCCGTCGTGCTGTTCGACGAACCCGAGACGGGTTTGGACGTCACGACGACCCTGATGCTGCGACACCTGGTGCGACTGCTGGCGGCGCGCCACAAGGCGATTCTCTACAGCTCGCACATCCTCGAGGTCGTCGAGCGGGTCTGCGACCGGGTGATCGTGCTCCACCGGGGGAGCGTCGTCGCCGACGACTCGATCATGCGGTTGCGCACGCTGCTGTCGAAAAACTCTCTCGAGGGCGTCTTCTCGGATCTCGTCATCCGCGAAGATCCGGAGCAGATGGCGCGCGATCTGGCGGACGTCTCGGGCCTGAGCACCTGACGTGGACACCGCACGCTCGCGCGCGCCGTACGTCCTGCTGACGAAGCTGTTCCTTCGACAGTTCCTCGAGAACGATCTCATCGCACCCGAGGCCGATCGCTCGCAGCTGGTCGCCGTGGTCGGCGCCATCGTCGTGTCATTGACACTGTTTATCAGTGTCTTCATGTCGTCCGGCTACCTCGGTGCGTTCCTCACGCCCGGCCAGGCGGCGATCTTCTCGCTCGACGACAAGTTCTTTTACCTGGCGCTGGCGATGATCGTCACGGCGCTGGTGGCCGCCTCGCAGTGGGACGCGCTGGCGATCGACGTTCGCGACGCGGCGATTCTCGAGCCGCTGCCCATCCGGCCGGGAACGATCCGCCGCGCCAAGCTGTCGGCGATCGCGATGCTCGGTGCGGCCGTCGCGATTGCCGTCAACGCCTTTCCGAGCGTCGTGTTCCCGTGGCTGCTCGTGATCAGTTTCCGGCAGATGAGCGCCTTCTCGCTCCTCGGGCTGATGGTGACGCACGCGATCGTGACCGTCTCGGCGGCGGCGTTTGGCTATCTCGTCGTGGTCACGCTTCGAGAGACCCTGGTGGCCATGCTGGGACGACGGTGGTTCACGATCGCCTCGCCCTGGGCGCAAGGCGCGCTCATCGTGATGCTCGGCAGCGCGCTCCTCCTGCTGCCGCCGGCGGTGGACCGCATTGCCCAGCGCGGACTCGACGACTGGCGGGCCGCCGCGCCGCCGATGTGGTTCCTCGGCGTGTACGAGGTGACGGCCGGTGGCGTGATCGCCGATCTGGCGCGAACCGAGATGACGGACCGGAAGGCGGCGAGCGATCGCGTCAACACCGCCCTGTACCAGGAACGGCGCGGGCAGTTCCCGGCACTGGCGCGCCGTGCCGGTGCGGCCGTGGGGCTGACGCTGCTTCTCGCCGTGGCGGCATATACGTGGAATGCGAGGCGTCTACCAGCGCTGGCGGCGGCGCCGCCGCCAGCCATGCGCCATGGGTGGCGGGTGGGCGGGCGGCTGGCCAATCGGTGGCTGGTCCGGGATCCGGCGGCGCGGGCGGGCTTCTATTTCACGCTCGCGGCGATGTGGCGCAGCAACAACCATCGCTTGACGCTGGCATGCGCCGCGGCCGCCGGTTTCGCGATGGCGGTCGTCGCGCTCTCCAACGCGAACGCGCAGGAAGGGGCAGGTCCGTCCGCGCGGCTCCTCGCGATGCAGCCGCTGCTGTACGGCGCCCTGTTGGTCGGGTTCCGGCACGTGATCCGGGTGCCGGCGGAGCTGCGCGCCAACTGGGGCTTTCAGCTGGCGTGGCGCAATCGCGCGCGCCGGTTCGCCGCCGGCGTGAGGCGCGCCGCCATCGTCGCCCTGGTCTTGCCGGCGCTGGCGATCTTGCTGCCGCTGTTTGCGTTCGTGCTCGGCCCCCAGCTGGCGCTGATCCACGCGGGCCTTGGCCTGGCCGGCGCCATCGTGCTGCTGGAAGCGGTGATGTTGAGTTACGACAAGGTCCCGTTTACCTGCACGTATGTGCCGAGCGAGAACATGAAGGCGTTGGCGCCTATCTACGCGATCGCGTTCATCGTGGGTGCCTTGAATTTTGCGCAAATGCAGAACACCGCATTGCAGACCGGCAATCCCACACGCGTGCTGATCACGCTCGGCGTGGCATTTGCGATTCTTCGCCTGATGTCTGTGAAACGCGGGCGCCTGCCGCAGGTCGAGTTCGACGAAGCGCCCGCCACGCACCAGCGACTCGGGCTCTATTCCTGAAAAGAAAAAAGGGCGGGTCTAACGACCCGCCCCTACGTACTCACCTATGGCCCCCGCCTTTAGGCGGGGGATCGGGATCGGGCGCTACTGCGTCACCGTCTCCCGCGGCGCCTTCTTCAGGCCCTGGATCTGCAGCACCGGCACGCCAGGCTGCTCCTTGAGCACTTCCTTGCGATAGAGCTTCTCCATCTCGGCGTGATGGCGCAGCTCTTCCGGCGTCATGTTCTTCTTCTTCTGCGCCGCGATCTTCTCGTCACGGGCATTCTTCGCGATGCCGAGCACGTCGAGGTCGGTCTGCGCGCCGGCGGCCACCGCTTCGGCGTTGAGCTTCAGCGAGTGTTCCGTCGACGACAGCGGCACGGACTTGTTGCCCGCGAAGATCTCGTGACGGCCGTGCTCCTCGTACCACTTCGTGAGCGTGGCCGTCATGTGCATCTTCTCGATGATGTTCCGCCAGCCGATGCCGGTGTTGTAGGCGCAGAAGGAGATTTCGCCCATCTGCGTGGCATACGGGATGATGCACATCTCGGTGCGGCGGAAGTCGTAGTTGAAGAGATCCTGGAACCACATGCCGGCGATGAACAGGAAGTTCCAGCGATCCGCGCGGCGCTTCTCGATGTCGTCCTTCGAGCGGTTGCCGTCGACCTTGCCGTACTTGCCCTGCCGCGCGCCCTTGGTGGCGCCGAACGTCTTGTCGAACTTCTTCAACAGGTCGCTCAGCTTGAAGTGCGTCGGCGACTTGAACGAGTCGTAGTTGCGGGCCAGCGCCAGCGCCATGCCCATGACCGTCAGGAAATTGCCGCGGGCGGCGTCGGTGACCTGCGCCACGTCCCTGGCCAGCCGTTCAGCGTTGAGGAACGCGGTGACCGGCACCGCCTCCTTGGTTTCCTTGTCGATCATCACCGCCATGCCGATGCCGCAATTGGGGTGGCAGCCGCAGGTGACGTTGCCCCACTGCTGGTCGGGGCCCTTGGCCATGTCCGCCCAGTCAGTGAAAGAACCCATGAACGAGATCGGGAACCAGTCGCGAATCGGTTCGCCGAGGCCGGTCTGGTTCTTCACGTCGTGGGCGAGGTGCGACAGCGTGTAGCGTTGCGCCGCCCGGCGCGCCGGCGTCACTTCCTCGTCTCGACCGGTGAAGCTCACCGGCTGGAAGGACAGGAAGTTGATCCGCTTCGGGTTGTCGAGCGCGAATTCGATGATCCGGCCGACCTGCTCGTTGTTCACGCCGTTGACGATCGTCACTACCGGCACGATGTCGACGCCGGCCGTGTGCAGGTTCTCGATCGCGCGCAGCTTGACGTCGAAGAGGTTGCCGACGCGGCGGTGCGAGTTGGCGGCGTTGCCGATGCCGTCGAATTGCAGATAGGCGTAGCGCAGCCCGGCTTCGGCGGCGGCCTTTGCGAAGTCCAGGCGCTTCGCGAACTCGATGCCGTTGGTGGCCGCCTGCACCGAGTTATAGCCGACCTGGCGCGCGTAGCGCACCGCATCAAGGAAGTACGGCGAGAGCGTCGGCTCGCCGCCGGAGAACTGCACCGACATCTGCCGGCGCGGCTTGATGGTGATGGCGTTATCGAGCACCGTCTTGATGTCTTCCCACGACAGCTCGTGGACGAAGCCCACCTGGTTGGCGTCCATGAAGCACGGGTCGCACATCATGTTGCAGCGGTTGGTGAGGTCGACGGTGAGCACCGCGCCGCGGCCGTGTTTGATCGTGCTGCTGCCGTGGTTGTGCAGCTTCTCGTCGTTGTGCGCCTGAATGTCGCGCCCCGGGAACACCTCTTCGAGGTGCTTGAAGAAGGCGGTGTCGATCGCCATCACGTCCTCGAAGCGGCCGTGAATGGGGCAGTCCTTGGTCATCACGATCTTGCCGTCTTTCTCGTCGATCGTGGCCTTGATCTCGCCGACCTTCTCGTTGAGCAGCGTGTCGAGCGGACGCGTGCCGTCGAGAATCGCCTGGCGCGCTTCACGCACGCAGGTCGGACACAGCGAGTCGGTCTGCCGCGGCCAGCCCAGTGGCGGCTTGGTCTTCTGGTACGACTTCAACATCGGCTTGTCGGACCACTTCGGCGTGAACGCCGGGTTCTGGCTGATCTTGTTGAGGCGCGAAAAGACCTGCCAGACGCCATTGGCGGCGATCTGCAATCCCTTTTCGGCGTATTTGATTGGCGCGTGCATTTGTGGCGCTCTCCTGTCTAAGTCGTTGTCCGACTGTATTTTACGGAGGCGTTGTATCGGATCGCACACTGTTCAGGGATCGGGCCGGATCACGAGGTGAACGGGCAGTGAAGGGATGTGAATGGTCAAACCAGACCTAATTGGTCGCCGTTTCGACGTTACGAAGTCCGACGAAGCTGGGGAACAGAGCGCGCCAGCGAAGTCGGATAAGCTTCGCGCGTGCGCCGGTACATCACCTCGTCAGTTCTCGTCCTGCTCAGCCTCGCAAGCCTCGGCGCACAACGCTCGGGCCTGCCGCCGCAAGAACCGCTCGCGCTCACCAACGCCTCGGTCATCGACGTGCGTAGCGGCGCCGTGGCGCGCAATGTCACTGTACTGATCCGCGGCGGCACGATTGAATCCGTTGGTCCGCCTCCGCCTGGCGGCTTCGGCGCGACCGGCGTTCGCGTCGTCGATCTGCGCGGCCGCTATGTCGTACCGGGCCTGATCGATGCGCACGTGCACATTGGCTCGCTGGCGCAGATGCGCGCCGCGCTCGAAAGTGGTGTGACCACCGCGCGCAGCGCCGGCGTGTCGAACTTCGTCGACGTCGGCCTGCGCGAGCTCGTCAACAAGGGATTCGTCGCCGGTCCCGACTTGATCGCGACCGGGTACCACGTGCGTCCGGGTGTCGCGCCGGAGCTATTCATCGACTTTCCGGAGCTGGGCGATCTGATGGGCGGCGTAAACACGGCCGACGCGCTGCGCCGAACCGTGCGGGCCAATCTGTCGCGCGGCGTGGACTGGATCAAGACGCTGGCCACGGAACGTGCCGGCACGCCGGATACCGATCCACGCCAGCAGGTCTATTCGCAGGAGGAGCTGCGCATCCTCGTGGTCGAGGCGGGCACCAGAAACATTCCCGTGATGGCGCATGCGCACGGCGCCGAGGGCGCCGACGCCGCGGTGCGGGCGGGCGTGCGCAGCATCGAGCACGGCACCTATCTCACCGACGACACGCTGCGGATGATGGCGAAGCAGGGCACCTACTTCGATCCCACCTCCGACATCGTCAATGACCTGACCGAGCCGGGCGGCGATTACGACCATGCCGCGCTGAAGCGGCGCGGTGAGATGATGCGGCCGATCCTGATGGCCGCGATCGGGCGGGCGGTGAAATTGGGCGTCAGGATCGTCGCCGGATCCGACACGGGCTACGGTCCGAACAGCATCGCCCGCGTGTCGCGGGAAGTCGGGATGCTGGTGGACGCGGGCATGACCCCGCTGCAGGCCCTGCAGGCGGCGACTGTAACCAATGCCGAGATGTTGCGTCTAGATAAGCAGGTTGGCATGGTCGCGGCCGGCTTCGAAGCGGACGTGCTGGTTGTGGACGCCAACCCGCTGGACGATATTCGCACCCTGCTGGATCCCTTGCTGGTGGTCAGCAACGGACGCGTGGCCCTGGATCGATTGACGTTTGCGAAGTGAGGACCCCATGAAAATTGTCGCCGCATTGTGTATGTGTCTCGTGCTCGTGCCGCCGGCCTTCGCGCAGCACGAGCATCCCGCGGGCCTGGCGCCCAAAGATATCGGTACCGTCAGTTTCGAAACCTCCTGCAGTCCTGCCACCAAGGCACAGTTCAACGAAGCCGTGGCGCTCCTCCATTCCTTCTGGTTTGCCGAGGCGCGCGCCGCGTTCGAAGGCACGCTCAAGACCGATCCGAATTGCGCGATGGCCTACTGGGGCATCGCACTCACACATTGGGGCAACCCGTTCGCCGGGTTGCGACAGCCGCAGACCATTGCCAATGGCAAGGCCGCCATCGACAAGGGCCTCGCCACCGGATCGCCGACCGCGCGCGAGAAGGGCTACCTCGACGCGGTGGCCATTCTGTTCAGTAGCGCCGACGTGACCACGCAGCGGCAGCGCGTCCTCGACTACGAGCGCGCCGCGCTCCGCCTCTCGCAGGCCAACAAGGACGATGTCGAGGCGCGAATCTTCTGGGCGTTGGCCGTGGCGCAAGCGGCATCGCCAACCGACAAGACCTATGCGCGGCAATTGCAGGCGGCGGAAATTCTCGAGCCGATGTACGCGAAGCTGCCGAACCACCCTGGCCTGGCGCACTACATCATCCACGCCTACGACGTGCCGGTGCTGGCGCCGAAAGCGCTGAAGGCGGCCAACGCCTACGCCGGCATCGCACCGGCCGTGCCGCATGCCCTGCATATGCCGTCGCACACCTTCACCCGCGTCGGCTACTGGCAGCAATCGGTGGAGAGCAACATCAAGTCCGCCGAGATCGCCGAGAAGACCAACGGCGTTGGCGAGGCGATGCACGCGCGCGATTACATGACCTATGCCTACCTGCAGATGGGCATGGATGCGCAGGCCAAGACCAATCTCGAGCACGCCATGCGCCTCGGCACCATGAAGGGCGGCGCGCAGGGGGCAGCGGGCGCCGGCCCGAATACCTTTGCCATGGCGGCGATTCCCGCGCGCTTCGCGATGGAGCGGCAGCAATGGGCCGAGGCAATGGCGCTGACGCCCAACGCCGCCCCAACCACGCCGTACACCGAAGCGATCACACATTTCGCGCGCGCGATTGGCGCGGCGCGGGCGGGGCAGCCCGACGCGGCGGCGCCCGACATCGCCCGCCTGGCGGGGATTCGCGATCGCGAGATCGAGATGAAGGACGAGTACTGGGCGCAGCAGGTCGAGATCCAGCGCCGCGGCGCCGAAGCCTGGGTGATGTTTGCGAAGGGCAACAAGAGCGGCGCCATCACCGCCATGCGCGAAACCGCCGGCCTCGAGGACGCCACCGACAAGTCGGCGGTGACGCCGGGCCCGCTCGCGCCGGCGCGCGAAATGCTCGGCTACATGCTGCTCGAGAACCACCAGCCGAAGGAAGCGCTGGTCGAGTTCGAGGCGGTGATGAAGAAGGAACCGAACCGGTTCCTGGCGATCTACGGCGCCGGCAAGGCGGCCGAAGCCTCGAAACAGGCGGGCAAGGCCAGGGCCCACTTCAAGCAGCTCGCCGGCATGGGCAAGGACGCTGGGAACGAGCGTCCCGAGCTGCAATACGCGCGCGCGAACGCTCGCTAGAGTTCGGAGTGCGGAGTTAGGAGTTCAGAGTCGTTCTTAACTCTGAACTCTTAACTCTGCACTCTGTTCTTCGCCACGAGAAATGCACGCGGGCCGCGCCGTAAAGCAGCGACACGGCCGCGTGGTCCCACGTAAAGCGCGCGCTGGACAGCGAGTGCATCGCGCCATCGAACGCGAAGATCAGGCACAGGAGCACACTGATCTCAGCGAAGATCGCGAGGATCAACCACTTCATTCAATTGTCCTTTGATCCTGGGGCCTGTCCGCCGTCGCGCGTAGCGCGAAGGCGGCAGCCGTACCAGGTCAGACGAATTTTGCCACAAACAGTTCACTTATGAGCGGCCGCTCATCACAAAATTATGCAGCCGTGACAAAGCGGATGTAAGAGTGGCTTCCGTGGATGCAAAGCAGACGCGAATGTATCCTTCGCCATCACGCCCAAAGCCCACGCCGGGCGCCAGCGCCACGCCGGTTTCGCGCACCAGCGCAGTTGTAAATGCGGTGGAATCACTCGCGGCGTCGATTTTCGGGAACGCATAGAACGCCCCCTGTGGAGTGGGCAGGGTCACGCCGGGAATCGCCGGTAGCGCGCGCATCACCTGTTCGCGGCGTCGTGCGTAGTGATCGCGCAGTTCGGCGATGTACGGCTCGCCGTCCCTGAGCGCGACGATCCCGGCCTGCTGCACCATCGCGGTGGGGTTCGAGGTCATGAACTCCACGGCTTTGTAGATGGCTTTAATGGTCGGTGCGCTCGTCTGCGCCCAGCCCAGGCGCCACCCGGTCATGTTGTAGGTCTTGGAGAAGCTGTTGACGACGATCAGGCGGTCGCGATTGGTTTCCACGCGCGCAAACGACGGCGCAACGCCCACATGGTCGTAGACCAG
>CAZEMI010000212.1:0-9026 GCA_964513235.1 uncultured Acidobacterium sp.
ATGATAGTGTCGAACTGGGCGACCTTCTCTTCAGATGTCGGGCTGAAGCTGGTTGCAGACCGTGGACGCGGCCGGCCTTCCGGCGAGTACACGGCGCTGTAGTGCGCTCCTGTAAAGATGAACAAACCTGGCTGCGAAGGAGCGATCGTCACCTCTCCGCCGCCAGGATTCATCGCACTCATGGACCACACGCCCTGCATCTGATTGGCTGGCGCAGCTTGTTCGGCTGGAGCTGGCGGCTGAGCGCAGGACGCGAGCGTCAGTGCCACGACCAATGTGGTGGTTCCAAATGCCTGGCCTGTTCGCATACAGCACCCTCATTGTCTGCCTAACGTTATATGGAGTAGACCGGAAGGACTCCCCGCAGCCTACTCCCGAAAGACGCCCACCGTTCCCATCACTCGCATGTACAACGCGGCCGGGATGATAGCACGGTCACGACGCCCTCAACGGCGGACGGATGGCGCCCACCACCTTGCCGAGAAATTCGTCGAGCGCGTTGCCGCCGGCGATCCAGCGGACAACGACGACGAGATCGTTCTGCTCCACAGGATCAGTGTTCTTGCAGCCTTCCGTCACGAACGATGATCTCTCCGCCAACACGCACCGTCGCGTCGGGAAAGAATAGCCATCGCACGACGCCGCCACGCACATTGCCGCCGAGCTCGGTGTTGTCGCCGAGGCTCATGCGCACGACGCCGCTGCCGTAGCCATAGTACGGAAGAGCGGACTCACCCGTTGGCACAACAAGTCTTGGATTGAATCCCAGGCAGAACTCTCGAAAGCGCGATGCCGCCGGGTTCGACTTCAAGAACGCCTGCAGCGCACCGTTACCGGTGCGCGCTCGAGCGCTTGTCACAACGCCTTTCTCAAACTCGAGGCGGATATCCGTCACCTGTTCGGCCCCGAACCGGGCCGACGGCAGGACGATGACGCCGGTCACCGACTCTTCGAGTGGAGCCACGCGGAGGATCCCGGCCGGCAGCTCGATGTGACGGTCGATGCGGATTCTCCCCTTCGCCGCTCGCGCTTTCGAGCCATCACCATCCTGCTTGTTGAAGGGACGGTCGCCGACACGAAACCGAATATCGGTACCGCTCGGCGTCGTCACCCTCACCTCGCCGGAGCGCAGTCGTTGAATGGCCTGATCCATCTGAGTGGCAAGCTGCCGATAGTCGATGTCGAGAGCAGCGGCATACACACGGTCGTAAGCCGGTGTGTGCTTCGCCGGCAACCCATCCACATCACGCGTTCCGTCGACCCAATGGAAATGGATCTCGCGCCCAGTGCCGTTGTCGATCCAGCGCTGCAGGGCGAGCGCCTGATCGCCTGGCGTGGCGGTTGCGGGCGCGGGCAACCAGACATAGACGTCTGTTTTCGCCAGGCGTGCCTCGAAATCCGGCGCCGGGCCGTACGGAAGAACATCGACCACCGCGCCCCGCGCTTCCAGACCCTTCCGCACGATCGGCGCGAGTTGCGCCATCGTGTTGGGATCGACGCGAAGCAGCACGCGCTCACCGCGGGTGACCTGCAGCGCAGACACTATCCGTGCGGCCATCGACTCGTACGGCAGCGATTGAGCGGCCAGTGGCGACACGGCAAGCACGACGACGAGAGCGACGAGTACGGCACCAAGCGACGGTCGCCTCATAGAGTGGTCTACGGCAGTGCGGCCACGATCTTTTTGAATTCAGACTCGGTGAACGCTCGGAGCGTTTCCGATTGCACATTGCCCTGCATGCCGGTCGCCAATGCCAGTTTGGCAGCGGTCTCGTCATCCGGAGCTTCTGAAATGATCACCACGTCATACCGTCCCATGACGAGATAGATCTGTTTGATGTCCGCGCCCACGGCCTTCGCTGCCGCGCGCCCCGCGTCGATGCGCGTCGGGACTTGCTTAATCGCCTCCGCTCCTTTTTGCGTGTACTTGAGCAACGAAATGTAGGTTGCCATATGGGTGCCTCCTGGTTGTTGTCGTGCGTCAGACTCGGCGAGCGACGGTCACGCCGTGCGACGGGAGTCTAACGTATCTGCCTCGGCTTAGGGCTGCGTCGATGCCGGACGAATGGCGCCCACCACCTTACCGAGAAATTCGTCGAGCGCGTTGCCGCCGCCGATCCAGCGGACAACGACGACGAGATCGTTCTGCCAGTCGATGTAGATGATGTTGGCCCCGTTGCCGCGGAACGTGACGCTCGACTCGGGCACCGATGGCAAGGGCTTCCGGTCCGTGTTGAGGAACCAGTTCATATAGCCGTAGGTGCTGTTCGCCGGGCCCGGCGTCCGCGCCATCTCGATCCACTTCTCAGACACGATCTGTTTGTCCTTCCATCTGCCGTTGCGCAGAAACAGATACCCGAAGCGCGCCATGTCCCAGGCATTGATGAACATGCCGCCACCCCAGTGGCCGCCGCCGGTCATCGACTGCACCTTGCGGCCGTCGAGATCGATCCATGAGTTGTCGTAGCCGTGCCATCGCCAGGTGCTCGACGCGCCAATGGGCTCCATCACTTCTTCACGCAACACGTCGGGCAGCGGACGCCTCAATACCTGCAGCGCCGCCAGCGCGAGCGCGTTCACACGCACGTCGTTGTACTTGTAGCGAGTGCCGGGCTGATGCAGCTTGCGATTGGCCCACTCCTCGGGCTTGCCTTCAGGCCGATCGGCCCAATCCGGCTTGCCCCAGAGCACCCCTTTCCAGTCGCTCGTTTGCCGCAGCAGGTGCTCCCAGGTGATGGGCTGATTGTGCGGATCGTCGAACAGATCCACGCCCGGCGGCATGTAGTCGCGCGCCTTGTCGGTCACGTCGCGAATCAATCCCTTCTGCCACGCGAGACCAGCGACCGTTGACAAGAACGTTTTCGTGACGCTGAACGTCATGTCGACGGCGCGGGTGTCGCCCCAGTCGGCGACGACATAGCCGTTCTTGATGATCAAACCGTTGAGTGCCGAACGCGGCTTGAAGGGACCAATCGGCGCGTCGAACGGCTCGCTGGCGCCGATGCCCGCCACGTGAGCCTGCGCGAGATCCTTCGGCGCAGGATTCTCATGCGCAACGGCGAACTTCACCGCGGCCTCGACGGCGGCGGCATCCATGCCGGCCTGCGCGGGCGTGCGGCGCTGCCAGTCGAATCGCTCGGGGTAATAGCGCGCTTGCGCGCCGGCAACGGACGCCCAACTCAACACCAACAGCAGAACGAGAATGCGGCGCATAGACACCTCCGCGGGATAAGTCGCCGGACGGATGATACTATCGTCGCCCACCGTGGGCTGCCAAGGGAGGCGCTTCATGAGACGTGCGCTATTCATCTGTGTTTCGATTTGCACTCTGGCCCTCGGGCCGACCGCTGCCCAGAAGCCGGCCTCCGACTGGACGACGTTGTTCAGGCCTTTACCGGCGTGAGACGGTACAGTCGGCTGGCGAGTCGAGAGGCTCGCTTGACGTCGCCCGCTCGGAGCGCCTCCCGCACATCATCAAGCCGATAGGCGTCTTCCAAGGAAAAGTATGGGGCCCAGCCGCCTTGACCCTCAACGAGCTCGACGTCCATTTCGGCGACAAGATCACCTTCGCGCACGAGTCGCTTGCTGGATTTGCCGATCATGTTCGCCTCCGTAGCCAGGTCTCGTCCCATTTGCCAGGGTCAGGTCGGTACGCGGTCACCACGACAGCCGGTGCTTCCTATCCGGCGGGGATACCCAGACTACATGAATCGGCTGATTGGCATGATCTTAGGTGCCAAGCGCCGAGGCCAGTTGGATCATGTTGTCGACGATGTAGTCGTAGGTCCGGGCAGAGGGGCGTGGCCCGGTGTCGCTCGTTCCGCCCTCGTACGGCCGGTGGATGTACGCCGTGGCAAGACCAAGCTCCTTCGGAACTCTGAGATCGGTCTGGTGCGCCGCGACCATCATCACCTCAGACGGACGCACGGCGAAAAATCTCGCTGGGCTCAGGTCCACCTCTGGGTCTGGCTTATACCGACGGACGAGTTCCGCGCCGAGAATGCAGTCCCACGGGATCGCGGCCCGCTTCGCCATGTTCGTGATGAGAGCGATATTGCCGATCGAACACCATGATCTTGATATCATCACGGCGCCCTCGGCCTGGCTTTGGCGCCTGATCGGCTCCAAGCAAAGGCTGGGCGGTTGCCCATGCAGCGACCGTTCCTGCGCCTCCAAGAACCTCACGTCTGCTTAGTTGACGGTTCTGATCGCTCAATGTGCCACCTCGCAGACTCGATGTCGGTCTAAACGACGACGAATGAGCCGCGCGCTCAACGGCGCACCGTCGGCTCCATTCGTTGTTTGTTAGCCCGCCTTTCGCGATGATTGGCGGCGTTGCGTCATGTACGACCGCAGGACGGCATTTATTCGCGACTGATAGCGCGGGCCTTGCCGCTTGAACCAACCCAACACGTCGGTATCGACGCGGAGGGAAATGGCCTGCTTGGGGCTTGGCTCGACAATGCTCACCTGCTCCCAGAAATCCGAGGGCAGATTCGCCAGCTCCTTAGGCGACGTCGCGTGAATCTCGCGCTCGCTCATTCGACGGAGCCGACCGAGGTCAGCTCGGCCCCGCAGAACCTGGTCCTTGCTTGCCCGTGGCTTTCTTGTACGCTTGACGCTCACGACGGTCACTCTTTCGGGCCGAAATGATTCGACGAGTGAACTCTCCGCCGACCTCGGCCCGGTCAGTGTAAGCCACGGTGAGCGGAATGTCCTGGGCTCGGCCCAGAGCATCACACGGCGCTCGCCATAGTCACGGCGGTTGTCCACGCGCTCCACGGTCCGTTGGTCGAACACCTGTGTCGCGAACCCGAAGTCGAATCCACGCTCGCGCAGGTTCCGAGCGCTCTTGCGAGCATCCCAACTGAAGCGCACAGTCAACTATACGCCTGTATATACAAGTATTCAAGTTCGGAGTGGCGGCCTAACGTTTCGCGTTCAGCCGCGAGCGGCGGTTTCGTTACTCGAGTGTGTCAGAAGTCGCGCCGCTCGTCGGCTGCAGTGATGGCTTGTTAGGCGGTTGGGCCGCAATCTTCGCAGCCTTGAGGAAGTTCGCAAACAACATCGCCACTTTTTGAATACATTCCTCGCGATTGCTGCACGTGCGGTCCCATATCCGCCATATCAACGCCCAGGCTTCAGCCGCGCGGCGTCAGGAGTTCACTCGCGCGACGGCTACATTCGGATGTTAGCCGGTGGTCGCGCTACCGTGGAGTGCCGTCACGGACCAGTGACCGCAACATCATCGGCTCGATCCCAAGTGCACTCATTTCCGCGATCGGCTGAGATTGCCCTGGCGCAAGAAGATAGCTCGCAAAGTCGCGACGAAGAAGGTTGCGGCTATCCCCGCCAGGCGTGTAGATATTCTGAACCCCGTCTTTCGGGATGAGTACGAATACCTGCACTCGTGTCGCGACGCCCTCGGTCCATCCGATGAACTCAAAACCAGTCAGCGCCCACCCATCCGACGTTCGAATGTTCTGGCGGTCGAAGAGATACACGCCGACCGACGGTCCGCCTTGGCTGTACGGAACGTCCCGTGGGACAAACGCCCCGCGCTCCTTTAACTCTTCCCTCCCTCTTCATCCGGCCATATCAACGACGGCGGTTCACTTGTGGCGGCCGCACGACTCAATCGCAAGCCCAGGTGTTGCTGCGGCCGCCGCCAAGTGCAACCGCAGGTTAGCTGGCTCTCTCAAACGCGAGCATCTTCTTCTTCACTGCTTGGGGCAGATTGACGAATGCGAACTGTTGCTTCGCAAACAGGTAATCTTCGCCACTCTCGTCGATAACGCGAATCAGATCGTCCTTCGCCGCGCGCGCGTCTGGGAGGATGCGGTAGACCTTGCCCTTGATGAGCGAGGCCTCATTCCCCCGATTGTCGAGGCACAATGCGAAACGTGTGGAAGCCGGGCAAAACAACGCTGCTACCGGAAGGGATCCGGTGCGCTCTGCTCCGCGATTTGTTGCTCCAACCACGTCTGGAACTCTTCGGAGGTCTGGACGGTAACAAATCCCCGCATCCGCGCATGACCCAAACCGCAGAGCTGCGCGCAGGCAATCTCGTACTGGAACTCGGGATTCCCCTTCCGGGTCCGCATCTCCGCGGTCGTCACGGTGGGGATGAAATGGATCGGAATTGTGAGGCCCGGGATCGCGTCCTGCTTCACGCGAAACTCGGGCACGCCGAAGCTGTGGATCACGTCCTTGCTTCTGAGCCTCACGATGATCGGCCTGTTCACCGGTATATAGAGCTGATTGAGCGTCGTGACGTCGTCTTTCGCGGCAGGATCGTCGCGATCGAGTCCCAGCGGGTTCAATTGCAGGTCGAGCAGCTTGATGTCGGTGCGGCCGAATACCCCGTCGGGGCCGGGATAGTGGACGTTCCAGGCGAACTGCTCGCCGGTGACCTGAACGGTCAGCGCTTCACCAGCGGAGGGCATGTCGTCGACCCTCGCGGCCCACAGCGGGATCGCAAAACCGATGAGGAGAACCGCTTCGACAACGGCCACGGCGATCTCCGAGTATTTCGATGCGTTCGACTTGACGCCCGCATAGTCCGCCACCGGATTCCGCGATCGCCGGAAACGGACCAGGCAGTAGATGAAGAACCCGCCCCACCCGATGAACAGGATGAGCATGAACACATGTATCAAGCCGATCAGGTTGTCGATCTGCCCACCGTGAGCCGAGGCGAGCGCCGGGAGTCCGAGCCATTCTGTCATGATGTTTTAGGCGATCCCTGAAGCTCCGACCATTCATTATCGAGGTCGGCTTCCGCAATGAGCTTCGCGCGCTTGCGGAGATAGAAAAAGAAGGCAGCGAACCCGCCTTGCACCGCAAGCGTGATGGCCAGCAGCACCAGGATGCCGAGCTTCGTACCGTCGATGATCGAGGTCTCCTCCGCCCCGAAGCACACCGGGCACGCGAAGACGCTCGAGCTGCCGAAGATCATCACGGCCGCTGCGGTCGCGAAGGCCTGCCTCATCGCAGCGACCTCGTCTGGCGCAGGAACCCCGAGTCGTAGACGACCAGGCCCCACGCCACGGCGAAGGCCGCGACGCCCGCCGGTCCGCTTGCGTCTCCCCGCCCAGACACGCCCAGCGACCACAGACCGAAGATCACCGCGAGGGCCGCGGAGAGGAGGATCAGCACGGCGTGGAACATCCTGAGGTTCATTGCGGAATCCAGTAGCCGTTGTTGTGGGTGAGCGCGGGAAGGGCCAGCAGCGCGATAAAGAAGAAGGCGGTCAGCGCGAGGACCGCGTAGATCACCTTCTTCTCGGAGATCAGGTGCATGAAGTAGCCCGCCACCAGCGATCCCTTGACGGTCGCGATGAAGAGCGCCACCGTGACAGCCACGGGCGTGGAAAGGTCGAGATACGAGACCGCCACCGTGATGATCGTCAGCGCCATGAGCGCCACGAAGACGATGATGTAGACCCTGACGTGCTTGTCGATGTCAGCTGGATCGTGACCGATGTCAGCTGCGTGCTCGCTCGTCCCTGCGTGGTCGCTCGTCATCTATGCCGCCTTACAGAAGATACAGCGTCGGGAAGAGGAAGATCCAGACCAGGTCCACGAAGTGCCAGAACAGGCCCGAGTGCTCGACCCGGTTGGTGAACCACACCGGGTTGGTCTTATAGAGCTTCGCGCCGGGGCCCCAGAAATAGGCGTTCACCACCATCCCGCCGATCACATGGAGCATGTGCAGGCCGGTCAGGGTGTAGTAGACGGCGAGGAAGTTGTTGGTGCTGGGATATTCGCCCAGGTGGAGATGGTGGCTGTATTCGAAGTACTTGACGACGAGGAAGACGCCGCCGAGCAGAACCGTCGCCCCCATGTAAAGCCGAAAGGTCCCGAATTGGCGGCGCATCAGCGACGCCCAGGCCATCACCATCGTGACGGAGGACCCGATCAGGACGATCGTGTTGAACGTGGCCATGGGGACGTCGAGAATCGTGTCTCCCCTCGGCCAACTCGGCGCCCCCGTCCGGATCAGGATGTAGCTCGCAAACAGGGCGCCGAACAGCATCACTTCCGACGCCAGGAAGAGCCAGATGCCGATCTTGCCGTTGGTCAGGCCGGTGTCCCGGCGAACCTCGTAGGTGTAGGGAATGTCCATCGCGAATCAGGCCTCGTGCTGCGGCACGAAGTCCTTGGCCGCGCCGGGAACGCTGTACTCGTAAGGCCCGCGGTACGCTTGCGGGGCCGTGACAAAATTGCCATGCGGCGGAGGTGAAGGAGCAGACCACTCGATCGTCGTGGCCTGCCACACGTTGTCCTCAGCCTTCTGCCCGTTCCAGATGCTCCAGAAGAAATTGAAGATGAAGGGAATCTGGAAGACCGCGAGAATCCACGCCCCCCATGAGGAGTAGACGTTCAACTGCATGGTCGGCTGCGCAAAGTCGTAGGCCGCCCCAGCATCGAACAGGCGTCGCGAAACGCCGGCCAGCCCCAATATGAACATCGGCATGAAGACGACGTTCATGCAGACGAAAGAGCCCCAAAAGTGGATCTTGCCTAGCGTCTCGTTCATCTTCCGCCCGGTTGCCTTCGGATACCAGTAGTAGATCCCCGCGAAGAGGGCGAAGATCGTCCCCGGCGCGACCACGTAGTGGAAGTGGGCGATGACGTAGTAGGTGTCGTGCAGCGGGATGTCCGCGATGTTCAAGCCGAGCGGAAGCCCCGTCAGCCCGCCGATGCCGAACATCGGGAGAAAGCCGAGCGCGAAGAGCATCGGCGTGTTGAAGCGGATCGATCCGCCCCACAGCGAGACGATCAGGGCCGTGAGGATCACGACCGACGGAATCGAGATGATCATGGTCGTCGTCTGGAAGAACGCCGCCATCGCCGTTCCCATCCCGGTCATGAACATGTGGTGCGCCCAGACGATGAACGACATGAAGCCGAGGAACACGAGCGAATAAACCATCGCACGGTAGCCCCAGAGCGGCTTCCGCGTGTTGTTCGCGATGATCTCCGCCACGATTCCCATTGCCGGCAGGATCAGGACGTAGACTT
>CAZEMI010000213.1:0-3374 GCA_964513235.1 uncultured Acidobacterium sp.
TCGGCGGTGCTGGTGCACTTGGCACTACCGATCCCTGATCCCCGATCCCCGATCCCCGATCCCCGATCCCCGATCCCTGATTGCATAGATCGCAATCGTGTTGTTGCGAAACACCTGCGGCAGCAGCTGGGGAATCGAATCAAATCGCCGCTCGACGCCCTCGTGACCCGCGCGCTCCGGTGGCCCGACGATCACGTAGTTGATGCCGGCGCGGACGGCGTGCTCGTACGCCGACAGCGGCTCCTCGTCGTAGATGGTGCGAATCTCCGCCGACGCCTGCTGGTATTTCGCCAGCGGCACCATCGAGATCGGCAGACCCGCCGCCATGCGCCGCTCGCCGAAGGCCGGCAGATAAGCCCAGTGCTCAGGGTCGCGTGGCGCCGGATCGATCTGCACGATCGCCGACGGATCGGTGTTCTGCTTGAGCCAGTCGAAGACCTGCCGGTCATCGGGTGTCAGCCGCAAGGTCCAGCGACCCGCCGGCGCCTCATTGAAATTCGTGATGTCCTGCGTGTTGTAGATGTCGATCACCGTGGTCGGTAAGCCCGCCGTCAGCACGATGGCCACGCCGATCCACGCGAAGGAGCGAAACTCCGGCGGCAACTTGTGCAGCCGCTCGAACAACACGCCGATCACCACCGTGGCCGCCATGAACAGGAAGTGGCCGACGCGCCAGCCCACATACACGTCCTGGTGATCGCGGACGTTGATGAAGAAATAGAACATCACGCACGACATCGCGAGGGCCGCGAAGATGCCGAGGCCGCGCGGCTGTGTCCACAGGAACGGCACCGCGGCCGCGCACAAAATAAGCACCGGCCCGAAGCTCAGCAAGGTGACCCACCAGAAATCGTGAAGCGCCATGCGGTTCACGCCGAGCTCGACCACCGAACCGCTGTTGTCCACGTAGCCGAGCGCCAGCACCAGGCCGGTGGCCGCCGCCAGGGGAACCGCCGCGGCGCCGGCGTGCACGAAGGCGCGCCGCCAGTCGAGCGAGCGGAGCACCACGACGCCTTCGTAGATTGCGGCGCCGGCCGTCAGCATCAAGCCGGCAAACGAGCTGATCGCGACCGAGAGCCCCAGGCACATGCCGGCGATGGCGAACGCCGGGGCGTCAACCGGCCGGATCCGTCGCGCGATCGTGATCAAGCCAATCATGCCGATCCCATAGCCCACCACGTGGTGCGGCTGATAGAACAGCAGCCGCTGCAGGCCGTCGATCGGGATGCCCTGGAAATACCAGCGCGTGACGGCGTCGATGTTGAGGTCTTTCACCGCGGCGAGCGGGGCGTTGTTGCGGGAGAAGTCGTAAAGGGCATACAGCCCCTCGAAGCTCGACGCCAGCACCACGAAGGCCACGGCTCCGGCGGCGGCCCACGGCCCGACTCCGCCCGCGGAGCGAGCTACGTCGAGGTCTCGCCGTAGCGGCCTGTTGGCCGCGTAGGCGGAGCGCACGCCGAACGTGCGAACCATGCCGTAGAGAAACGCGATCAAGACCGCGTCGATCGACACCGAGCGAATCAGCAGCAGCTCATCGAGCGTGGCCCACGCATTCGCAAATCGGTACTGCACGGCAGACAGCACGTGCGGCATCCAGTAGTAATGCAGCGGGTCGCCCTTGAAATACGGGTTGATCGGCAGCACGTCGCCTTTCGCGAGCTCGATCACCACCGCCCGCCGCCACACGTAATCGGCGGTGAAGTAGGCGCGATAGTCCTGGCCGGCCGCGGAAATCTCGCCGACATGCGAAAAGGGCAAACCCACGATCAGCGGAACCAGCAGGAGCAGAAGCAGCAGCGCCAGCGCGTCGGCCGGTTCGGTGAACGGGAGGCGCCATCTGCCGGCCAGGCGGCGCGCCGGCCAGGCCATGAGGGCGACCAGTAGGGGAGTGGCGACGATGAGCCACGGCCCGCGTCCGCCGGCCACCCACAGCAGCGTCAGCACCAAGCTGCCGAGTGCCTGGCCCACCAGCGGTCCGAAGGCCAGCGGCGCCAGCCAGCCGCCGCTCGGCGCAATGGCGCGGACGATCAGTACGCCAGGCAGCAGAAAAATCAGTTGGGAGAGCAGGCCAAATGCGAAAGCGGCTGGACCGGCGACTGCGGCAAAAGTAGCGAGAAAGGCCGTAGCGACGAGAAGGAGCCCGGCGGAAACGGCCTTCGGCCGCATCGTCATGCCGGCGCGGATGGCGCCGGAACGGCCTCGACGACTGTGGGTCGGCGTTTTTCCATCGACGCGCGCACCAGGAACCGCGCGTACGGCACCACCTGCTTGATTGCCGCCACGTTCATCTGGCAGGGACTCAGGCACGTCGGGCACTTCTGATCGCGAATGGTCCGGCGGTGCGCCTGCGCGGCCTCGCGGAAGTAGATCACTTGGGGATCGTCCACGGTCGCGTTGCCGACGACTTCGCTGTTCTCACAGAAGAACATGTCGCCGTTGGGATTCAACATGATGCCCTGGTTCATGAATGGGCACGGCGCCGTGCGGTGATAGCCGTTGCCGATCATGTCCGCGTAGTGCATGTAGATGTAGTTCTGGCCGTCGAGCAGCGGATCCTGCCGCACCCGATCGAGAAAGAACTTCCGCATCTTCTGTTCTTCGGCGCCGATCGGCTTCATCCCGGCTTCCAGCTGCGCGTTGCCCAGCATGGCGTCGGTAAAGCGGACCATGTTGAAGACGATGTCGAGCTTTTCCTTCTTGGCCCACGCGAGGATGTTGTCGGCGTCCTCGAGGTTCTTCGAGAAGATGGTCGACGAGATCCCGAAGTTGAAGCGGCGGGTCTTCTGCAGCTCCTGCATGGCGGCAATGGTCTTGCCGGCCTTTTCGAAGGCGTTGCGGACGTTGCGCACCGACCCGTGCATGTCGCCGACGCCGTCGATCGACACGCGCATCGAGAAGATCACATTGCGCTCGTTGCAGAGCTCGACGACCTTGGTCAGCATCGGGATGGCGCGATGATGGGTGATCCCGGTGGTGTTGAGCGTGAGCTTCCGCAGCTTGGGAAACTTGTCGATCATCAGCCGGCAGATGTCGACCATGTCGTTGCGCGTGGTCGGCTCGCCGCCTGAGAGCGAGGCATTTTCGATGTCTTTCCAGAGGTTCGAGCTGAACGCCTTCTCGATTTGCGCCAGCGTCATGTCTTCCTTGCGGTTGCCGCGCGTCCAGTTGCTGCACATCTCGCAGCGCGCATCGCAGACAAACGTGCAATGGAAGATGAAGACCGTCGGGTGCAGCGGGGTGTATTTCGCCACGGCCGATCGGACGAGGTCGCGGGGAGCGCTCATCGCCGCCTTGGCGAGATACCTTGCTGCGTAAACTTGGGCCATTAGGTTGTAAGTACTAGATTCTACTGGATTTCCGCAGCCAAAGATACA
>CAZEMI010000214.1:0-2758 GCA_964513235.1 uncultured Acidobacterium sp.
AGGTGACCGGCGCGCAGGTGGTCCTCGATGTCGAGCACCTTCTGCATGTAGTGCGCGCCGATCTCGACCGACGACTCGCCGACCTTGTGGGCGGCCTCAGGCGCAGGATGGATCCTCTTCTCGGCGACAAGGATGTCCAGCGACGGCGCCTCTCGTTTCAGCTGCCGCGCCAGCGTCAACCCGGCCAGTCCGCCTCCGGCAATGAAGACGTCAACGTGCATGGTCGTCACGACGATAGGGGCGGTGGCGGGTCGTCAGGTCGTCGCGCAGAGCAGCGGCACACCGTTTGATGTTACGCCCGATAATGTCCGGGGCCGAAATCCTGTCGAGATCGGTTGGTACCGGTACGGGGTTGTGCGTCAAGCCATACAACGGCGTCATCGAGGACCTATTCGAGACGTACAGCGCCAACTCAAACAGTTTCGATTGGAGCTCGAACTGTTCTTCGCCTCAGGGCTCGGCTTCATCAACGAGGGCGGGTTGCAGGAGGCGGCGGAATAGAATCCGCGGGTTCGGGCCAGTACACTCGCGACAGATAATGCAGCGCGATACCCGCGCCCCAGCGATTGGGGGCCGTCCAGATCACAAGCGCCGCCAACACAACCAGCATCGTCAGGCCCAGCACACGATGCGAACGCACCACTCCGAAATAGATCAACACGATCATCACGGCAATTGGCAGCCGATCGCCGATGATGGTGAAGGCCCACGTATCACCGGGATTACGTGCGAAGACCAAACCGCAGATTGAACAGCGTTCAAGCTGGGACCACCCGGAAAACAGCCGCCCCTCGCCGCAGTGCGGGCAGCGCTTGCGCAGTCCACGGCGAAGCGCCGTACTGATCAATTTCGAGCGGGAAGGCGTCATACACTGATGTGTGTCCAGGTTTGAACAGACCTTTACTTTCGCCTTCGGTCCTTGTGTGGTCGACGAGGATCGGGAAGAAAAGGGATACGTCACTTCCCATCTCGAGCCCCCCTTTCGGAGGCTGGCGGTCTGCCCCGTCGAGTCTACCAGCCGACTGCGCTTGGGCGACGAGTGCTGACGGTATGGACCGGCGGCGGTCGCCTTTCTGATGCCGGAGATGACCGAAGCGCCGACATCGACAGGCGAATGCGTGATCGGCCACGTGGCAACGATCAACCTGGCGTCATACGCACCATCCGCAGCCGGGCGCCCTTCTCCCGCCGCAACGGCCCGGCGCCGGCCTGATCACCGGAATCTCACGTAATGCTCACCCCCGCGTGAAGACTCAGCGAGGTCCGGGAGGCGATCCTTTCGCACCGCACCGGCAGCCGCCGGTCGCACAGACGAGGAGGACACTGGATGGAGACGCCACCAGCGAGCGTGACGATCAGGAGCTGAGTCGAACCAATGTTGCGCAACCTCACCAGACGACGTTGGCTGATAGTCCTGCTGGGAGTGCTGAGCGCTCCTGCGCTGGTCCTCTTCGGCATGTGGCTGAAGGAAGCCCGCCCGGCGACAAAGCGCGGCGGGCAGCAGCCCGCCGAACCATTCCGCATCGCCGGCAACCTTTACTACGTCGGCGCCAACGACATCGCGGCCTTCCTCATCACCGGGCCCGAGGGCCACGTCGTGCTCGACGGTGGCTATCCCACCACCGCGCTGATGATCATGGAGAGCATCGCGAAGCTCGGCTTCGACATCAAGGATGCACGCGCGTGGGGCAGGTACCGCAAGTTCGTCGCACGCGCCACCGCGAAGAACCCGGTGGACCCGTTCATCGACCCCGAGGGCTATCGCGCCTATATCGACACCGCCGAGGCGGAATTCCGCCAAGGGCGGGTGCACTAGCAGCAACGCAGCGGCTTGGTATGGTGAGCCGAGCGTCTAGCCGCACCTCCGCCGAGCCGTACCAAAGCGAGAGGAATTTCTGGTACCGGTACGGGGATTGGAACCCCGGTTCTTCTACGAGATTCTGCAGCGGCCCGAAGACAAACATGTGTCGTTCGCTACGTTGCGGCAGACATCAAGAGGTTCCATCTAAATACTAAGAATTGGCCTCGGTCGAAGTGGACACACGACGCACCGCCAGAACTCAGCGGTCGTGCCGAGGCGGAGTTGCGAGTCGTGGATAAATAACCCATGAAAAGGCCGCACGAACGGAGATCCTCACAAGCAACTGAGAATTTGCGGGTTGGGAAGGTTGGTAGCGGTACGGGGAATCGAACCCCGATTTGATGGTTGAGAACCATCCGTCCTAACCGTTAGACGATACCGCCAAGCAGGGCTTGCCTCGCCATAGCCGGAGGCGATGGCGGGAGAAGTAACGTTCAATGTTAGCGGATGAGCGGAACCCGGTAAAGCCCTGCCGTTGATTGGTCACGTTCACGTTTGCCGCTTGATCCGGTTCAGTTCGTCCCATCGTGCGTGCCGGTGTTTCTTACCCATGTAGGGAAACAGCGAAAGAAACCCGTACAGCAGCCACGCAAACGCGTACCAGCCGACTATCCACAATCCCGTGAACGCGGCGACGAGCGCGAATCCGTAGATGTAGTTCAGCATCTCGCGAAGTGGTACTTTAGAGTTCGGCGCGTGCCCCAGAACGGGACCGGTCAGGAAGGGCCGTTTGAATTCCCGGAAGGCCCAGCCCACAATCACACTTAGGCCATGCGAAAACTCCTGCTTCTGCTCGTCGTGCTCCTCGCCATTGCGGCCGGGGCGTGGTTCTGGGCGGGCCGCGCGGAGGGCCCGCGCATCGACGTCCGCGGGCCGGAGCGCTTCATCGGCCAGGCC
>CAZEMI010000215.1:0-15520 GCA_964513235.1 uncultured Acidobacterium sp.
CGGGGTGTATTTCGCCACGGCCGATCGGACGAGGTCGCGGGGAGCGCTCATCGCCGCCTTGGCGAGATACCTTGCTGCGTAAACTTGGGCCATTAGGTTGTAAGTACTAGATTCTACTGGATTTCCGCAGCCAAAGATACATCCCTGGCAGGTTGCCCGCCAGCCCCGTCAGGACGATCAGCGTCGACAGCGCGAACGACTGGCTGTCGGGAACCCCCATCGGCCTCAGCAGCCACACGATTACACCCTGCGGCAAGCCGAACCCGCTGATGGAAATCGGCAACAGCAGCATCAGCAGGCCCAGCGGCATGAACAACAGGAAATAGGTGAACGGCACCGTCATGCCGAGGCCCAGGGCCAGCAGGTAGGCCTGGGTAATGCGCAGCACCTGCACGACGATGGACCAGACGAGGACGTGGACGAGGACGCCGCGCCGATCGCGATAGCGACCCACCGCGTCCGTGAGCCGCAATACCCGCCGTGTCAGGAAGCCTTCCTGCCGATGTGCTGGGATCAGCCAGCGCATCAACTCGTTGGCCCAGAACACCGCGACGCAGGCCGCCAGCGCGGCGGCGATGGCCGCGGCGATGCGCCAATCGGTCCGACCCTGAGGTGCCCATGCGATCACACCAATGATCGCCATCAGCACGAGCGAGACGACGCCAAGCAGCCGATCGACCGCGACCGAAGCCAGCGCTTCACTGGGAGGGACTTGGGACTTGGGACTTGGGGCTTGGGGATTCATTGACGCACGCGTCAGTCCATAGGCGCGGGCCGCATCGGCCCCCACGCCGGCCGGCAGGAAACTGCCGACGAACGAGCTCACGAGAAACAGCCGCGTGGCGTCAGAGGTGGAGATGGCGTTGCCGCTGGCCCGCAGCAGCAGGACCCACCGCACGATCATCACCGCGCGATCGATCGCGACCATCATCAGCACGAGGATGAGGTGCGCAAGGCTGATGGCCGCCGTCGCGCGCGCGGCCTCGGCCATGTCGATGCGGGTTGCGAGATACGCGAGAATCGCCGCGGTGATCGCGAGGCGAACGAGCATTACGCGGCGGGCTTCTTCGCGATGAAGGTCAGAGTTTCGAAGAGGTTCTTGCGAATCTTGAAGATCAAATCTTCGGTGCCGGAATACCGCGAGAGCGTATCGACGCCGGGGATATTCACGAAGAGAGCAGCAGCGGCAAGGACATCGCGCGCTAGGCCCGTCGAGACGCCGATGCTGCGTTCGAGATGCAGGATCTCGAACCCGCCGTCGTAAAGCAGTTGTTGCATCCGCCGCGGCGTCGTGACGAAGTTATGCGTGTAGTCGACATCCCAGAAGAACCCGCGTTCCTTCAGGTAATTCGGCACCACCACGAAGAAGTGGCCGCCGGGACGCAGCGACCGCAACGCTTCCGCGGTGAACTGCCGCGCATCGTCGATGCCGCGCATGTGCTCGAGAATCTGATCGGCGTAGACCACGTCCGCGGAGGCATCCGCCATCGGCATCGGCGGGGTCCACGACTCGATGACGTTCAACCCCTTCTTCCGAAGCACGTCGATCAGGAGCGGGCTGGTTTCAACGGCGGTGTAATGCCAGCCGGCCTTCACCGCCAGCTCGCCGAGCGTGCCGTGCCCCGGACCGATCTCGAACATCACACCCGGAGGATTCGCAAAACGGTGGAGCAGCGCGAGGCGATGACGCTCGATCCGCGACCGGCGCCCCGTCCCAAATGTGGTGAGTTGTTTTTCCGAGAACGATTTGTAGAAGGTCTGTTCAGCCACGGGCGTGAGCCGGAGACCGGGTCGCACGGACCCGGTCCCCTGAACTCGAAACGCGAACTACTCGCAGGGCGTGATCGTCACATTACGACCGGGCCGCGGATACATGGTGCGGCCGATGTTTCCTGACTCGTGGGTGATGTCGGTCACATCGCCCCAAAAGACCGACGGATTCGCGCCGCAGTGGCCACCAATCATGTCAAAGATGTAGACCTCGACCCTGCCATGGATGGAGTCGGTCGGCGGTCCGTAGTAATAGCTCGTCACGTCAACCGAAGGATCGTTCATGTTGCCGCGCTTGGCGTTGTAGCCGTAACGGCCGTCTTTCGCGCGTAGCGCGTCGATGGAGCGGTCCATGAACTCCCAAGTGCCGCCGTGACTCTGGCAGGAATTCCTGAGCGCCCCGGGGAACGCACTGGCAACCTGGCGCAGGATTGCAGAATCGTTCGGCCGCGGCCTGCGTCTTTCGCCGGGACCGAGGGGCGACTGCGGCGCGGTGCAGGTGGCGGTGCCGGGTCCGAACGAGGGTCCGGTCGCCACCGGCCTCTTCGGGGAGAGGAATTCCGCGTAATTCGACCACGGACCGAACTCGTTTTCGACGCGGGCACGCATCCGCCAGAAGTACTTTGTGTCGAACTCGGTCTCAAACTCCAGCAGGTGCGCGCCGGAATTCGGCGATTCACCGACGGTTCGCTCGTAGACCGTCGCGGCCTCTGTCGAGACTTCAATGTCGTAGGCCACGCCAATGCTGCCGTACTTCGAAGTGGCATTCGCCCAGATCAGCGTGGGACGGCGGTCTTCCGCGCGATCGCCACCCACGGGCGCGACGAGAGCAGGGGCGTTGAACTTCAGGGTTGAGCCGTCCGCGGCAGTGGCAGCGCTTGGAGCGCCCCGGGTTGCAGACGGTGCAGTGGGAGCCTCAGGGGACTTCGAGCATGCAGCCGAAATCGTCAAGGCGGCCAGACAAATACCGACACGAATATCAAACTTCATTCACCAAGTCTCCAAGATGTGGCTGGCAGAATGCTGTGAGCGGCGGGGGCTGGGCACCACCGGACACTCACTTCGCCGGAGGGATTGTAGCAGAAGTTGGGAACAGCGCGACCTAAACCGTAATTTTCTGTGCTGATTACGGGCGGTTCCTTGGGTACTCATGCTACCATCAGGCCTCGAAGGGTTCTCCCAGACCCGCTAAACCAGAGCCTTTTGGAGCCAAGAAATCAATGAAGCAGTCCGTCTTAGTGTTGCTGGTGGTGTTCGGAGTGTGTGCAGGCGTGGCGCAGGATGCGAATGCCCA
This sequence comes from uncultured Acidobacterium sp., assembly GCA_964513235.1. GTDB lineage: Bacteria > Acidobacteriota > Vicinamibacteria > Vicinamibacterales > UBA2999 > 12-FULL-67-14b. The sequence goes on from CAZEMI010000215.1 coordinate 3,065, forward strand.
GGGCGGAACGTGGGCCGACCGCGGCTACCTCAACATCGGGTTCGGTGTCGAGTCTGGGTCCTCATCGATCACCGATACCAGAAACCTCGTGATTTACGAAGAGGCGGCGACCATCACGTCCAACACGACGTGGACGTCGGGCAGCCTGGTCGACGCCGGGTTCGGCGTGCGCGTCTGGCGCAACCTGACCGTCGGGCTCGCCTATCACCAGGAAGACAACGATACCGACAGCGAGATCACGGGATCGATTCCAAGTCCGATCTTCTTTAACCGTCCGCGCACGCTGGATCGCGACATCCAGCTCGAGCGCAAGGAAAAGGCCGCACACCTCGTGATCGGTTGGGCCGTGCCCCTCGGCACGAAGTTCGACATCCTGCTGTCCGGCGGGCCCTCGTTCTTCCGCTTAGAACAAGAAGCCGTGGCCGACGTCCGGATCGCTGAGAGTGGCTCGCCGTTCACCGAAGTCGACGTGACGCCCACGAAAGAAACGCGCAAAAAGAGCCTCACCGGCTACAACGTCGGCGTTGATGCGACTTATATCCTGTGGAGTAACGACGACCTGCGGGTCGGCGCGGGCGGCTTTGTGCGCTTCACGCAGGCCACCGGCAACGTGCTGCTGCTCGAAACGGAGCAATCCACCGACGTGGGCGGCGTGCAGTTCGGTTTCGGCGCCAGGATCCGCTTCTAGCATACCGAGGTGCCGATGCCTGACCCCTCGGCGAGCTCGGGGTCAACCCTGAGCGCAGCCGAATGGGCTGATCGGCGCTCGCGGACCGCGGCGTCTATCCTCGCGCTCGTGGCGGGCGCGTCGGCCTGGCTCTCGGCCGGCACCATCGGCATTACCAGCGGCGACGCCGATCGCGTCGCCGCGCTCCCCTCGGTTTCTCTCCTTGTGTTCGCGATGTTCGCGGCGGCGCTGGCCGCGAACGTGTTACGGCTTCGCCTGCAAGAGGCCTGGCCGCTTGCGACCACCGTTCTCGTCTGGCTGCCCTTTCTTCCGGGCCCCATTCCCGCGGCGTTCATGCTGTGGGAAGGGAGCATCGAGACCGGCGTCTGGGCCATCGTCCTGACCGGCTTGATCTTCGCGCGCGTACGATCCCCCGACGCGGCTTTGCCGAGTAGACCGACGGCGGATCGTGCGCGTGCGATCGTGGCCGATCCACGACGTGCCCCCTGGATCGCGGCGGCTCTCGTCGTTGCCCTTGCTTTGTGGGCGTTCTCGCAGGTTCGCACCGTCGTTCCGGGTGGCGACGAACCGCATTACCTCGTCGCTACGCAAAGCCTTCTCACCGATCGCGATTTGCGCGTCGAGAACAACTATGCGGCCGGCGACTATCTCGAGTATTTCGGTGGCCGCCTCCAGCCGCATCTCATGCAGCGCAGCGCCGGCGGCGAGATTTATTCGATCCATTCGCCAGGCGTGTCGGCGGTGGTGTTGCCGGCGTATGCGATTGCGGGGTACGTCGGGGCCGTGCTCGTGGTGATTCTGATGGCGGGCCTGACTGCGGCGCTGACGTGGATCACGGCGTGGCGGATCTCCGGCAGCGTGCCGGGTGCATGGGTCGGGGTCATCGCCGTCTTCGCGACCGCGCCGTTCTTCTTTCATACCTTCACGATTTACCCGGACGGCCTGGGCGCGCTGCCGGTGATGGCGGCCGTGTGGCTGATCGCGCGGCTGGATGAATCGTGGGAGCCATCGCCGACACGACTGCTCGCCGTTGGCGCCGGGCTCGCCGTGCTTCCCTGGCTGCACACGCGGTTTGCGCTGCTGGCCGCCGCACTCGCGGCGATCGTGATCGCGCGCCTGGCGATTCGTGCCGCTGCCGCCGCGCGCCTCGCCGCGTTTCTCGTGGTTCCCGTAGTGGCGGCCGTCGGCTGGTTTGCGTACTTCTGGTTGATCTGGGGCACGCCCAGTCCGCTCGCGCCGTACGGAGCAGATACGGAATCGTCGTGGCGCTACATCGCGCGCGGCCTGAGCGGCCTGCTCCTCGATCAGCAGTTTGGCGTCCTGACGACCGCGCCCGTTTACGCAGTGACGATCGCCGGGATGTGGCCGCTGCTTCGCCGGCGTCGACGATTGGCAATCGAGCTGATGGTGATCGCCGTCCCGTACGTGGTTGCCGTGTCCACGTATGCCATGTGGTGGGGCGGCACCAGCGCGCCGGCGCGATTTGTTGCGGCGATATTGCCGCTCGCCGCCCTGCCGATCGCCTGCGCCTGGGCCCGCGTGCCTTGGCTTCGAATCCCGGGGCTGTTGCTGCTGCTGGTCGGCGCGGCGATGATCGTCCCGCGCGTGCTCGTCGAGGACGGCCGCTTCATCTTCAATACGCGCAACGCCTTCGATCCGACGATCGAATGGCTGGCGAGGCACGTCGACCTGGCGATGGCGCTGCCCAGCGTTCATCGCGATGCGGCTGGTGGCGCGCTCGCGGCTGCCGCGCCCTGGCTCGTCGCGATGGCGATCGTCACCGCGGATGCGTACGCCGCCCACCGGATGCGTGTCAGCCGCGGCGCCGCATGGACCTCGGTGGCATCGAGCGGCGCCCTGATGGCGATGGGCGCGGCCTCGATCGCCTGGACCGTGCACGCCACACCCGCACTCACGTCCGATCGATCGACACTGGCGGCCTTGACGGACTATCGGCCCTGGCACGTCTCCTTCGTCGATGCGCGATCGTGGCGGCCGATCACTCGCGAAGCGTTCTTTGAGCGGGCCACGCTTGATGTTCCGGTCGAACGAAACGCCGCGTGGCTGCGGGCGGCACGCGTGCCGCCCGGCGTTTACGAAATTGCCATCGCGCAACCGGCGCCTGACGGGACGCTTGCGGTCGTCTTTGGCCGGAACGATCCTCCACTCGAGTCGGTCGCGCGGTCACCGTTCACGCTGCGGCTGCCCGTGGCCGCAGCGTCATTGAGCGTTCGTGCTGATTCAGCGGCGGCCGATGGATCGGTGGGCATGCACATCCGGCCCGCGGCGATCGCGCCGCCGGTGAACCCCGATCGTCGATTCGCGAGGCGGGCCGCGCGCTACGGCCGCGCCCGTGTGTTCTTCTTCGATGAGCGCGCCTACCTCGAACCGAAGGGATTCTGGACCCGGGCCGAAGGCCGCGCCACCGTCGTCATCGACGCAGACGAGGCAGCGCGCACGGCTGGATTGCCGATCGCGTTCACCGCCGGCAGCGCGGCGACGACGATCGGCATTTCGGTCGGCGAGTGGTCGCAGTCCTACTCGATGACTCCCGGCGAACGGCGCACGGTGACGCTGCCGCCACTGGGCGACGCCACCGCGTGGGTGCTGAACATCCATTCGGGTCCGGGGTTCCGGCCCTTCGAGCACGAGCCGGGCAGCAGCGACGTGCGGTCCCTCGCGGCATGGTTCGAGATCCCGTAATATCGTTCGTGCCGCCCAATGTCTGAGGTCCTCCTGAATCGCTTGCTTGCCGAACGGACGGAGGCGCATCGCCGCTACAACGAGGCGCTGTCGGCGGTCGATCGCGCGATCCAGGCGACCGCGCAGTGGCCCGATCCGCCGCCGGCGTACGACGAGCAGAACCTGCCCGCGATCAACGAATCGTGGACCATTCTCGAAGACCGATTCCCGGAGCGGCCGGGCGGATTGAACGGCAAGGCGTTCGACGCGGTATGGAGCGCGATCAAGCCGGTATTCGAGCGACAGCTGGCCTTCAACGCCGCGCTGGTCGAGCATTTGAATCGGAATGCGGTGGCCCATCGCCAGGCCCACGCCGCCCTCGCGCAAGCGCTGCCCGCGCTTCGCGACAGCTTCTCGGCGCTGGTGACGTTCGAATCGCTGGTCGTGCAGTTCCTGCAGCAGATCACGCCGCTCGCCGACACGCATTACCGCGAGATTGACGACGCCATTCAACAACTACGCACAGTGACAAACATCGCGCAACGCTCGGCGATGGCTGCGCAGCGGGCCGCGGGTGCACAAGGTGCGCAGGGTGCGCAGGGTGCGCAGGGTGCGTTAGGTTCGGCAGATGCGCAGGCGTTGTCCTATGTTGGATTCGAGGATCGCTTCCGCGGATCGGAAGAGCAGATTCGTGAGCGGTTGAAAGATTACGTGCCGTATTTCGCCGGGCAGTCTGACGTGCTCGACGTGGGCTGCGGCCGGGGAGAATTCCTGGAACTCTTGCGCGAGCAGGGTATTCGCGCCCGTGGCCTGGATCTGAATCCGGAGATGGTGGAAGTCTGCCGCGCCCGCGGGCTCGATGTGACCACCGCCGACGCGCGCGGCTACCTCAGGACGGTGCCTGACGATTCCCTCGGCGGCCTGATCGCCGTCCAGGTGATCGAGCACCTCGAGCCGCCATACCTGGCGGACACCTTGTCGCTCGCGTACGACAAGCTGCGGCCCGGCGCGCGCATGGTCCTCGAAACGATCAACCCCGCGTGCTGGGTGGCGTTTTTTGAAAGCTTCATCCGCGACCTCACGCACGTGAAGCCGATCCATCCCGAGACCCTGCAATACCTGCTGCAGGCCAGCGGGTTTGCGAATGTCGAGATTGTTTACCGGGCGCCGATTGCGGAAGGCGGGAAGCTGCGGCGCGTGGCGGCGCGCCCCGAACATTTCGGCGACACGGCCCCGGATGCGCTCACGGAGCTCGTGTCGTCCTTTAACGCGAATGTCGATCGCCTGAACGGCCGCCTGTTCTCTTATCAGGACTTCGCGGCTGTCGCTACTAAGTAATCAGCGGGTCCTCGGAAGGCTCGGATCTAGAAGCGTCCCCGGCTGATCCAGCGTCCGACCGTGCCGGAGCTGTACGTAATGTCGGTCACGTCCGACCACGACGCCGACGGGTTCGATCCGCAGTGTCCACCGATCACATCGATGATATAGACCTCGGTCGAGCCATGGTCCGGACCGGCGCCGTGGTGATACGTCACGACGTCCTTGGACGGATCGTTCTCGTTGCCGCGCTTGCCGTTATAGCCCCAACGCGTGTCGTACGTGCGCAGCGTATCGACCACGAGATCCAGGAACTGCCACGAACCGCCGTGATCCTGGCACGAGTTCGCCAGCAATCCGGGGTTCGCGCCCGCCACGGCCTGCACGACACCGGCGCCATAACCCGGCAATGGCAGTCGACCGCCTTGCGGATCCGGCGTGCGGCCGCCAGGGCCTGCCGGCACGCCGACCGGCGGCAATCCAGGCGGCGCCGTCGGCGCGGGCGCTGCCGGCGTCTTGAACGACACCGTGTTCGAGACGGGCGATTCCTTCGAGCCGTCCGTACCCCATACGCGCCAGTAGAACGTCGTGTCGTACGGCAGCTCGCCCATCGACGCGCTCGTGGTGCCGTTACCGTTAGGCGTGACCGTTAGCACCGCGGCCGTCTGGCCAAAGTCGGGCGACAGCGCGATGTGGATGCGATAGACGACGCCGGTGGTTCCCGAGATGGCGCCGTTACGAACCTTGAATTCAGGCTTGTTGGTGTTGATATTACCCGTCGGCTCCGTCGGTTGCGGCGTGTCGATCACGACCGGCGGCACGACGCTGAAGTTCGAGACCGCCGAGTACGGGCCGGTGTTGGCGCCGTCGGCCGCGCGCGTGCGCCAGTAATACGTGAAGCCGGCGCCGAGCGGCTCGGGCAGGCGGTAGACCGTGCGGCCGCCCTCGCCGGGGGTAATCTGGTCAGCTTGGTGGACCAGCTGCGAGAGGCCCTCGTCGGTGCCGACTTCGAGCTGCAAGAACAGGGTGCGAACGCCGCTTGAGCCGGGATTCTCAATCAACAGAACGGGCGGTTCCGAGCTGAAGGTCAGCGTCGTACCTGCCGAGGGCTCGAGCGGCCGCGGAGCGGTGATCTCCACGCCTGGAATCGGACCAGCCACCGAAGGCGCCGTGGGGTTTGCGCTCTTGGCGGCCTCGCAAGCGCCAAGGCAAAGTATTGCCGCGAGGGCCGTTAGCCCTCTTGTGGGGTAGAGTCTCGCCATTGCAGGAATCCCTCAAATAAGACTATCGGTACAACTTCTCAAGACTTTACGCCCTGACACTTACAGGTGCTATCTGCGCCTTACGAACAACAGCCCACCGACTAAGGAAAGGCCCATGACCATGCCGGTTGACACGAGGGAGAGTGCCACCGCGGCATCGGTCGGGAGCCCGAACCGACGGAAAAACAGCGCGAAGACAGCTTCGCGGACGCCGAACCCGTTAATCGAGATCGGCGCCATCTGGACCGCGAGGCTCACCGGAATGAGCACAGCGCCCAGCAGGGTTGGAAGCGGAACTGCTAACCCTTGGGCAGTCAGCAAATAAAAGGCCACAATCGTGATTTGCACGACGATGGCCGCTCCGAACGCTCCGGCCACGGCCGAAGGCGCCTTTCCGAAGCGCAAAACGGCTTCTTCGAGCCGTTGCGCGCGCTCGGTTACCCAGGGCCGGTTCAACGCCCGAACCGGCGCCAGCAGGTGGCCCACGAAATCTGGCATCGCGATTACAAGAATCGCTGCGCCCACCCCGGCAGCTGATGCGAGCCAGACCCAGCGCGCTCCAGGGATGTAGGTCCCGCCGAGCCATGCCGCGAACGCACCTACCGCGGCTACCAGCAACAATGCCGTGAGCCCTAGCGCGCGATCGACCAACACGACGGTGGTCGCGAGCGTCTTGGATCCGGCGGCCGGCGCGGTGTCCGCGATCCTCATCACATCACCGCCGATGTTGCTCGGCAGGAAGTTGTTGAAGAACGAACTGACCCAGATCGACTCGGCCAGCTTTCGCGCATCCACTGTGATGTGTTGCGCGCGGAGTAAACGATTCCAGCGCCAAACCCCGAGCATCAACTGCGCCGCGTACGCGATCAGCGCGAGTACGATCCACGCCGGGTTCATGCCCCGCACGCGATCCCACAGCGCCGCGAGATCGATCGAGCGCAGCACGAAGTACAGCAGTGCAGCGCTTACGCCGAGACGCAGAAGGACTTTCAGCAAACGGGTGAGTAGTCATTGTAGCGTAACCACCCGCGAGGCGGAGCCTCGGAATCAATGGCTGAGGCGGAGCCTCGCTCGCTATAATGACTCGTGCGCATCCTGATGCTCGCGCCGGAGCCGTTCTTCGAGCCGCGCGGCACGCCCTTCAGTGAGTACCACCGCATCAAGGCGCTCGGCGAGCTCGGCCATCATGTCGATCTCGTGACCTATCCGATCGGCCGTGACGTTGAGCTTCCCAATCTGCGGATCTTCCGCAGCCTGCGACCGCCGTTTGTGCGCACGGTGCGCATCGGTCCCTCGTTCACGAAGGTGGTGCTCGATACCTTGATGGTGTTGACCATCCTCCGCCGCGCGCTCGCCGATCGCTACGACGCCATTCACTCGCACGAAGAGATGGGGCTGGTCGGCGTGTGGCTCGCCAGGTGGCTCGGCATCCCGCACCTCTACGACATGCACTCGAGCCTGCCACAGCAGTTGAGCAACTTCACCTACAGCCAGTCGTCGGCGCTGCGTGGCCTGTTCACCTGGGCCGAAGGGCAGATGGTGCACAAGTCGCAGGTCGTGATCACCATCTGCCAGGAGCTGCAAGACACGGTCGCGGAGATGGGCGCCGGCGAACGATCGCTCTTGATCGAGAACGTGATGGGCGGCGACATGGACGAACCCCCTTCGCGTTCGGCGGCGGAGATCCGCGCCGCGTGGGGCATCACCGCCGAGGCGCCGCTGGCGCTCTACACCGGAACGTTTGAACCCTATCAAGGCGTCGACCTGTTGATTGCCGCCGCCGCGGTGGTCGGCAAGCGCCGTCCCGATGCGCGCGTGCTCGTGGTGGGCGGAGAGCCGCCGCAAGTGGCGCGCGCGAAGGAGACGGCCGCCGCCGCGGGCGCATCGGCCGTCACGATCTTCACCGGCCAGCAGCCGGCGAAAGAGATTCCGGGATTTGTGCAGGCCGCGGATCTGCTCGTGTCGCCCCGCCTTCGCGGCACCAACACCCCGCTCAAGATCTATTCGTACCTGCGTTCCGGGAAACCGATCGTGGCGACGAACCTGTTGACGCATACGCAGGTGTTGACGCCGGAGATCGCCAGGCTCGTCGAGCCGCGGCCGGACGCGTTGGCCGACGCGATGTTGGAGTTGATCGAAAACCCAACCGAACGCGTCCGTTTGGGCGATGCGGCTCGACGAGTCGCCGGTGAAAAATACTCGAGGGACTCCTATCTGCGCCGCACCGCTCAGGCCTACGCGCGTCTCGGAGCTAAGGGTGCACAGGGTGCACCAGGCCTGTCCCTCCGTAGCTCCCCCGATGACCCGGGAGCGAAGGCGGATGCGGAGCCACGGGAGATCGCGTCGCAGTGAGAGTCCTGGTGACCGGAGCGACCGGCTTCACCGGTGGACATCTGGCACAAACGCTGGCGGCGCGTGGCGACGAGGTGCGCGCGCTGGTGCGTCCGGAGAGCCGCGCCAGGTTCGAGGCCTCCAGGCTGCCGCGCAAGGGCATCATCGCCGTTGACGGCGATCTTCTCGATGCCGCCGCGGTGCAGCGCGCCGCGGAGGGCGTCGACATTGTCTATCACATTGCCGCGACGTATCGGGAAGCGGGGCAGCCGGAGTCGGCCTATCGCGCCATCAACGTCGGCGGCACGCGCAACGTGCTGGAAGCGGCGAAGGCCGGCGGCGCCCGGCGCCTGGTCCACTGCAGTACCGGCGGTGTGCATGGGCACATCGCCAATCCGCCCGCGAATGAGGATGCGCCGTTCAATCCTGGCGACATCTACCAGGAAACCAAGTTGGAAGCGGAGCAGGCGGCGCGTGAGTTTGGCAACCGCACCGGCTTCGACGTGGTCGTGGCGAGGCCGATCGGGATCTACGGCCCCGGCGACACGAGGTTTCTGCGAATGTTCCGCGGCCTCGCGCGCCGGCGATTCCCGATGATCGGCAGTGGCCGGGTGTTCTACCACTTGACCTTCATCGACGATCTCGTCGAAGGGTTTCGGCTCTGCGGCACCATGCCGGCGGCGAAGGGCCGCACCTATCTCCTGGCGGGTCCGCGCTACACCACGCTCGAGCAGCTGGTGGCGATGGTGGCGAAGGAGTTGCACGTGCCGCCGCCGCGCGTCCATTGGCCGGTCTGGCCGTTCTGGACCGCCGGGTTGCTGTGCGAGATGGTGTGCGTGCCGCTCCGGATTCAGCCGCCGATCTTTCGGCGCCGTGTGGACTTCTACACGAAGAGCCGGGCCTTCGACACCACGCGCGCGCAAACCGAGCTCGGCTTCGCGCCGCGAGTGGATCTCGAAGAAGGCATCAAGTTCACGGCGGATTGGTATCGGCGTGAGGGCCTGCTGTGAGCCGCCTCAACGTGGTCCACATTTGCGATCACCTCGGCTGGGAGGGGTCGCGCATGCACGGCGTCAAGCGCCTGTTTGCGTGGATGATCCCGCGCTTCAACAAGCAGCGCTACCACGTCTCGCTGATCAGCCTCCGGAAGAAGGATCTCTCGGCCGACACGCTCGAAGAGTTCGGCATCGATGTGACCTACCTGGCGCGTCACAAGTTCGATCCCGGCACCTATCAGGCGCTCCTGAAAGTGCTGCGCGAGAAGCAGGCCGACATCCTGCACATGCACGGCTACGGCGCCACCACGTTCGGCCGCCTGTGCGCCTGGCGCATGGGCGTTCCGGCGATTCTCCACGAACACGCCAATCACGGCGACACGCCGTGGTTCCAGAAGGTGGCCGACAGGGTGCTGGCGCCGCACACCGACATCGCGATCGCGGTGTCGGCATCGACGGCCGAGTTCACCACGCGCGCGCGGCTGATGCCGGCCGAGCGCACCAAGGTGGTGTACCTGGGCGCGCCGCTCGACGAGTTTGCGCGGGTGCGGACCGCCGATGAGATTGCGGCGGCGCGCTCGGCCATGGGGATCGCGCCTGGCACGCCCGCCATCGGGACGGTGACGAGGCTGATGCCGGCGAAGGGGAACCGCTATCTGATCGACGCCGCGCCGCGCGTGCTGGCCGCTCACCCCGAGGCGCGCTTTTTCATCGTCGGCGAAGGCGAGCTGCAATCCGAGCTCGAGACGCAGGCGCGCGCGCTCAACCTTGGCGACCGCCTCGTCTTCACCGGCTTCACGCGCGACGTGGCTGCCGCGCTCTCGGCGCTCGATGTGCTCGTGTTTCCATCGCTGGCCGAAGGCACGCCGTTGACCATGTTCGAAGCCCTCGCGATGGGGAAGCCGATTGTCGCTACCGACGCCGACGGCCTGGTCGACGTCCTGACCGATCGCCGGGACGCCCTGGTGGTGCCCAAGGCGGACGCCGCGGCCCTGGCGGGCGCTATCAACACGTTGCTCGACTCGCCGCCGCTGGCCGCCGCCCTGGCCGCGGCGGCGCGACAGACCGGCGCGCGTTACGACATTGCCGCCTTCGTCCGAAAGATGGAGCGGTTGTACGAGCTGCTGCACGAGACATCCCGGGTTTCGGGCCGGGAGGGTATCCTGAAGACGGACCTCAGCTTCTTGACGAGATGACGACCATCGACACCGGCGTGGCGCCGCGCCTCCAGGGACGCAGCTTCGGGTGGCGCCTCGGTGCGAGCACCACCGCCGCGATCGGCGTGCTGCTGGTGACGTGGGCGATCTCGCTCGACGTGGTCAAGGCCTCCGGCGGCGGCTTCTTTGGTGACGCGGCGACCTATTACACACTCGGCCACAGCCTCGCGGCCGACCTTGACTTCGAGTACCAGCGCGAGGATCTCGTGCGCGTGTGGGAGGAGTTCCCGACCGGCCCCGAAGGACTGTTCCTGCAGCGCGGGCGCGACCGCCGGCTGTTCTTTTCGAAGGCCTATATCTATCCGCTGCTCGCGGCGCCGTTCATTTGGCTGTTCGGCACCAACGGCTTTCTGGTGCTGCACGCGCTGCTGATGACGGCGTGCTTCCTGTGCGCGTACTCGTTCCTCGCCGCGCGGAGTCATCCGGTGAGCGCGCTCGTGTTTGCCTTTGGGTTCCTGTTCGTCTCGCTCGTGCCGATCTACATGGTGCAGCTCGGGCCCGACTTCTTCATCTTTGCCATCGTCCTGTTTGGCTATTACTTCTGGTGTTACAAGGAAGCCGTTGGCCCGGCGCCCGAGGAGCCGCGGCCGTCGTGGTACACGCGCTGGCTGCTGTCGCCGCGGTCCGACGTGATTGCCGCGGTGCTGCTGGGGATCAGCGTGTTCGCCAAGCCGACGAACATCGCGCTGATCCTGCCGTTGCTGGTCTCTGCCGCGTTACGCCGGCAGTGGCGGCGCGGCATCAAGATAGGCGTGATCTTTGGCGCCGTTGTGGCCGTCCTGTTCGCCGTCAACATCGCCGTCACCGGCGAATGGAATTACCAGGGCGGCGAACGCAAGACGTTCTACGGCGCGGACGGCATCGGATTCGAAGGCGGATTTCCGTATCAAAACGAGATCTCCAACTTCGACACCGTCGGCCTCGAGCGGGTCGGCGGCGGGTCATTCGACGTCTTGTTTACCCGCGACGCGCTGCTTGAAGTGTTTCCGCATAACCTTGGCTATTTCCTGTTCGGCCGTCACCACGGATTCGCGATCTATTTGTTTCCGGGATTGATGGCAATCCTGCTGTTCCTCGTCGCGACGCGCGATCGCGCCCTGTGGCAGTGGCTCACGCTCGCAGCCGGCGTCGGCACGGCGGTGGTGTTGTTGATTTACATGCCGTACACCTGGTCGGGTGGCGGCGGACCAGTTGGCAATCGATATTTTCTTGGCACCTACGGCGTGTTCCTGTTTCTCGTGCCGCCTCTGCAAACGGCGGTGGCCGGCATCGCGACGCTGGCGATCAGCGGTCTGTTCGTGATGCCGATCGTCTCGAATCCGTTCTTTGCGGTCCGCAATCCCGGCGAGCACAGTAAGACCGGCTTGTATCGCTGGTTGCCCACCGAATTGACGATGGTCATCGACTTGCCGGTGAACCTGAAACCCGACCGCATTCGGCAGCCGCTCGGCGGGACGCCGCCGATCTCTGCGTATTTCATCGACGACAACGCCTACAACCGCGAGGGCGACGCGTTCTGGGTGAAAGGCGAGTCGAGGGCCGACATCCTGTTGCGCGCGCCGATCGAGCCGGAGGCGGCCGTCTTGGGCGCCCAGGCGCGGCGCTCGCTCAGGATCGCGAAACTGACGGTGATTCTCGAGACGGGTCCCAAACCGAATCGCGTCACGATCGATACCGGCACGGAAGAACGCGTGATCGAGATGGCGCCGAGTTCGACCCAAACCGTCGAGCTCGAAATGACCCACGGCGTGCCGTATAAGTACCACCCGGACTTCCCGACCAACTACGTCTACATGCTCACGATCTCCTCGTCCACCGGCTTTGTGCCGATGTTCGAGAACGGCGCGCCCGACAGCCGGTTCCTCGGAGTGATGGTGCGCGTGATTCCGCAATACGCGGAGCCCGAGTAGTGGCCTCGATTGCGGTGGTCACGTCGAGCCCGCCGTTTGCCGAAGGCGGCCATC
>CAZEMI010000216.1:0-40107 GCA_964513235.1 uncultured Acidobacterium sp.
CGGCGTCAGCGCCGAGACCGGCGTTGTGATGCTGCTGTACCTCGACGGATCGTATAACCAGTGGGTCCTCGACGGACGCATGCGCAGTAAACGCGACCTCGTCGACGCCGTCTATGACGGCGCGGTCAAGCGCGTGCGTCCAAAGATCATGACCGCCAGCGTCATCATCGCAGGGCTGCTGCCGATCATGTGGAGCCACGGAACCGGCGCGGACGTGATGAAGCGCATCGCCGCGCCGATGGTGGGTGGCGTGATCACATCCGTCGTCGTCGTGCTCGTCGTGTATCCGGCCATCTATTACATCTGGCGCGGCTGGCGGCTGCCAGAGACGGCAGAAGCGCCACGGCCGCCGGCGAACGGAAACTGACGATGCTGGCGCGCGAGGACATCCGTGACCTGTTTGTGGGAGGCGATGTCCCGCCTCCTCACGGATTTCAGACTGGAGTGCCAGGAAGCTCGCGGCCCAGCCCCTGCCACGGGTGCAGCAAATTGTGCAGTGATCGCTCCACCGCGCAAGGTCGTCGGATCTGTCTAATGCCATAGACAGATTCAGGGCCATCAGCTATCCTGTCTTGTGACCGCGAAGGACCTTCGGCGCATCCTGAGGTCCTTCGGTTGCGTCGAGAGTCGGCAACGAGGCTCGCATCTACGCATCGAATGCGGCCAGTGTGTGACGACCGTACCGGTTCATGCGGGTGAAGACATCGGGCCCGGTCTGCTCCGCCGTATCGAGCGCGACCTGGAGCCGTGCCTCGGAAAGGGATGGTTGAAGAAGCCGTGAAGTCTTATCGCGTGGCCTATGAGCGAGACGAGTCGGGGTGGTGGGTGGCCACCGTGCGCGGTGTACGCGGTTGCCACACGCAGGGTCGCACCGTCGATGAGGCTCGGCGCCGCATCCGAGAGGCGTTGGAACTGTTCGTCGACGATGCACGCAAGGTCCCCATCGTGGACGACGTGAAGCTGCCGAGCGCTGCGACGAGGGCGATTCGGGCCTACGCGACTCTTCGCAAGAAGGCCGACGAGGAAGACCGGCGGGCAGCACGCGCCGCTCGGCGCGCCGTACGCGTATTGCGAACCGGAAGACTGAAGATGAGCGCGCGCGATGCCGCTCGCCTCCTGGGGCTGTCGCATCAGCGCGTACACCAGCTCACGCAGGAAGAAGCAGACCGATAGGGCCTCACGCGACGCTGAGTTCAGGCCGGCACGAGCACACTCAAGCTCTCACACGCTCGCGCCAGCTCCTTCTGAACGCGTGGCGACGCCAGTACTGCTGGCGGAGATCCGTGGCCCATCTCAGGAGCTCGGCCGTGCGGCTCTCGGGTGCAAAAGGCGACGCACGACGCGACGCCCGGGGACTTCGACATTAACGCGGCGGCCCGTTCTGTGATCGCTCGCGACCTTAGCAAATCGCCGCTTTCAGCCCCTCGGCCACCTCACCCTTCGACTCGCCGCTCGCTTAGGGCGAGCCGCAAACTGCCATCATTCCGTTCCTATGGACCCGTCCATCAGGCGCGCCAGCTGCACCTCCGCCGTGGAGGGCCCAGTTCAGCCAAACGACGCTCGCCCGGATCCATGGCCAGTACCCGAAGCAGCGCCCTGACCTCGACGGCTCCAATGATCTCGTAGTCAGCCAACCTCGCGATCGCGCGCGCCATGTCGTCGTTGAGGAATGTTGTGACCTCGCGCTTCTCAACATCAACGAGCGCGAGCGCCTGAGGTCGCTTCGCCGGAAACGCGTATACGAGCACCCGCCGCATCGACGCCAACTGCCGGGCATGAGCACTTCGCTCGCGCTCGAATGCGCTTTCGCTGTGCTTCCATCGTGACCGGATCCGGACGCATTTCTGCCCAGCGCCGCATGTCGCTCACACGATCGCGGACGGCCTCGCGCGTCGATCGAACGGCGTCGTGTCGAGGGTCGAGCGCCCAGAGACCGCCCTCGCGAACGACGGCACCGCTCCGCCAGAACCGCGCTGACTCGGCCCGGAGCGGGCTCCATCGGCTCCGCGCCGCCACGAAGGCGATAACGTCGCTGACGGACATCGGGGATTCATGCGCATCAAGCACGGCAACGGCCACACGTTGCGCCGACCATGAGTTGGGAACGCCGTCGCGCCATGCTTCGTCGAGAGCGCCGACGGTTACCGCGTGATCCGCGGATGGCAGGGGACCGTATGCGTGCGGGACTGTCCGCAGCGGCGCAACGCGCGCCGGCCGGAGACCGAGCCGGAACAGCCAGAAGCTGACCTCGTCGTCGTGGGGATCGAGCGCGTAGAGGTCGCCGTCACGATAGATGGGTGCTCGCGCCGGCTTGCACCGCTTCAGAGAGGCAAGCGCCTCTTCCGCCGTGGGCGCGACTCCCGCGGCCGCAAAGCGTGCAGCCACCTCCTCGAGTGTCATGGGCCCGCCGCGCTCGAGCAGTGCCACCAGCAGCAGGCTGTAGTAGTTGGCGTCCGGACTGGTCCTAGCGTCCTCAATCCGAGGCGGGTGGTGGATGCCAAAGGCGGCGCAGTAGGCGTTGCTGGTAATCGTCACACTCGCCTTGACGCGAGAATCGGCGCCCTTGCTATGCCTTCAGCCAGAGATCAAAGACCGCGTTCAAGAGCGTCTCGTCCGCCGCGACGATCATCGGCTGGGCAGAATCCCGAGCTCTCGTTGCGCTTGCAGATCGTCCTCGAGGTCTGCAGCCGTGTACTGCAGCGCCACGTGGTGCTGCTTGAGCAGCGCGTGCACCTGAAAGCGCAACTCAAACCCCAACAGCCGGCGCGCCTGGGACTCTGTCAGGGCGCCGCTGCGATAGGCCTCAATCGCGACGGCTTCGAGTGAACGGCGGGGCACATGGACCCACTCCTCCTCGCGGGCGGCGGATATGTCGCCGGGCCACTGTATGGGGACCCGCATGATGTCCCATTCTAGCGCCCTTGCGATCACGGCGGTCCTGGACGACCTGATTACTTGACGGCGGACAACCCTTCGGTCAGCTCGATGTAGGTGCCCCACGGATCGGTGAAAAACGCGATCGAGATGCCGAGTGCCGGCACCTTCGCGAACCTCCGATCGAACGGGACGCCGGCGGCTTCGAGCCGGCGGCAGAACGCCTCGAGATCGTTCACCTCGAACCCGATGTGGTCCAGGGCGCGGCCGCGGGTGCCGGTGACCGGGCCGATGGTGGCGCCGAAGGTGAGGTTCACGCCGGGCAGGTCGGCCGCCGCGAAACCCGAGCGGGTCCCCGGCTTCGCCGCGAACATCCTGACGTACCACGCCTGCATCCCCGGCGTATCGGGACCGGCGAAGTGCACATGGTGCATCGCCATCTGGCGGGTGGCGGCCCGGTTCTCGACCAGTTCCACCTTCGTGTCATCCGGCCCCATGACAAACGCGATCAGGTTGCCGCCCGGCCGCTGGCCGAGATCGTCCCGGACGTCGTAGTCGGCGGGCACTTCCTCGCGGGTCACCAGGCGGAAGCCCGCGGCCTTGACGCGATCGACCGCGGCGCGCAGGTCCGGCGTTTCGAACCCGACGTGGTTCACGGTGGTGCCTTTGGTGCCGCCGCCCGCGGCGCGCGCCGTGAGGAACACGAGCACGTTGGGGAACATCACCACCTCGGCGGACGAGGTTCCGAGTCTGACGGCCTGGCCGCCAAGGCCGTCGATCCAGAACCGTTTGTGCGCGGCGACCTCCGAGGCGTTGATGTGATGGTGGCCGTAAGCGACCGGCCCTTCCGCCGCCGCCAGCAGTTGGGCCGCGGCGGATGCCGGGGCGCACAGCACGAGGACGGTGAAGGCGACAACGGGGAGGCGGCGGTCAGGTGAAGCGGTGTTCAACATTGATGTCCAGGGCCGCGACCAGTTCGTCGCAGTGTAGCGCACTCTCGTGCATACCACGGCCTGAGTGAGGCCGAAGACCCCGGCCCGAGGACAATGCACATCCGAGGAACAATGTATATACGGGAGCCCACCATGAACACGATCTCGCGCAGAAACCTGCTCAAGCTCGGCGTCGCCGCAGGGGCGACCACGCTGGGCCACCCTCCGCTGCAGGCGGCGCCGCCACAGGCGGCACCAAGTACGGGCGGCCTGCTCGCGGTGCCGCCCATCGCCACCGTGCGCATCGGGTTCGTGGGGATCGGACTTCAGGGCGGCAGCCACGTCGAGAACTTCCTGAAGATCCCCAGCTGCCGAATCACGGCGGTCTGCGACATCCGCGAGGAGCGGACCGCCTGGGCGCAGCAGGCTATTACCGCCGCCGGCCATCCCGCTCCGAGCGTCTACACGCGCGGGCCGCGCGACTTCGAACGATTGTGCGAGACCGAAGATCTCGACCTGGTGTTCACGGCCACGCCGTGGGAGTGGCACGTGCCGGTGATGCTGGCGGCGATGAAGAACGGCAAGCACGCCGCCACCGAAGTGCCGGCCGCGATGTTCCTCGACGATTGCTGGGCCATCGTCGAAGCGGCGGAGAAGCACCGCAAGCACTGCGTGATGATGGAGAACTGCAATTACGACCGCATGGAGATGATGGTCTTCAACATCGTCCGCCAGGGCGCGCTGGGCGAGATTCTCCACGCGGAAGGCGGCTACCTGCACGACCTGCGCGAGATCAAGTTCGAGCGCAAGGACGAGGGGCTGTGGCGCCGCGCGTGGTCGATGAAGCTCGATGGCAATCTGTATCCGACGCACGGCCTCGGTCCCATCGCCAACTGCCTCGACATCAATCGCGGCGATCGGTTCGACTATCTGGTCTCGATGAGCGGCCCGTCACGCGGGTTGCAGCACTGGGCCGCCGAGCATCTCCCGCCCGACGCGCCGGAGCGCAAGGAGCGCTACGTACTGGGCGATGTCAACACCAGCCTGATCAAGACCGCGCGCGGCCGGACGATGATGGTGCAGCACTGCACCAACCTGCCGCGGCCGTACAGCCGCATCAACATGGTGCAGGGCACCAAGGGACTGTTCCAGGGGTATCCCCACCGGCTCTACATCGAGGGGCGCGGTACACCGCACCGATGGATGGATGGCACCGAGGCGCTGAAGGAGTTCGATCATCCGCTATGGAAGGAGATCGAGGCGCGCGCGGCGGGCGCCGGTCACGGCGGCATGGATTTCATCGAGGACTATCGTTTGATCAAGTGCCTGCGCGAGGGCGTGCCCACCGACATGAACGTGTACGACGCGGCGGCCCTGAGCGCCGTGGTGGAGTTGAGCGTGCAGTCCAACGCGAAGAAGGCCCGCGCCGTGGACTTCCCCGACTTCACGCGCGGCCGCTGGCGCACCGCGCCGAAGCTCGACATCGTGCATACATGAGCGATCGCCGGTTCGCTACTTGATCACGCCGGCGCCGGCCTTCGAGATCTGCTCATCATCGATGGCGCGCACGCCGCTCGTGCCCACGGCGCCGATGAACTCCGTGCCGCGCATGATCGGCACCCCGCCGGCGAACGTGATGCCGTTGGGCACTTCCTTGACGGTGCCGGCCTTGAGCTGCTCGCCGTATGCCGAGGTGGCGATCTTGGTCGTCACGACCGTGGCCGCCTTGCGGGTGGCGATCTCATATGACCGCGGGCTCGCGCCGCTCAGCCGCCGCAGCACCACCGGCACGCCGGCGGCGTCGGTGACGACAATGGTCACGTTCCAGTTGTTCTTGCGGGCTTCGGCCTCGGCCGCGTCGATCACCTGCAGCGCCATCTCATAAGTCAGCGCCTGCACCGCCGGTGCGGCCGGCGCCTGGGCCCCAACCGGCGCGGCGGAGAACAGACCGCCGATCAGCAGCGATGCGGCCAGGGCGGAAGTCACTCGATTCATGAAAGCTCCTTGCGTGAAGGTGTTCAACGGCATCTTTGCGCGTCACAGTCAGTATGCAATAGTTCGGACCCGTGATGCTCCGCCCCTGGATCGCCGCGCTCGGGGTCTGCCTCTCGATCACCGGCGTGGCGGCGCAGGAAACGGTGCGGCGGCCGTTTCTCGGCGTCACGCACACTACCCGCGCCGACACGTCACCGCGCGATCTGCGGATGCACATCATCCTGATCGATCTCACCGCGCCGGGCATCCGCGTCAAGGTCTCGCCGCCGGGCGGTCCGCGGGAAACGATTCGGCAGACCACGCTTCAGTTTCTCCAGGAGGAGCGCGCACAGATCGCCATCAACGGGCATTTCTTCCTGCCGTTCCCGTCTGCCAATCCATTCGCGTCGCTGATCGGATTGGCCGCGTCGAATGGATCGGTCTACTCGGCGTTTGAGGTGCCGGAGCAGTCGTACGCCATCATGGCTCGAGCGCCGGCCATCAACATCGACGCAAGAAATCGCGCCGGCATCGTTCACGCGCGCCCCGGCGGTGCCGACACCGCCGTCAACGAGCGAGTCACGCTCTGGAACGCGGTGGCCGGCTCGGCGCAGATCATCACCAATGGTGTGAAGACGATTCCGGTCTACGGGGAAGGGCAACTCGTGGCGGGAGGGCCGGCCGGCTATTCGAACAGCCACTCGTGGTACGAGCAGCTCAATGCGCGCACGGTGATCGGACTGGCGAACCGGCAGCGCACGTTGATCCTGTTCACCGTCGATCGCGCGGCGGGGAGTCTGGGCATGTCGCTCGGCGAGGTCGCCGACGTTTTGATTCGCGACTACCGCGTCGACCAGGCGCTCAATCTCGACGGCGGCGGCTCGACGACGCTGGCGATGGAGGATCCGGTCACGCACGAGCGATCGATCGTGAATCGCTCGTCGGATAATCCCGCCGGACGCGCGGTGGGCAGCAACCTTGCTGTCTTTGCGACGTCGCGACGTTGACCGCTGGTGGCGCGGAACTTGCTCACTCCATCGTGTGTGGTGCCGGCCTTGGTGGCGTCAGCACGATTTGCCAGGTCGTGGAGCCTGACGCGCGCATACCGGCGCTGAAATATTCGCGGGCTGGTGAAAAACCCACAGAAGCGGATGCCTTCCATGTCTGCAGAGACTGATGCGCGGGAACGGTTCGATGTCGTCGCAGTCGGCGCCCATCCTGATGATGTCGAGATCTTCATGGGGGGCACGATTTCCACCCTGGCCGCTCGCGGGCTGCGCGTGCTGATCGTCGACCTGTGCGACGGGGAACCGACGCGCTATGCGCCGCCCGGCGCGCGGCGTGAGCAAGCCGCGCGTGCCGCGGAACTCCTCGGCGCGAGGCGCACGATTCTGGATTTTCACGACCGACTCCTCGAGGACTCGCCGTCAACCCGCATGGCGGTGGCCGCGCTCATCCGACAGCACCGGCCACGCTTCGTGTTCACCTCCGACGGCTCGGGCGTGCATCCTGACCACCAGGCCGTCACCGATATCGTCACGCATGCCGTGTTCTATGCGCGGCTTCCGAAGTGGGATCAAGTCCCTGGCGGTGAGGTACTCGCGGATTCTGATCCTCACGAGATCGATCGGTTGTTCTATGGCCACTGCCGGATGGAGCGGCCGTGGCGCGAATTCGACTTCGCAGTTGATGTCACTGGCGTCTACCAGCGAAAGACCGCGGCAGTCGACGTATACCAGTCTGTCTTCTGCGGGCCTCAGGCCGCGCGACTGGAACGGTTCCGCATCGAGGACCAGTACGTCGGGAGCCTGGTCGGCGTCGAGTACGCCGAGGCGTTCAAAGCGCGCAGTCCGCTCCTGGTCGTGGATCCGACGGCATTCGTGAAGACCCCGTTTGGCTAAGCGCACGCTGCGGTCTAAGGCGCAGCCTCGCTAGCGCTTCTTGCTTCCTACAAGCAGGAGCACACCGCCAATCACGATCGCCCCCACCCCAGCCCAGACTGGCACGTTCACCGTCTCCCTTTCCTGCACCGACAGCTCGAGCGGCCCCAGCTTGGCCTCATGGGTTTCCGAGGTGTAACTGAATCCGCCATACGCCAACCCCAGGACGCCGGCCACGATGAGCACGATTGCCGCGATCTTGACTGCATTCATCTGTCGTCTCCGTCAATGAAGAGGCATACTTCGAGCCACACCAACAACACGTTTATCAGAATAGTCGACATGGCGGTGACTGAAGGCACTGCGCAGAAACACGCGGACTGGGGAAAATTCCACCTCCGCTTGGTCGCGATGCCCCGTGTTCACAGGGATTTGGGGCGGCCGTCGACTTGCACGCATTCGATCGCGTCATGCACCGTCGCGATGTGATTCGACTCTTGAGCCTGTCCGCCATCGGCGGAATCGGCGGCTGTGCCGCGCCGCCGGCCGGCGAGCGGGTGGCCGCGCTCTCGCAACCGGCCTCCGCGACCGGGTTCGTGCCCGACGTCGAGCTGATTTTGAGTGCGGCACCCGACGAAGTACCGATCCTTCCCGGCACGACCACGCGGGTGTGGCGGTTCACGGGCCGCCTGCTCAAGGGTCCACAAGAGACGCTGCAAACCCTTCCGGGTTCGTACCTGGGCCCGATCATCCGCTTGCGTCGAGGCCAGCGGGTCCGCGTCCGTTTCGCCAATCGGCTCCCGGAAGACTCGATTGTCCACTGGCATGGCCTCGATGTGCCCGAGGTTGCGGACGGGCACCCGCGTCGGGTGATCGGCAATGGCCACGAGTACGTGTACGACTTCGAGGTGACCAACCGCGCCGGCACCTATTGGTATCATCCCCACCCGCACATGCGCACCGGCGCGCAGGTCTATCAGGGTTTGGCTGGTCTGCTCCTCGTCGGGGACGCCGAGGAGGATGCGCTGTCGCTTCCATCCGGCGGAGCGGAGCTGCTGTGCGTACTCCAGGACCGCATCTTCGATGCCCGCAACCAGCTGGTCTTCCATGGTGGCGGCATGATGGAGATGATGAACGGATTTCTCGGCGATCGCGTGCTGGTGAACGGCCAGCCGCAGCCCACGACAGAGGTGGATGCGGCGTGGCACCGGGTCCGCGTGCTGAACGGATCGAATGCGCGCATTTATAAGCTGGCATGGAGCGACCGCATTCCGATGATCGTGATCGGCGGAGACGGTGGGCTCCTGGAGCACCCGCTGCGCCAGCCAGCACTCACGCTGGCCCCGGGTCAACGCGTGGATCTATTGCTGGATCTCACTGGCCGCATGACGGGTACCGAGGTCCATCTCGAAAGCGAGGCCTTTGCCGAAGCCGACGCAGGTGTGGTGGGGATGGCGGGCATGAGGGGCGGCGGAATGAGGGGTGGCGGAATGATGGGCCCGATGGGTGCGCGTTCACAGATGCCGAATGGAGCGCCGCTGCGCGTGATGACCCTGCGCACGCGGGCGCGGCAAGGGCCCGCGTTTCGCGTGCCCGATCGATTGTCCTCGTTCGACCCGTCATGGTCTGCGCGCGCCGATACCCCGATCCGCCGCGTGCCACTCTCGTTCCAGCGGATGGAGTGGTTGCTTGGTGGCCGCACGTTTTCCATGAGTGACGTCGCCACTGAAGAGACCGTGACAGCAGGCTCAACCCATGTGTGGGAGTTCATGAACCTGGCGAACGGCATGGGCATGGAGGCCGCCCATCCCATTCACCTCCATGGCCGCCAGTTTCGTGTCGTCGATCGGGCCGGCGGACGCCCTGCGAGCACGTTGCGTGCAGGGATCGTTGACGGCGGATGGAGGGACACCGTGCTGGTTCTTCCCGGAGAGACCGTGCGCGTGCAAGTGACGTTCACCCGTCACCCCGGCCTCTATCTCTATCACTGCCATATCCTCGAGCACGAAGACATGGGGATGATGCGAAATTTCCGCGTGACGTAGCGTCACACGGACAGTAAAGGAGTGGCAACATGGAACACAGCGCATATGGACTGAGCATCACCCTGCCGGTTTCGTTTGAGACCGCGGTTGAACAGATTACCGGCGCTCTCAAGACTGAAGGATTCGGCGTGCTCACCAGCATCGACGTGCAGCAGACGCTCAAGACGAAACTCGATCGCGATTTTCGCAAGTACGTAATCCTCGGCGCCTGCAACCCGGTGCTGGCCGATCGCGCCCTGCACGCCGAGCTCGAGGTTGGGCTGCTCTTGCCGTGCAACGTCATCGTCTACGAAAAGTCCGACAAGCAAAGCGTGGTGGCGGCCATGGCGCCGCTCGCGGCGCTCGGAATCGTCGGCGCCAACCCGGAACTGCATGAGGTGGCGAAGGAAGCGGACCAGCGTCTGCGGCGGGCGTTGGCCTCGCTTGAAACCGTGACCGCCGCGTAGCGTGCCAGATGGCGTAAGATCCAGCCGTTTTCGGTAAACGGAGGCCATCCATGCGCCGCGTCACCCTTACGATCCTTGTCGTTGCCGCGCTGTTCACGCCGGCGATTGACGCACAGCAAGCACCCGCTACGCGGATTGCCGACCGCACCGGCGGCGCCCAACGCGCCGACGGCTTCATCCCGTTTTATTGGGACGCGACGCGCGGGCGCGTGCTGATTGAGATTCCCGCATTCGGCGAGGACGTCCTCTATTACGTGTCGGCCGCCTCCGGCGCCGGCTCGGTGGAGATGCCGTTCGATCGCGGCATTCTTTCGAACGGGGTGATTCGTTTCGAGCGATCCGGGCCGCGTGTGCTCGTCGTCGCGCAGAATCTGGACTACCGCGCCGTCGGCGGCAGCGACGCGCAGGTCGAGAATGTCCGCGACTCGTTTGCCTCGTCGGTGCTCGCGGCGCTGCCGGTCGAAGCCGAAGAAGACGGACGGGTGCTGGCCGATGCCACGCCGCTCTTCATGCGCGATGCCGCCAACGTTGAAGGCCGCCTGCGCACGCTCAACCAGGGCGCATTCCGATTTGATGCGGCCCGTAGCGTCTTCTATCCGCCCCGCATGAAAGCGTTCCCGCAGAACACCGAGATCGAAACCGTCGTGACCTTTGCCGCCGACAATCCGGGTGCGCTCGTCAACAACGTGACGCCGGACGGACGCGCCTTCACGTTGCGCATCCACCACTCGTTCCTGAAAGCGCCCGAGGGATATCGGCCGCGGCCCGCCGATCAGCGGATCGGCGTCGGCGGCGTCAACTTCCGCGATTACGCGCGCCCCTTCAATGAGAGTACGGAGGTGACGTGGGTCAGCCGCTGGCGTCTCGAGAAAGTGACGCCCGGCGCGGCGATCAGCGAACCAAAGACGCCGATCGTGTTCTATCTCGACCTCGGCATCCCGGAGCCCGTTCGCACCGCGATGCGCGAGGGCGCGCTGCTGTGGAACAAGGCGTTCGAGGCCGCCGGCTATCGCAACGCCGTGCAGGTGAAGGATCCGACCCCCGACATGGATCCGATGGACATCCGCTACGCGTGGATCCTCTGGATCAACCGCGACGAGCGCGGTTTCTCGAGCGGCGGCACATATCGCGACCCGCGCACCGGCGAGATCCTCGGATCGAAGACGCGCATGGACTCGCACCGCGTCCGCACCATCGGCAACTACTGGGAAAGCTATTCGCCCACCACCACCGGTGACGACTGCGCGATGTTCCTGCCGGCGCCGGACTTTCTCCTCAGCATGACGACGCAGCCCGGTGCGATGCCGGCGGCGGAGCGCGACATGGTGCTGCTGCGGCAGCGGCTGCTCACGGCGCATGAGCTCGGCCACGTGTTCGGCTTCGGCCACAACTTCGCGTCGAGCCTCAACGACCGCGCCTCGGTGATGGAGTATCCCACCCCGCGCGTGAAGGTCGTGGGGTCCCAGCTGGATCTGACCGAGACCTTCAACGGCGCCACCGGCGAATACGACGCCTTCATGGCGCGCTACGCCTACACGGAATTCCCGCCGGAGAAGGAGAAGGCAGGGCTCGAAGCGATCATCAAGGAGATGCGGACCAAGGGCATCCTGTATCTGCCCAGCACCGATCCGCGCTGGTCGTGGTACGACGATCGCGCGACGCCCACCGAATATCTGCGCGAGACGATGGCGGCGAGGAAGATCATGCTCGATCGCTACGGCCCGGGCATCCTCGAGACCGGCGATCCGATCGGCGATCTGCGCGACCTGCGGTTGTGGATGACCTACCTGCACCATCGCTGGGCGATCGAAGCCGGCATCCGCTACATCGGCGGCC
This sequence comes from uncultured Acidobacterium sp., assembly GCA_964513235.1. Classification (GTDB taxonomy): domain Bacteria; phylum Acidobacteriota; class Vicinamibacteria; order Vicinamibacterales; family UBA2999; genus 12-FULL-67-14b. Next base: position 11,988 of record CAZEMI010000216.1, read on the forward strand.
AGTACCAGAACATCGTCGTCAAAGGTGAAGAGACGCGGCCCACCGAGATCGTGCCGGCGGCGATGCAGCGCGAAGTCCTGGGCCTGCTGTTGTCGGCGGTCGAACCGGCCAACCTCGCGTTGTCGGAGCCGTTGCTCGTGCAGCTGACGCCGACGCCCGGCACGAATCTCGAGGACTTATCGAGTGACGCCGCATTCGATCATCTGAAGGCCGCGCGCATCCTGTCGGCGCTGGTGCTCGAGCCGCTGCTCGAGGCCGACCGCGCGGCACGGCTGGTGATGTTTGCCGATCGGCAGACCGGCGCCCTCACCCTTCCGGAACTGGTGCAGGCGATGCTGGCCGCGACCTGGAAAGCTCCGCGCGATGCCGACGCGCGCCATCGCTCGCTGCGCCGCGTCACCGAACGCGTGGCGCTCGATTCGATGATGATCCTCGGGGGCAAAGACGAGGCGTCACCCGAGTCACGCGCCTACATTCTCGATCAGCTGACCTTCCTCGGCGCGGACCTCGCGAAGAGGGTCGACGAGGATCCGGTTACCGCCGCGCACTATCGCCAGGCCGCGCGCGACGTCACCCGGTATCTCGAGAACCCGAAGGCGCATGCCCCGCGGTCGGCGTCGGCGGCGTGGGGCGGCCGTCCGCGATCGCGGTTCCCGCTGCCTCCGGGACCGCCGCTGGGAGGTCAATAGGGCGCTCGGGGACTCTAGAGTCGCTTCAAAGCATTTCCACGAAGCTCTGCGGCAATAGCAGCGGCCGATTGTGCTCTTTTGAACATCGCGCTCGCGCATCCACCCGTACGCTGCTAGGAGTCCAAGCTAGCATAAATGCTTCATGAATTCATCACGCTCAACCGCGAGGAGATCATCCGCCGCTGCCGCGCGAAGGTCGCCCAGCGCACGTTCCCCACGCCAACATCGGACGAGATCGCGCATGGCGTGCCGGTGTTCCTCGACCAGCTCACCGACGCGCTGCGTGGCGGCGGCACCGCGTCCGGCGACATCACCAGGACGGCGTTGCAGCACGGGCATGAGCTCCTGCTCAGGGGTTTCACGGTCTCACAGGTCGTGCACGACTACGGCGACGTGTGCCAGGCAATCACCGAACTCGCCGTAGAAACCTCGGCGCCCATCCGCACCGACGAATTTCGCCTGCTCAACGAGAGTCTCGACAACGCCATCGCGGGGGCGGTCACCGAGTTCGGCCGCGCGCAAAATCAGTCCACGCTCGATAGCGAGGCGGCGCGAGGCAACGAGCGCGCCGGATTTTTGGCACATGAGATGCGCAACCTGCTCAATACCGCGATCATCGCGTTCGAAGTCATCAAGACGGGGAATGTCGGGGTTGGCGGCAGCATGGGGGCGGTGTTGCAGCGGAACCTGCGGCGGGCCGGTGATCTGATTCGCCGCTCGCTGGCCGAGGTCAGGCTCAGCCAGGGGCTCCAGTATCCGGAGCGGTTCCTCATCGCCGAGTTCATCGAGGAACTCACGCCGGCCGCAACTTTGGAAGGCAGCATCAGGGGCATCACGCTCCGCGTGATGCCGATTCCCGCCAGGCTGGAAGTCGAGGCCGACCGGCAGGTCCTGGCGGCGGTGGTGCAGAACCTTCTTCAGAACGCGTTCAAGTTCACACGCTCGGCGACGGTGGTCACGCTCCAGGTCACCGCCAGTCCGGACCGTGTCCTGATTGAAATTCATGATGAATGCGGTGGCTTGCCCGGCGGGAACGCTGAGGGTCTGTTCCGCTCCGGCGAACAGCGGGGCGCCGACCGGACGGGGATGGGGCTGGGTCTCGCCTATAGCCGATGGGCTGTTGAGGCCAATCATGGCCGGATTTATGCGCGCAATGTGCCCGACAAGGGCTGCGTGTTTACGATTGACCTGCCGAGAATCCAGCATTCGGCGGCGCAGAGAGGCGTGGTAGACGACGTGTTTCACGCCGTCAAGCAATAGCCGTCGGCCAATCGGGGTTTCCCCGCAGTGCCTACTCGTGGCATCATGCCACCCATGGCGGCCAAACGCGCGACCAAGGCGCCGCGACTCTTTGAGGTGAACTCGTTTCTCGCGTCCGCCGGGCTGTCTCGCCGCGTCTCGCAGCTGCCGAAGGGGACCCTCGTGTTCGCCCAAGGCGCGGCCGCGAACACCGTCTTCTACATCCAGGACGGCACCGTCAAGTTGTCGGTCTTGTCGGCGGCCGGCAAGGAAGCCGTCGTGGCCTTGCTCGGCCCGGGAGAGTTCTTCGGCGAAGGCTGTCTCGCCGGCCAGCCGCGGCGCATGGGATCAGCGACGGCGATCACCGCCACCACCGTGCTGCGCATATCCAAGCGCGAGATGATGCGCACGCTGCACGAGCAGCACGATCTGTCCGATCGCTTCATCGCGCACGTGCTGGCGCGCAACATCCGCATTGAAGAGGATCTCGTCGATCAGCTGTTCAACTCGAGCGAGAAGCGCCTCGCGCGCACGCTGCTGCTGCTGGCCCGCTACGGGAAACACGACCCCGTCCAGCAGACATTGCCCAAATTGTCGCAGGAGACGCTGGCGGAGATGGTCGGCACCACGCGCTCACGCGTGAACTACTTCATGAACAAGTTCCGCAAGCTCGGATTCATCGAATACAACGGCGGCGTCAAGATCAACAGCTCCCTCCTTAGCGTCGTCCTGCACGACTGACCTCCGAGGGCCGCCCTCAGGGGCCCCTTTGGCCCCTGTTCAATCTTGAACAGCGCTCCCGGGAGCCTCTGGTTAGGGTAGGGACCATGACATTCGACCAGAAGAAACTCGCCTTGATGCTGGCGTGGGTGGTCACGGTGTTGCTCTGCGGCGCCATCGTGTCGGTGACCAGCGGCGCGGGATGGGTCGCTGTGCTAGGGCTGGCGCTGGTTCCGGCGGCGGTGGTTTACCGCCTCTTCACGGATTCGCCGCAGCCGGCGCGGAACAGCATCCACCGGGCGCACCGATGACCGACGTCACCACGACCGACGCTCAGTACGAAGCGCGCTTGGGCCTTCAAGCCCTCAGGTCCTCAAGTCCTCAAGCCCTCAGAATCATTTCCACGTGATCTCCATGCCGAAGAAGTGCATGAACACCTGGCGCGCCGGACGGTTCTTCGCATTCGGCTGCGGGCTGCGGATGTAGAAGTCGATCTGCTGCGTGGCCGGATTCGTCTCGCCGCCGGGCAGCTTCCGGCTGGCCATCGGATAGTTGACGCGCAGCGTCTTGCGATCGCGCAGTCCCTGCGTGACCATGAAGTGCATCTCGTAATCCTGATAGAGCGGCTTGCCATTCAACGTGGCGTGACCGTACCCCCAACCCGCGAGGAAGCCGACCGTCTTCGGCCAGTTGTTGTCGCCGCACCCGGAATCGGTGCCGTGCTCGTGGATGTAGGCCACGATGCCGCCGTGCTGACACGGGCTGAATTCGTGCCAGCGATCCATCGTAAGCACCAGGTCGCCTTCGCGAATCTTGAGCGTCGCGACGAACGTGCCCGTGTTCTGGATCTCGTTGACATCTATTTCCGCGCTGCCGGCCACCGGATGAACGGTCTTCGCCTCGTTATCGAGGTGGTCCCAGCCTTCGGGATCGTTGACGCCGCCAACCATGTAGATCCGGTTGGCCGACATCACGAAATGGCCGTCGTAGAGGTCGTGCTGATCGGGCGCGAAGATGTGGACTTGCGCGCCGGGTTGCTGGCGGGGGTTCACCGTCTGTTGTGCAGCGGCGAAAGCGCCAGAGAGCGCCAGGGTCGAGACCACGATTGCGATTCGCATAACGCTCTCGATTATAGCGGCCGGGCGCTATAGTCTTTTCGACATTGCCTCAACTTCCTGATCTGACCGCCGCAGTGCGCTCCTGGTATGCCAGGAACGAACTCGCCGGTACCATCGTGGCGAACGCGCTCGTGGCGGTGGTCGCGTGGGGGCTCGCCGAGCTGGTGGTGATGCCGACGTCCGGTGGCCGGACCGTCACACCGATCTGGCCCCCGGTCGGGCTGGCGGTCGCGCTGATCTACATCGGCGGCTACCGGTTGCTGCCGGGCATTGTCCTCGGCTCGTTCCTGGTCGGCATCTTTCGCCATCCGTGGCCGCTCGCGCTGATCGTGGCGAGCGTGCAGGTGGTGCAACCGATCGTCGACGTGCGCATTCTGCGTGCGCTGAAATTCGATCCCCGGCTCGAGCGCGTGCGCGATCCGGTGATTCTCGCGGTGGTCGCCGGACCCGTGGGTTCATTCCTCGCCGCGGCGTTGGCGGTTGGCCTGTACGTTGTCGCGGGCCGCATACCGCAGGAACGCATCGCCTACGAGTTCGTGTTGTGGTGGATGCGCGACTGGCTCGGCGTGATGGTGGCGGCGCCGCTGGTGTTTGCCTGGGCCTACGGGCGGGAGATCAAGTGGACCTGGCCGCGTGTTGGTGAAGGCGTCGCGCTGTTGGTCGCGCTGTTCCTGAGCTCGCAGGTCATGTTCGGATTGTGGGGCTTGTTCGCAACCCGGAACGTGCCGGTGGCGTTCGTGTTCTTCCCGATTGTCGGCTGGGCGGGCCTGCGTTTCGGCCCGCGCGGCGCGGCCACCGTGGTGGCGTTGATTTCCGGCTATGCCATCGCCATCGCGGGGATGCGCATCGGTCCCTTCTCCGAGTTCCCGATTGAATTCGTCCACACCCTGTTTTTTTCGTTTCTCTCTCTCGGAGCGCTGAGCGGCCTGTTGCTGGCCGCGATCATGGCCGAGCGCGACGATGCGATGACCAAGCGGCTGCTGCTCGAAGAGCAGCTGCGCCACTCGCAGAAGATGGAAGCGGTCGGCCGCCTCGCCGGCGGCATCGCGCACGACTTCAACAACCTGCTGACCGCGATCATCGGCTACACCGAGATCGTGCTGCACGGCCTCGATCCGAAAGACGAGCGCCGCGCCGACGCCGAAGAGATCGGCCGCGCCGCGATGCGCGCCGCCGACCTGACGCGCCAGATGCTCGCCTTCAGCCGCCGCCAGGTGCTGCAGCCGAAGATCATCGACCTCAACAAGGCGCTGACCAAGGTCGAGCCGATGCTGCGCCGCATGATCGGCGAAGACATCGTGATGACCGTCAACGGCCGCGCCGCCAACGCGTTCGTGCGCGTCGATCCCGGCCAGGTCGAACAGGTGGTGATGAACCTCGTGGTCAACGCGCGCGACGCGATGCCGCAGGGCGGACGCCTCAACGTCGAGACCGGCGAGGCGATGCTCGACGAGGTGGCGGTGGCCGACACGCCCGACGCAAGGCCGGGCGACTACGTGGTGCTGTCGGTGTCGGATACCGGGGTGGGCATGCCGCCCGAAGTGAGAGCGCGGATCTTCGAGCCGTACTTCACCACGAAGGACGTTGGCAAAGGGACCGGTCTTGGCTTGTCCACGGCGTACGGCATCGTGCGCCAAAGCGACGGCCACATCGCGGTGGCCAGCGAACTCGGCGCAGGCACGACCTTCCGGATCTTTCTGCCGCGATCGGAAGCGCCGGCGCCAGTGGCTGTGGATGCCGGCGGCGAGCGCATGCCCGAAGGCACCGAGTACATCCTGCTCGTCGAAGACGACTCATCCGTGCGCCGCCTGTCGAAGGAGTTACTGGTGCGGCTCGGCTATTCGGTCACCGAAGCGGCGTCGGGCCGCGCCGGCCTCGCGCTCGGCACCGACGACAGCCGGCACTTCGATCTCGCGCTCTGTGATGTCATCCTTGGCGACATGAGCGGCCCCGCGGTGGCCGAAGCGCTGCGTGCGCTGCGTCCCTCCATTCGCGTCTTGTACATGTCCGGCTATCCCGACGAGGCGATCGTCCGAACCGGCGTGCTCGAGGACGGAAAGCCGTTCCTGCAGAAGCCCTTCACACCGATGCAGCTTGCGACGAAGATCCGCGAAGTGCTGGACGAGCCGGAGACCGGAACACCGTGATCGGCGAGACGATCTCTCACTACAGGATCGTGTCGCGACTGGGCGCCGGCGGCATGGGCGTGGTCTATGAAGCCGAAGACACGCGCCTTGGCCGCAAGGTGGCGATCAAGTTCCTGCCCGACGAGCTGAGCGCGGATTCCGAGGCCGTGCAGCGCTTCCTGCGGGAAGCGCGCGTGATCTCGACCCTCAATCACCCGCACATCTGCACGCTCTACGACATCGGTAGCCATGCGAACCCTTCGACTTCCGGCCGCTCGAGCGACGCTCAAGCGGCCGGGCGCTCAGGGCCTATCGGCAAGCAGTTCATGGTCATGGAGCTGCTCGATGGCCAGTCGCTGAAGGATCGCATCGCCCGCGGTCCGCTCACCGTGGACGAAGTGCTGGAGCTCGGCTCGCAGATCGCCGATGCGCTCGAAGCCGCGCACGCCCAGGGCATCGTCCATCGCGACATCAAACCCGCCAATCTGTTCGTCACTCGCCGCGGCACGCTCAAGGTGCTCGACTTCGGCGTCGCCAAGCTGGGGCAGTCATCACGCGGCGACGGCGATGCCAGCCCGCTCGGCGCCACCGATCAGCTGACCACGATGGGCACGACGATTGGGACCGTGTCGTATATGTCGCCCGAGCAGGCGCGCGGCCAGGAGATCGACGCACGGAGCGACGTGTTTTCCGCGGGCGTCGTGCTGTATGAGATGGCCACCGGGCAGTTGCCCTTCCAGGGCGCGACGGTGGCGACCATCTTCGAGGGCTTGCTGACCAGGCAGCCGGCCGCCCCCTCGCAAATCAGGGAGGGCGTCCCGCCCGAGCTCGATCACCTCATCCTCAAGGCGCTCGAGAAGGATCGCGAAACCCGCTATCAGGGCGCCGCGGAGCTCCGCGCTGATCTGAAGCGGCTGAAGCGCGCGCGCGACACCGGTCACGTCGCCACCGCCGCCGTGCCCGCCGCGGCCAAAGCGGTGCCGCCCCTTCCGCGGCCGTCGCCTGCATGGCGAAAGCCAGTGTTTGTGGGTGCGCCGCTGCTCACGATTCTCCTGGTTGGCGGTTTCTTCTTCTACCGGTCGATTACGACGCCGGCGTTGACGGCGAAAGACACCGTGGTGCTGTCGTCGGTCGTCAATCGTACCGGCGACACGATGTTCGACGACACGCTCGGCGAAGCGCTGGGCCTGCAGCTGCGCCAGTCGCCGTTCCTGAACGTTGTGCCGGATCAACAGGTGCAGGCCACGCTGCGGCTGATGGGCCGCGAGCCGATGACGCCAATTACCGCGGAGGTCGGCAGGGAAGTGTGCCAGCGCGCCGGCGCGAAAGCGCTGCTCGGCGGCGCCATTGCCATGCTCGGTTCGTCCTACGTGATCACGCTGAACGCGCAGGACTGCGTCGAGGGCAAGGTGCTCGCGGAGGAGCAGGTGCAGGCGGCGTCGAAAGAAAGCGTGTTGTCGGAGATGGGCGCGGCGGTGTCGAAGTTCCGTGAACAGCTCGGCGAGTCGCTCGCGTCGGTGCAGCGCTACGACGCGAAGATCGAAGAAGCCTCGACCAGGTCGCTCGAAGCGTTGAAAGCCTACAGCCAGGGCATCCGCACGCGGCGCATGAGTGGCGATTTCGATTCGGTGCCGTTCTTCCGTCGCGCCATCGAGCTCGATCCCGAATTCGCGCTCGCCTACGCGCGGCTCGGAACCGTTTACAACAACCTTGGCCAGGGCGACGAAGCGCGCAAGATGACCGCGCGCGCCTACGAGCTGCGCCAGAGGGTCAGCGAAGCCGAGCGCCTGTATATCGAAGCCCGGCACTTCACCATCGTCGAGCCCGACGTGCAGAAGGCGCTCGATGCGTATCGCGTGTGGCTGGGAACGTATCCGAACGATTACACCGCGCTGACCAATTCAGCCCTGTTGCATAAACAGCAGGGTGAGCGCGACGAAGCCATTCGCAAGCTGGAACTTGCCACGGCGGTGGCGCCCAACGAGCCGCTCGGCTGGACCAACCTTGGCCAGACCTACTTCGAGGGCCAGCAGTATGCCGAGGCGCGCCGCGTGATGGAGACGGCGATCACGTTGCGCGATTCGACCGGCGCCCGCGTCGGCCTGTATCAGGTCGCGATCTTGATGGGCGATCTGGCGCTGGCCGAGCAGCAGATGGCCGCCGTCCGGGGCCGCCGTGATGAAGTGGACATGACCTTAGCCCGCATGTCTGCCGCGACGTATCGCGGGCGGATGAAAGAGGCGGCGGAGTTGGCCGTCGAGTTCCAGGCGCGCATGTTGGCGCTCAGCCGGGGACCGCAGGCCGGCCAGTTGCTGATGACAATCGCGATCGGCGAGGCACTCGTCGGGCTGCACGACCAGGCGCAAGCGCGCATCGATGCGGCCGAGAATGACGGCCTGCTCGGCGACGGGTCGGCGGACGAGCGCATGGTGGTGGCCTCCATCCTGGCAGACGGGCCAGCCGCGCGGGCGTTGCTGCCGATCGCGCTCGCAGAGAACAAGAAGACCGCTGGTTCTGAGCAGCAGGCCGCCGAAATCGCGCGCGCCGTGCAGGCGCTGGTCGCGCTGGCCGAGCGGCGGCCGAAGGACGCCATCGCACTCCTCGAGCCCGTCACCTTCGATACCGGGCACTCCGAGGTCGTGAACATGTGGGCCATCTCGAAGCTGTTGGCCGGCGATCTGCCCGCGGCGGTGACAGGCTTTTCGTTCATGACCTCGAAGGAGGCCCGAAGCAACTTGAGCACCACGTCCGCGTATGCCTACGCCACACTCGCGCGCGTGCAGGCGCAGCTGGGACAGAAAGACGAGGCCCGGCGGACCTACCAGGAATTGTTCGAGATCTGGAAAGACGCCGATCCGGATCTGCCACTCCTCATCCAGGCCCGCGCGGAATTCGCCACACTCAGCGGATCTTAGCCGGCGCTTTTTGTCCCTCGGGAATCAACGTCACGTATTTCTGGCCCGTGAGCATCTTTTTGTGATCCTCGCGCGCCCGCTGGAGGATGTCCGGCGATCGATAGATGTCGATCGCCGACGCAGCCAGCGCCTTCGCGGCAACCATCATGCCCTTCTCGCCAATGCTCGTTCCCGTGCACGCGACGATCTGCCAGCTGTGTCCGGGCGCGCCGTAGGTATGCGTCGCCGCTGTCAGCTGACCAACGGGGAAGAACCAGGTGAGATCACCCACATCCGTCGAGTGCAGTCCCTGGTGCGGCGGTCCGGAGGGCAGCGGTTCGACGCGCTCCGACAGCGCGATCTCGGGCGCCGGCTTGAGATCCTGTTGCGTCGCGCGCGCGAAGGCTTTTTCGCGATCGTCGAACTTCGGCGCGCCGACGAGCTCGAGGTTCTTCTGGATCACTTCGACCAGCGTGCGATTCGGCAGCACCTCGTGCATGTCGGAATCGACGCGCGATTCGATTAACTTCGTCCGGCTCATCGCCGCCGCCGCGCGCGCAATCTCGAGCATCCACACGTAGTACTCCTCGACGTCGGTGTGCTTGTTGGCGCGCAGGTAGTACCACACCTCGGCCGAGGGCGGCACCACGTTCGGTTGGCCGCCGCCGTTGGTGATCACGTAATGGATGCGCGTGTCTTCCTTGACGTGCTCGCGCATGTAATTGACGGCGACGTTCATCAGCTCCACCGCGTCCAGCGCGCTCTTGCCCTGGTGCGGCGACGTCGAGGCGTGCGAGGGCAGGCCTTCGAAACGGAACTTCACCGAGACGACCGCCTTCGAGTAATCCCAGCTCGCGGCCGTGGAGTCGCCGGCGTGCCACGAGAGAATCGTGTCCACGTCCTTGAACAGGCCTTCGCGCAACATATAGGTCTTGCCGATGCCGGTTTCCTCCGCGGGTGTGCCGAACAGCTTCACCGTGCCCTTGATGGCGCCTGCCGCCATGGCCTGCTTGACGCCGATCGCCGCCGCGGTGCTGCCGACGCCGAACACCGAATGCCCGCAGCCGTGACCGGCCATCACGCCGGCGCGGGCGGTGCGCTCCGGCGAGGCGTCCTGCGAGAGCCCGGGCAGCGCGTCGTACTCGGCGAGGATGCCGATCACCGGTCGTCCTGATCCGTAGGTGGCGACAAACGCCGTCGGCATGCCGGCCGCGCCTGCCTGGACCGTGAAACCGTTCGCACTGAGAAGATCCTGCAGCTCTTGCGACGACTTCACTTCCTCGAGGCCGGTTTCCGCCCATCCCCAGATGTTCCGGTTCGCCCGGCTCAAGGTCGAGGAATTGCTGTCGATCCAGGCGATTGCCGCCTGCTTCGGATCGGACTGCGCCGACGACTGCCCGCTGATCAGCGCAGCGGCAATGAGGGTGATCACTTTCTTCATGGGACCAAATACTACAGCCTCCGTGTCCTCCGTACTACTCCGTGTCCTCGTGTGTATGCTAGACAAAATGGCTAAGCGGCTTTTTGTTGCAATCGTCCTTGTCCTCGTCAGTTCGACGGCGTGGGCACAGGCGATTGAGTACACGCTGTCTTTCCCGGCGCCCGAGCATCGCTGGATGCAGGTCGAAGTGCGCTTTCCCAATGTCCCGGCGGGCACGCTGCAGGTGCGAATGGCACGCACCTCGCCCGGCCGCTACGCACTGCACGAATTCGCGAAGAACGTGTTCGACGTGTCGGCCGTGAACAGTCAGGGGCAGCGGCTCACCGCCACGCGTCCCGACCCGCACCAATGGGACTTTGCGAATCACGACGGCACGGTGGTGATCACCTACAAGGTGTTCGGCGACCGCACCGACGGCACCTATCTCGGCATCAACGACGTGCATGCGCACATCAACATCCCCGCCGCGCTGATGTTCGCGCGCGGTTGGTTCGAGCGGCCGGCGCGCGTCAGGTTCGTGCAGCCGCCCGGCAAGCAATGGAAGGTCGCCACACAGTTGTTTCCGACGGCGGATCCGCTGGTCTTCACCGCGCCGAACATCCATTACCTGATGGACAGCCCCACCGACTTCAGCAACTTCACGCTGCGAGAGTTCGTCGTCGACGATGGGCGGAAGAGGGATGGGCCGCCCCCGACCATCCGGATCGCGCTGACGCATGACGGCACCGATGCGGAAGCGGACGCGTTTACGAAGGATGTCGAGCGGATCGTGCGCGAGACCGTGGCGATCTTTGGCGAGCTGCCGGAGTTCGAGACCAACACGTATACGTTCCTCAGCACCTACCTGCCGTGGGCGAGCGGGGATGGCATGGAGCACCGCAACAGCACCTCGCTGACCAGTTCGGGCGCCCTGCGGAATCCCAACCAGCGCCAGGGCATTCTCGGCACCGTGGCGCACGAGTTCTTCCACGCGTGGAACATGGAGCGCATCCGCTCGGCCGGCGTCGACCCCTTCGATTTCGAAGCAGCCGACATGAGCGACGACCTGTGGCTCGGCGAGGGCTTCACCAACTACTTCGACAGCCTGGTCCAGGCGCGCGCGGGCCTGACCTCGCTCGACGGTTTCGCGGTCGAGCTCGCCAACGTCATCAACGCGGTGACGCTCAGTCCCGGACGGATGTTCAGGAGCGCCGTTGACATGAGCCGGCTGGCGCCCTTCGTGGATGCCGCCGCCGCGATCGATCGCACCGCGTTTCCCAACCTGTTCATCTCGTATTACACCTACGGCCAGGCGATCGGCCTTGGGCTCGATCTGTTTTTGCGCGATCGATCGGACGGCAAGGTCACCGGCGATCACTACATGAACGCGCTGTGGGCCCAGTTCGGCCGGCCGGGACAGAAGGAGCCGGGTAAGGTGGCCAGGCCGTACACGCACGACGGATTGAAGGAGACGCTGGCAAAAGTCGCCAACGATCGCGCGTTTACCAGTGATTTCTTCAGCAAGTTCGTCGAAGGCCGCGAGCTGGTTGATTACACGCGTCTGCTCGCGCGCGCGGGCCTCATCCTTCGCAAGCGCGCGGCGGGACGGGCATTCGCGGGCCAGGTGAATCTGCAGCCCGGCGGCAGCGCGCTGCGGGTCAGCGGCCTCGTGCCGTGGGAGTCACCTCTCTACAAGGCCGGCGTCGCGCAGGACGATCAGTTGGTGAACCTCGGCGGCGTCGATCTGACGTCCACCGGCAACTGGGACGCGGCGCTCGCGCGCCACCAGCCCGGCGCCCGCGTGCCGCTGCGACTTGTTCGCCGCAGCGGCGAAACGGTGAACGCCACGCTCACGCTTGAAGAGGATCCGAGAATGGAAGTCGTGCTGGTGGAGAAGGCCGGTGGCACGCTCACCGACGATCACAGGAGATTCCGGGAGTCATGGCTCGGGCCGAAAAGTTAAGAGTCCCCACGGGTGATTCTATTTGCGCTCAGTTAGAATGCCGACGTATGAAACACCGAATTCTTCTCGCCGTTGTGTGCGTGTGCACGCTGGCCTCTGGCCGCGCGTCGCTTCAGGCGCAGGCGCTCGAGCCCATTCGCTACACGCTCCGCTTCCCGGCGCCACACACACACTACGTCGAAGTCGAAGCCACGATCCCCACCGCGGGGCGGCCTCAGGTCGAGGTCTACATGGCCACCTGGACGCCCGGGTCGTACTTGATTCGCGAGTACGCGCGCCACGTCGAAGCGGTGAGCGCGACTGCGGCAGGACGCGCGCTCATTGTCGAGAAGTCCACCAAGAACCGCTGGCGCATCGCCACCGGTGGCGCACCCAGCGTCAGGTTGCGTTACAAGGTCTACAGCCGCGAGATGACCGTCCGCAACAACTGGGTCGAGGCCGGCTTCGCGATGATCAACGGCGCGCCCACGTTCCTCACGCTCGTCGAGCGCGCCGCGCGGCCGCACGAAGTGCGCGTGGAGCTGCCCTCGGCATGGAAGAACGTGCAGACGGCGTTGCTGCCGATCGCCGGCGCCACCAACGCGTTTCGGGCGGAAGACTTCGACACGGTCATCGACAGCCCGATCATCATCGGCAATCCGGTGACGCGTGAATTCACCGTGGACGGCAAGAAGCACGTGGTGCTCTTCGAAGGCGACGCCGCGCTGATCGACGCCGATCGCGCCGCTGCCGACGTGCAGAAGATCGTGCAGGCGGGCCGGACCGTGATGGGCTCGCTGCCGTACCCGCACTACTACTTCATGACCATGGTTACCGAGCAGGGCGGCGCGCTCGAGCACAACAGCAGCTATCTCGGCATGACCGGCCGCTACGCCACGCGCACGCGCGGCGCCTACCTGTCCTGGCTCGGCACGCTCGCGCACGAATACTTCCACGCCTGGAACATCAAGCGGCTCCGCCCGGTGGAGCTTGGCCCGTTCGACTACGAGAACGAGAACTACGTGAAGACGCTGTGGGTCGCGGAAGGATTTACCGACTACTACGCCGACATTCTGCCGCGCCGGGCCGCGATCTCGAGCCGCGAGGAATTCCTCGACGGCCTCTCGAGCCACATCGAACAGGTCCAGGTCACGCCCGGACGGCTGGTCACGCCGGTGAACATGGCGTCGTTCGACACGTGGATCAAGCAATATCGCCCCGACGAGAACACCGCCAACATGAGCGTGAACTACTACCCGAAAGGCGCCGTGATTGCGTTCCTGCTCGACGCCAGGATTCGCAAGGCCACCAGCGGCGCACGCACGCTCGATACCGGCATGCAGTGGGCGATGCAGCGCTATTCGGGCGACCAGGGCTACACGCCGGCGCAGTTCTACGCGGTGATGAGTGAAGCCGCTGGTGTGGATCTGAAGGACTGGTTTGCGCGGACCGCCGAATCCACCGAGGAGCTTGATTACACCGAGGCGCTCGATTACTACGGCCTCAGGTTCCGTCCCGTGGACGTCAAGACCGCGCCCCCCTACATCGGCGGCGGCACGCGCAACGACGCCGGGCGCCTGATCGTGACCTCGGTGCGCCGCGGCACGCCGGGTCTTGATGCCGGATTGAACGTCGACGACGAGATCCTCGCCATCGACGATGTGCGGGTGAGGGCGGCGGATGGCCTGGCGGCGCGGCTCGCTCAGTATCGTCCTGGTGACACGATCGCCCTGCTCGTCGCGCGGCGCGATCGATTGATGAAGATCGATGTCACGCTCGGCGCCGATCCCGGACGGCCGTGGCGCCTCGAAACGGCGCCGAACGCCACCGATGAGCAGAAAGCCCGTTTCGAGATGTTGGTGAACGGGAAGTGATCACGGACGTTAACCACGGAGTCCACCGAGAACACGAAGACATTCTTTCAGGTAAAAATTGTTCTCCGTGTGCGCCGTGACCTTCGTGGCCCGCCTTCGCGGCCGAAGGCCGCTTCGGCGAGGTCTCGCCGGAGCTCGCGCAATTGATCGCGAGCGATGGCGGATTAGCGTCCGTGGCGCGTGACAATCTTGCCCGGTGTCGTTCCCACGAATTTCTTGAATGCCATTACGAAGGCACTTGGTGTCTCGTAGCCAACTTCGAGCGCGACGTCTTGAACGGCTCCCCCGGCTGAAAGCAATCCGATCGCGCGGCAGATGCGCGCGCGCTGCCGCCATTTCCCCAGGCTCATCGACGCGTCGGCCGTAAACGCGCGCTCGAGCGTGCGACCGCTGACGCCGAGCTCCACCGCCAGATCGCGAGTGCGCGGCGTGTCGGCCGGGTCCGACTGCAACGCTTCCGCCACACGTCGCGCCAGCGGCGAGCGCAGTGCCGGAACGAACAATGGCAGCTCGCGTTGGTGAGGAAGTTGATCCAGAAGAACCGCCAGCAGATGCTTCGACGCGGCGGCGTCGCGAAACGCCTGCGGGTCGCAGACGTGATCGACGATCGCGCGCACCAGCGGAGTGACTCCGATTACCGCGATGCGGTCCGCCTTCGCCGCTGCGCCGCTTCGGCGGATCGAGCGGTTCGTTATGTATAAAGTGCGCGTTCGCGCTCGCGGCAAGGGTTCGATTGAGTGTCGAACGCCTGAGGGAATCCACGCCGCGCAACCCGCCGGAACCGTCCAGGCGCCGAAATTGTTTGACACTGCAAAGGCGCCTGCGGTGGCCAACGTGAGTTGGTGCGCGTCGTGAGCGAATTCGGCGGTGTTATGGCCGGAATATGCGCGATCGGTGCCGCGAAGAGGTCCTGACGTAATTTGGATATTAAATCAAATACATCGATATCACGACAACCGGCAGATGTCGGATTGGCCAACCTTTCGGAACGGGTCCCCGTCTATCCAAATGCTTATGACGTTTTTCTATGTGAGCAGCGCGATCGCTGCTCTTGCACTTTCGATTCCCCCAACGGCGGCGGCAACAGGCGAGCGGCCTCAGGCCCTGAGCGAGCGAGGCGCCCGCTCGGCGGGAGTCTCGCGAGTCGAAGTGGTGGACGCGGTGGCGGTGCCGGCCAACGGTCCCATCGTGCTCGACGGCCGGTTCAACGAAGAGATCTGGCAGCAGGCCCCCGCGATCGCCGACTTCCAGCAACGTGAACCCGCGGAAGGACAGCCGCCCACGATGCGCACCGAAGCGCGCATGGCGTACGACGCCGTGGCGCTCTATGTGGCGGTGCGCGCGTACGACACCGATCCCGACAAGCTCGTCGGCATCCTCACCCGCCGCGATCAGCGCTCCCCCTCAGACTGGATCCGCATCGTCGTCGATTCGTACTTCGACAAGCGGTCGGCGTATGAGTTCGGCGTCAATCCGGTCGGCGTCAAGACGGATCGCTATTACTTCAACGACGGGCAGAGCGACGACAGCTGGGACGCGGTGTGGGACGTCGAGGTCGAGCGCGATCAGGACGGCTGGCGCGCCGAGTTCAGGATTCCTTTCTCGCAGTTGCGGTTCAACACGCTCTCTGGCGGCCCGGTGGGGTTCGCGGTGATTCGTGAAGTGGGCCGCCTGGCCGAGACGGTGAGCTGGCCGCTGCTGTCGCGCAACGCCAACGGTTTCGTCTCGCAGTTCGGGGAGATGCGCGGCCTGAAGATGGCCGGCGCGCCGAAGAAGTTCGAGCTGCTGCCGTACACCGTGGCGGATCTGCGCACGCAACCGAACGAGGCCGGCAATCCGCTGAGCAACCCCAACGATCCCGGCGCCGCCCTCGGCCTCGACATGAAGTACGCGGTGACGCCGGGCCTCACGCTCACCGCCACGGCCAATCCTGATTTCGGCCAGGTGGAAGCCGACCCTGCCGTGGTGAACCTCGACGCGTTCGAGACGTTCTTCCCTGAGCGGCGGCCGTTCTTCGTCGAGGGTTCGGGCACCTTCCGCTTCAACATGGACTGCAACGACGGCAACTGTACCGGCATGTTCTACTCCCGCCGCATTGGCCGCGCGCCGCAGGGCTCGCCCGAGCTCGTTGACGGCGAGTACTCGACGCAGCCGGATTCGGCGACCATCATCGGCGCCGGCAAGCTGACGGGCCGGCTCGGCGGCTTTTCGCTCGGCGCCCTCACCGCGGTGACGGCGCGCGAAGACGCGGAGATTGCGGCCAGCGGCGTGGCTGGCCGGCGCAACCTGACCGTGGAGCCGCTGACGGGCTACACGGTGCTTCGCGCGCGGAAGGAATTCGCCAACCAGTCGTCGCTGGGCGTCATGACCACGTCGACCAATCGCCAGAATGATGCGGCGACGTCGTTGCTCCCCAACAACGCCTTTGCGGGCGGCATTGACTACGACTGGCGCCTGTCGCCGATGTACAACATCAGCGGCTACCTGGCGACCACGCACGTCAAGGGCAGCACCGACGCGATCACGCGCCTGCAGGAAAACACCGTGCACGGTTTCCAACGGCCGGATGCCGATTACGTGGACGTCGATTTTGACACCACGACGCTGCGCGGCCACGCCGGCTCGATCTCCTTCGGCAAGATCGCGGGTGAGAGCACGCGCTTCAGCTCGTATGTCGGCTACAAGTCGCCCGGCTTCGACACCAACGACCTCGGCTTCATGCGCCGCGCCGACGAGCGGCAGCAATCGAACTGGTTCCAGTGGCGTGATTTCACGCCCGGCAAGTACGTCCGCACCAAGAACTTCAACATCAATCAGTACCAGAGCTGGAATTTCGGCGGCGACCGCACCTACTCCGGCGGCAACATCAACTCGCACTTGACGTTCGTGAACTACTACAGCATCGGCGGCGGCTTCAATCTGGATGCCGCGCCGTTCCGCGATCGGGTCACGCGCGGCGGCCCGGGCGTGCTTGGCAACCCGGGCAAGAACCTCTGGTATTACGCCAACACCGACAATCGCAAGGCGCTGTCGATCGGCTACAACGGCGGCCACTGGGCGGATGCCAAGAACAGCTCGCGCCACGACATCATGCCCTACATCAACTGGCGCGCGACCTCATCGATGTCGTTGAACCTCGGTGTGCGCTACTTCATCAACCACGACGATTCGCAGTGGGTGGCCAACGAAGATCTCGCCGATGGTTCGCAGCGCTATGTGTTCGGCCGCATCGATCAAAAGACGATGTCGTTCAACACGCGCTTTAGTTACACGATGACGCCCAACCTGTCGCTGCAGGTCTACGCGGAACCGTTCGTCTCGGCCGGTGATTACTCGAACTACAAGGAGCTCGTCGACGGCCGGGCGAAGAACTACGAGGACCGTTACCGGCCGTACGAGTACTCGGGCAACGCCAACTTCAACATCCGCTCCTTCCGCACCACCAACGTGGTCCGCTGGGAGTACAAGCCCGGGTCGACGCTGTTCCTGGTGTGGCAGCAGGGCAAGTCGGATTACCAGGAAATCGGCGACTTCCGCTTCGGCCGGGACTTCAGCGGCGTGTTCGCGGCGCCCAGCCACAATGTGTTCCTGGTGAAATTCAGCTACTGGCTCAATATGTGATTCATACCGGATCCCGGATCCCGGATCCCGGTTCCCGGTATGATCCCCCTGTGTCGATCGGCAAGAACATCCGTGATTTCTTTCACGGCGCGGCGTATGGAGCGTACGAACGCGAGCTGCGGCTGCAAGCCGCGGAGCTGAACGACCTCTTTCTGCTGCTCTGCTACATGGAGATCGTCGGGTTGCCGAACCCGGCGACCCTGTATCTCCTCGACGTCTATCCCTACCTGCTCGAACAGTTCCACCAGTGGCATCGACGCATGGGCATGGATCGATCACCGCTCGGAACGCTCCCGTGTTGCTGAGGCCCTCTCTTCAAGCGCTCATCGAAAAGCGGGTGCTGTTCTTCGGCGGCAAGGGCGGTGTCGGCAAGACCACGTGCGCGTCGGCCATGGCGCTCGCGGCGAGCCGTGCCGGCAAGCGTGTGCTGCTGGTCTCCACCGACCCGGCACACTCGACCTCCGACATCTTCGAGCGGCCGATCGGTCCCGAGCCGGTGCAGCTCCTCCCCAACCTGCAGGGTCTCGAGATCGACGGCGCGTTCGAGTCGCAGCGCTACGTCGCCAACGTCAAGGAACAGATCAAGGGCCTGTTCGGACCGAACATCCTCAAGGAATCGTACCGGCAGATCGACCTGGCCGCGAGCATGCCGGGCGCCGAGGAGATGGCGCTCTTCGATCGCATCGGCGCGCTAATCCGCGGCGAAGACGATCGCTTCGACCTGATCATCTTCGACACCGCGCCGACCGGCCACACCCTGCGCCTGATCCGCATGCCGGAGCTGATGGAAGCCTGGATTCGCGCCCTGTCGCGATCCCGCCGCGCCATGCTCGGCATCGAACAGGACGATGCGACGGATCCGGTGATGCTGTCGCTGGGGCAACGCCTCGAGCACTTGCGGGAGTTTCGCGCGCGGCTGCTGAGCCCGCGCGTGTGCGCGTTCGTGCTCGTGATGGTGGCCGAGCGGCTGCCGATCGAAGAGACCGCGCGGGCGATCGCACAGCTGCAGGACGCGGGCGTCACCATCGGCGGCCTGGTGGTGAATCGCATCCTGCCGGCAACGAGCCCGGATCCGTTCCTGCGCGCGCGGCACGAGCAGGAGCAGGTCTATCTCGACGAAATCGATCGCCGGTTCACGTCGCACCTGAAGGTCCGCGTGCCGCAGCTGGCGTCGGACGTGCACGGTGTGACCACGCTCGAACACCTCGCGGGCGTGCTGACTACGGAGAAAGCCCTGTCATCATGACGATCGGTCAACCGCACACATCCGAGTTCAATCCGTTCTACGCAGGGTATGTCGGCAAGGTGACCGCCGACGGTCCGTTCGATCACCTCAAGGATCAGATCGCGAGCTTCGAGCGATTGAAGCGGCTGTCGGACGAGCAGGCCGACCATCGATACGCCCCGGGCAAGTGGAGCGCGAAAGAGCTGCTGGGACACCTGTCCGACACCGAGCGGCTGTTTTCCTACCGGCTGCTGCACATCGCGCGCGGCGACCGCGCGGCGCTGGCGGGCATGGATGAAAAAGCGTGGAGCGCCGCGGCGCCACACGATCGGCGGCGCATTTCGGACATCGCGGACGAAATGATCGCCGTCCGCCGCGCCACGGTGAAGCTGATCGAATCGCTCGACGAGGCCGCGCTCGCGCGCAGCGGCGTCGCCAACAACTATCCGATTAGCGCGCGCGCCCTGGTCTGGATCCTGCCAGGGCACGCGCAGCATCATCTCGACATCCTGCGCGAGCGCTACGGCGTGGCTGTATAAAGAACCCCCGGCTAAAGCCGGGGGCTATAACGGTTACCGCGGCTGCTGCGTCGACGTGCTGACTGGCGCGAGCCGCGTCACGCTTTCCGTGACCGAGTCCACCTTCATCCGCGAATACGCGACAGGAAAGTACTGTCCCCGCGCCCAGAGCTGGAACAGGTCGCGGTAGTGCGGGTTGTCCGGATCGCCGGACTGTCCGGGCGTGTTCAGGCCGACCGAGTTGTCCCAGTCCTCGGTGTCGGCGATGATCTTCAGCGACCCGCCCGAGCCCTGGTTGTCGGCGTTGCCGGTGGCGCTGATGGTCATGCCGTCGCCGCCGCGCGGCAGCGGCCCGACCATCAACTTCGCCCGCGTCGCCGCGTTCACCGCGTCCGACAACGGGTGTCTCAACAGCGCGTGGTGATACTTCTCCTGCCCGTACTTCCACGCCTGCATGTCGGGCCCAAAGCGTTTGGTCAGCTCGGCCACGGCTTCATCCATGCTCTTGATCACGAGCGCATCGCGGCCGGCGATCGGATTGGCGCCGAAGCGGCCATCCGGTGACTGCAGCCAATCGATGATCTTCTTGGTGGAGCCGAAATTCCCGCCGAGCGATGTTCGCAGCGCCGCGGGTATCACCACCTCGCGCGTGTTGGCCAGGAGGCGCCGCTGCCACATCGCATACACACCGGCGGCGACCGAGTCCCTGTCGAGCACGAAATCCCAGGTCGTCAGCAGGTCTCTCGCGCGTGCGCTCGCGGGATTCGCGAGCGGCACGGGTCTCAGCAGCGGCGTGAGCGCGCGAGCGACCACGGACAGGTCGTCGTTCTGCAGGCGGATCATCTCGGAGACGTTGAACTTGCGTCCCGAACCGAGCACTTCCTCGATGCGCGACGCGCGGAACGGATCCGACCACGTCATCTGCAGGAGATCCTGGTAGGGATACGCCTTCGGCATCAGGAAGTTGTTGGCGGTGGCGATGAAGCCGCGGCCGGGATTGACCTCCGACGGCAGCGAGGTAATCGGCAGGAAGCCGTCCCATTCATAGCGGCCGTCGCCCGGCACCGGCAGCACGCCGCTCCAGTTGCGGCGAATCGGCTGGATCCCCGCGGCCTGCCAGCCGATGGTGCCCTGCCGATCGACCCACACCATGTTTTCCGACGGCATGTGGTTGAAGCTGGTGGCCGTCTTGAATTCTTCCCAGGTCTTCGCCTGGTTCATGCGCAGGCTGGAAAGGTAGGGTGCGCCACCGGGCTCGAGCCAGCCGGCGCGCAGGGCGTAGGCCTTGCGGTTCGCGCGATCTTCGTGCAGCACGGGTCCGTGCCGCGTGTATTTCAGCTCCACCGTTTCGGGCGTGTCGCCCGCCACCGGGATCGTGTCGCTGATGACGCGCATGGCTTCCCACGCGCCGCGATAGCGGTATTCATTCGGATTGGCGGGGTTGGTGTCGTAGACGTAGAGATCCTCCGAGTCCTGCCCGAAGACCGTGAGCCCCCAGGCGCCGTGCTCGTTGTGGCCAATCGAGATGCCAGGCAGGATCGGCTCGCCGCCGCCGATCACGTTCCACCCGGGCGCGTTGAGATGCACCCAATAGCGCAACGACGGTGCGGCGATCACGCGGTGCGGGTCGTTGGCCATGATCGGGAACGTGCTGAACGTCCGCGAGCCGGCCACCACCCAGTTGTTGGATCCGATGTCGCGCGGCTCGGCGTCGAGATCGAAGGGCCCGGCAGGATCAGGGGCAGCCGCTCGATCCGCCGACTTTTCCGCCGACTTGTCCGCCGACCTGTCCGCCGAAGCTTCAGCGAAGGCGGAAGCGGCCGCAGGCCGCGAAGGCGGACCGCCGCGGAATTCCGCCGCCACGTCCTCGGGCCTGAATTCCACGCTGGCGCGAAACGCGGAATAGACCGCCAGCACGTCATCCGGGAAGGTTCGCGGATCGATCGCGGGATCGAGCTCGAAGCGCGGGTTGCCGCCCTGGAAGTGCATCAGGTCGCGCACCTGATCGATGCTGGTCGCCTTGATCGCACGCAGCGACCGCACTTCTGCCGCGACATTTCCCGCGAGCGCCTGGTGACGCGAGATCACGACCGCCGGCGTCCAGCGCCCCGGCTTGATGCTCAGCATCCTGAATTCGATCGGCAGCAGCGCCGGGTTGCGCTCGGTGTCGGCGATGTACGCGTTGACGCCGCGCACGTAGGCTTCGATGATCGCCTTGCCGCGCGGGTGGTAGCGGTTCAGCTCGTCGTCCATGTCGCCGCGGAACATGTGCAGCCGCGCACCGCGATCGCGCAGCAGCTCGCGGCGGCCGAGAATCTCCGCCACCGTGCCGGTGGCCTGGCGGCGCCAGACCTCGAACTGGAAGGTTCGATCCTTGGCGGCGGCGTAGCCTTGCGCGAAAAACAGATCCGCCTCGTTCTGCGCGTAGATGTGGTTGATGCCCCAGCGGTCGCGGAGGATCTCGACCGGCTGCAAGAGGCCCGGCATCTGGACTGATGTGGCCGGCGTTTGAGCCGAGGTCTGCGTGACCAGAGTTGCGATGACCAATAGCCAAACAAAGCGGCGCATCGAAGACCTCCCGCCCGCCTTGGCGCGGCAATTTCGCCGCCGCGCTTCGGCGCGCTTCGCCTGCTCGCGGCCTTCGGCCGCGGCAGGCTCGGCCGAATATACTGCTATTGGATGAAGTTCGCGCCCGAATACGTCACCAACGTCCTCAACGAGAACTTCGAGGACGCCAAGGATCTCCTCCTGTCACCGTTGATGGCGATCAACTACGCCCACCTGGTGATGCTGGCGGAGCAGGGCATCATTTCGAGCGCCGACGCCAAGGCACTCCGCAACGCGCTCGACGGCATTTCCCTCGACAGCGTCCGTGACGTTCTTTACGACGGCACCTACGAAGACCTGTTCTTCTATATCGAGCGCCTGATCAACCAGGCCTGCAACGAAGAGGTGGCCGGCCGCCTGCACACGGCGCGCAGCCGCAACGACATCGACATGACGATGTACCGGATGGGGCACCGGGAGTTCATTGCCGGGCTGGCGTCGGCCACGCTGGATCTGCGTGACGCGCTCCTGGCGCTTGCGGAGCGCCATACGCACACCGTCTACGGCGCGCACACGCATACGCAGCCCGCGCAGCCGACGACCATCGCGCACTACCTGCTGGCCGTGATCGAACAGCTCGAACGCGACCAGACGCGGCTCGGCGCGTCCTACGAGTCGACGAACCGGAATCCGCTCGGCGCGTGCGCCATCACCGGCACCGGTTTCCCGATCGATCGCCATCGCACCAGCGAGCTGCTGGGATTCAGCGAGCCGACGGGGAACACCTACGGCAGCATTGCGACCGTGGACTACGTGCTGGAGAGCGTCGCCGCGACGAGCGTGCTGATCGTCGGCCTCGGCCGCGTCATCCAGGACCTGTTGCTGTGGTGCACGATGGAGTTCGGCTACCTGCGGCTGAGCGAGGGCTTCGTGCAGGGCAGCAGCATCATGCCGCAGAAGCGCAACCCGGTGGCGCTGGAACACGCCCGCGCCATCGCCAGCAAGGCGGTCGGCCAGGCGCAGGCGATCACCACCGCCGTCCACAACACGCCCTTCGGCGACATCGTCGATACGGAAGACGATCTGCAGCCGCTGGTGGCCGCGATGTTTCGCGATGCGACGCGCACCGTGACGCTGGTCGCCGCGGCGATGCGCCTGGCCGATTTCGATGTCGAGCGTCTCGCCGCCCGCGCCGGTGAAGGGGGCACCACGCTGACCGAGTTGGCCGACACGCTCGTCCGCGATCACGGCCTGCCGTTCCGATCGGCCCACGCCATTGCCGCGCTGCTGTTGAAGGCGCGCATCGAGGATCCGAACGCGGCGCTCTCGAGCGCGTTGTCGAAGGCCTCGAAGGCGATCCTGGGCCGCTCGCTCGACTACAGCGACGCCGATCTGCAGCGCATCATGAGCCCCGCGCATTTCGTCGACGTGCGCACCACGCACGGGGGTCCGGCTCCTTCTGAAACCGCGCGCGCCATCGCCGAATCGAAGCGCCTGCTGCAGGCGGATCGCGACCAGTGGCAGGCCCGGCGCGATCACCTCGAGCGCGCCGAGACGCGGCTCACCGCGAGCGCACAGGCGTTATGACCCCGATGCAGCGCACCTACGTGCGGGTCGTGATCGTCTGGGTGGTCACGCTGGCCGCGCTCTACGCGTTCCAGTGGTATTACACACGTTAAATGTCGGCCATTGACTGGACGATCATCGGGCTGTACCTCATCTGGGTCGTGTGGGACGGCATCAGGCTGAGCCGCAACACCGGCAGGCTCGAGGGCTATTTTCTCGCGAGCCGGAGCCTGCCGTGGTGGGCCGTCGGCCTGTCGGTGATGGCCACGCAACTGTCGGCGATCACCATGGTCAGCAGCACCGGCCAGGGTTACGCCGACGGCATGGGCCTGCTGCAGCAGTACTACGCGCTGCCGATCGCGATGATCATCATCGCGGTCACGTTCGTCCCGTTCTTCCGCAACGCCAACGTCTACACCGCCTACGAATATCTCGAGCGGCGCTTCGACGCCAAGACGCGCGCCTTTACCGCGTTGCTGTTTCTCTTCTCGCGCGGCATGTCCACCGGCGTCGTGATTTCCGCGCCGGCCGTGGTCCTGTCGGTGCTGGTGGGCGTCGACGTGTCCGCGCTGTGCCTGTTACTGGCCGTGCCGACGGCGGTGTATACGATGTACGGCGGCGTGCAAGCGGTGGCCTGGACCGACGTCAAACAGATGTACGTGATCGTGTTCGGGCTGACCGCGGCCTGCGTGGCGCTGGTCCTCGGTCTTCCGGACACCGTGAGCATTCACGAGGCGCTCAAGATCGCCGGCACGGCCGGGAGGCTGCAGGCGTTCAATTTCTCGACCGACCCCTCGGTGCGCTTCACCTTCTGGACCGGCACGATCGGGGCGCTGTTCCTGTTCCTGTCGTACTTCGGGACCGATCAAAGCCAGGTGCAGCGCTACCTGACGGCCAAGTCGGTCGACCAGGCGCGGACCTCCCTCTTCATGAGCGCCTACTGGAAGATTCCTCTGCAGGCGCTGGTGATGATCATCGGCGTGTTCATGTTCGTGTTCTACCTGTTCACGCCGCCGCCGATGCTGTTCAATCGCGTCCACGACGAGCGCGTGCGCGACAGCGCGAGGGCCGGTGAGTACGTCGCGCTGGAGCAGCGCTACAACGACGCCATCGGCGAGCGCCGCGTCGCGGCGCAGGAGTTGGCCGACGCCGAGAGCGCGGGAGAGGCGGCCGCTATCGACGCACGGCGCGCGGCGTTCCACGGCCACGAGCAGCGCGTCACGGACGCCAGGGCGGAGGCGATTGCGCTCGTCAAGGAGGTGTCGGGCGACAGCACCTACAACGACATCAACTACGTCTTCCCGACCTACATCGTCACGCAGCTGCCGGTGGGGCTGATCGGACTGCTGATGGCGGCGATTTTCGCCGCGGCGATGTCGACCATCGCCGGCGAGCTCGCGGCGCTGTCGACGTCGACGGTGATGGACTTCTACCGGCGGTGGGTGCGCGACGATGGCGACGAACCGCACCTGTTGATGGTCTCGAAGATCGCGATGCTGTTCTGGGCGGGGTTCGCCTCGGTGGTGGCGATCTACGCGGTGGAGCTGGGGTCGCTGATCGAAGTGGTGAACCGTTTCGGATCGTTCTTCTATGGATCGATCCTGGGCGTGTTCCTGCTCGCCATCGGGTGGCCGCGCGCCAACGGCACCGGCGCCTTCATCGCGCTCATCACCGGCATGAGCGTGGTCGGCTACATCACCGTGAACACCTCGATCGCGTTTCTCTGGCACAACCTGATCGGTGCGGTGGTGGTGTTCGGCGTCGGCATGATCGTCAGCGAGCTCACCGGGCCGAACACGAAGCCCACCGGATCCAGCGAGCACCCCATGTAGCCATGGCACGCCCACTCCTGCTTGCGCTGGTCGGTGTCATCCTGCTGATGGTGGTGTCGTGGACGCTCGGCGAGTGGCTGCGTCAGCGGAAGCACAAGTAGCTACCGCGGTAACAAATATACTTGACCACTAAAGCGAGTGCTGGTAGTCCAGTGCTGGTAGTATCGCCACAGCCATGCCGAATCCAAAGCCCTTTGTCGCCGCTGCCTTTATTTGCGAGAAGGTTTTGCGCGAGAAAGGCGCGAAGGGGGACATCGTCAGCGCTATCAGGATCGTGGATACCTATACGACGGTCATCCAACGAATTGGCAAGAGAACAGACGAACCCATACCAGCCGCTCCGCCACGGGAGCAGATCTTAGATGCGAGTGGAATTCTAAACATGTCCGCATTGGTCATCTTGAAGGCGGGTGATGTCACCGGTCACCACGAGGTCTCGATGGTCGTGAGGAATCCCGATGGTAAAGAAACACCTTTTCCAGAAACGTTCCCGGTCAATTTTGCTCTGAACGACAAGGCGGAGGGCGCACAATTCGTAGTCCAGTTTGTTATGCCGGGAGATCCACCCGCAGGTTTGTAGTGGATTGACGTGCGTTGGGACGCGGAAATCTTGACGAGTATTCCCCTTAGGCTTGCAAAGGAAGAACTACCGGCGGGAACTGGATGATCTGGTTCGCCGATGCGATGGGCCACGCGTAATTAGCGGCCGACACACGATCAACTGAAATGCGGACGACGATTTGAAACAGTTGCTGCTCCGAAAACTCAGCTTGAATCGACCGCAGTTCTTCGATGAACTTCGAATCGTTGATTGCTTGCTCGTCCCGTTCCGCAAGTAGAAGGTGAACTCGTGACACAAGCGACACCGCTGACGGAGAACTGTCTTGGTGCATGTTCCAACTGTTGGACATGATCCATCGCGCGAAATCAATGATGGAGATTTCGCCTTGCAGGACGGACGCGATCTTCGCCTTTACCTGGCTCTCGTGAATCATGGCCGATTACACCGTAGTCGAAGTCAACGCGTGGACTCTGCGATGCATGTTCAACCAGTCAGGCATCGTTGAGAGATACGAGGCTGGCGAGTTTTCCGTTGCTCCGAGGGATAAGGGGAATCCATCGAGGTGGCCGGATCACCCTAAGGATACCAGAAGGCATATGTACACGTTTCGGGACCACAACGGCAACGAAATTGCCACTGCACACCGTTACACAAGCCCCGATGGGCCAGTGACGCCATTCGATCCTAAGACGCTGAAAATAGGACCC
Source organism: uncultured Acidobacterium sp. (assembly GCA_964513235.1). Taxonomy (GTDB): domain Bacteria; phylum Acidobacteriota; class Vicinamibacteria; order Vicinamibacterales; family UBA2999; genus 12-FULL-67-14b. Next base: position 38,588 of record CAZEMI010000216.1, read on the forward strand.
TTACGTTACACAATCCATCCGAACACCGCGGTCGCAAATCCAGAAAACAAGCTGCGCTACAAGTGGCTGAAGCAATGCTACGGATTCGTTAGGCGGAGGATCATCTGCCCCATGTTTGGACCGCTTGACGTTTTGCCGAGACAGTTACTTGGGATGGAGCTGTTCTGGATACTCGCGACTGAATCCTGACTACTTCAGTTGATCGAGACTTTCTTTCCCGATCACAACATTCCACACCAGCGACTCGTACTGCACGACGCCGGCCTGGTAATACGGGTCCGCGTCGCGGATCGCATCGAGCGCCTGTTGCGGGTTCTCGTCCGGCACGCGAACCAGGAACATGCCGCTGAACCTGGGGTCGTGGGGGCCGGCGGCGATCAGCGTGCCCTCATCCTTCAGCTTCCGCTGGAAGGCGCGATGGGCTTCCTGATGGACGACCACCTCTTCGATTGGCCGCCGGTAGCGGACGAGGCAAAGGGCATACATTCGGAACAGGATACTCCAGTCCCACGAACGGACACTTTCCGCGGCGCTGCCAACCTTTTCATCGTCGTAACCGTCTGTTATTCATGTAGTTACAGGAATCGGCCAGACTGGTACGGTCCTCGCTTTAAGGGACGCGACGAGCAAGACCATGGCAACACCGAAAACCGCCACCGACCGCCCGAGACAGCTCCCCAAGAGCCGCTTGTGGCCCCGACTGTTCAGCTTGGTGAGCGTGAGCGCCATCACTCTTGCGCCGGTTGGCGCGCTGACGCTGTGGCTGCTGATCAGCGACGCCGAGACCGCCGCGGCGGTGATGGAGCGGGGAGATCTGCTCCCGGTCTTGAGCGCCCTCGCCAAGATCATCGGCAAGGCCGTCGCGGCCATGATGGCAATGCTGTAGCCTCCGCGTCCTCCGTACTTCTCCGTGCTCTCGGAACGATTCAGAATCTAATAGTCCGGACGATCTTCGCGACGCCGCGGCGATCGAGTGCGCCGAGGCCGCTGCCGATTTCATCCCGCCAGTTCTGTGTCCAGATGAAGAAGACGTCGTTGCCCGGCTTCTGAATCCAGCGGAAGCGCAGCTGCCAGCCGACCTCGCCGCTTTCGGAGTCGTACTGCACGTTGTTCGACAAATACATCCAGGGGCTGAACTGCGTGCGCGCGTCGAGGCGATAGAGCTTCGTGGTAAACGAGCCCAGCGGCAGGGTGACGTCGTTGAACTCGCTCGACAGGTGCACCGACACGCCCGGGCGCGGGCGCATCGTCAGATCGAGATTCAACTCCTGTCGCTCCCCGTTCCAGAAATCGCCGAACGAATATTCCACGCGCCCGGAGAGCACGCGGTGCTCCGCGCCGTCATACACGATCTGATACCGCAGCCAGTCGTAGCTGCCGCCGATCGGCAGAATCACGCCGTCGCTGATCTCGAAGTCCTCGTCGAGGTTCTCGGTCTGTTTGAACAACTGGAATTCCACACTGTCGCCGCTATGGAACTCCAGCTCCATCGGCGTCATCCGGATGTTACGGTCCACGAC
>CAZEMI010000217.1:0-18309 GCA_964513235.1 uncultured Acidobacterium sp.
AGGGCCGCGAGTAGCGTGTCGACGCGCGCGAGATTCTCGTCCGGGTCGCCCTCGTCCCACACCCGCAGCGTGAGCAGCGCCAGCACGTGCATGAAGTAGTAGTCCAGCAGAATCGCCGGCTCGATGCGGCTGGCGGGCTTGCTCCCGCGCTGCTCGGCCACGAAGTGCAGGACGTCGATCGGGATGATGTCGGGATTGGAGCGTTCGGCGACGCCGTCCCAGTCGTGCAGGATGTGAAACCCTTCAGCGCGCGTCCGGCCGTCGTAGGCGGTGATGGCGCGATCGAGAAAAATCTGGTGGCCGCGGGCGCGAAACTGGTTGGCGCGCATCGCGTCGCCGAGCAGTTGCAGGCCGGCGCCGAGCGATTTCGCCGAAGCGAACTCGTCGACGATCTGCCGCCGCGCCGATCCCTGCAAGGCGCTGTCGAGGACGGCGCAGGTTTGTTCGAACGGAATATCCAATCGTGCATAGAATATCGCGCATGCGACCATTCACTTTCGCTTTCGCGCTGGCCGTCTCGGCGCTGACGCTTGGCGCGCAGGGACCGGGACGATTCACGGTGGTGGAAGCCACGATTCCGCAGATGCAGGCGGCTATGGCCAGAGGCCAGGTGACGTCGCGTGAGATAGTCGAGCAGTACTTGATGCGCCTGGGCCTCTACGAGGATCGCCTGAACGCGGCCCTGGCCGTCAACCCACGCACGCTGCAGGAAGCCGACACGCTCGATCGCGAGCGCGCGCAAGGCCAGCTGCGCGGCCCACTGCACGGCATCCCGGTGGCGCTCAAGGACAACATTCACACCACCGAGATGCCGACCACGGGCGGCGCCCTCGCGTTTGCCGGCTACGTGCCGCCGTACGAAGCCACCTTGACGCGTAATCTCAAGGCCGCCGGCGCGATCATCATCGCGAAGACCGGAATGACGGAGCTCGCCAACTGGGTGGCCGGTAATCCCAACGCGATGCCGGGCAACTACAACGCGGTCGGCGGCTTCGCGTTCAATCCCTACGATCCACGTCCCGACCCACGGCCCGAGCCTGGCGATGGCCGGCCGGTGCTGCAGACCGGCGGGTCGAGTTCCGGCATCGGCACCGCGGCGAATTTGTGGGCCGGCAGCGTCGGCTCCGACACCGGCGGATCGGTCATCAGCCCGTCGAACGCGAACATGCTGGTCGGCATCCGCCCCACCCTCGGCCGCATCAGCAGGTACGGCGTGATCCCGATCACCGCCGACCACGACACCGCCGGGCCGATGACGCGCACCGTGGCCGATGCGGCGATCATGCTCGGCGCCATGGAAGGCGCGTCACCCGATCCGAATGATGCGGCCACGCGCACGTGCACGCCGCCGCCGAACCGCGACTACACGAAGTTCCTGAATGCCGGCGGGCTCAAGGGCACGCGCATCGGCGTGCCGCGCGCGTTCTACATCGATCGCGTCACGCTGCCAGGCCAGACGAACCCGCGCGGCGGCCTCAATCCCGCGCAGGCGAAGGTGATGACCGACGCCATCGCCGTCCTCAAACAGCAGGGCGCGGTCATCGTCGATCCCGCGGACTTACCGAGCTTCGTCGCGAAGACCGCCAACGACAGCTTTCCCCTGTTCGATTATTGCGCCGGCGCCGAGCATGCGAAGGGCAAAGACGCCACCTGCTCGGCCCCCTTCAAGTACGGCATGAAGCGTGACTTCAACGCCTGGCTGGCCAGCCTCGGCCCGTCGGCGCCGGTGAAAACGCTGACGGAGTTGCGGAACTGGAACCTGGCGCATGCGAAAGCCAACGCCATCAAGTACCAGCAATCGCGCCTCGACATTTCAGACGAGATGGATGTGGCGGCCGACCAGGCGCGGTATGAAGCCGACCACGCCAAGGACCTGCGGCTCAGTCGCGATCAGGGCATCGACGCGGTGCTGAAGATGCACCGGCTCGACGCCTTCATCACGCCGGGTAGCAGCGGCGCGAACGTGGCCGCGCGCGCCGGCTATCCGATCATCGCGGTGCCGTTCGGGATGGTGCCGAATGCGCCGCAGCAGCCCTTCCCCGCCGGCTTCGACGCCAACCCGGCGCCCTACGGCGTGGGCTTCGTCGGCGCGCAATGCAGCGAACCGAAGTTGATCGAGATTGCGTACGCGTTTGAACAAGCCACGAAGAAACGCGTTCCACCTGCGTCAGCGCCGTAGGTCTTCACTTCTGTCCTTCTGTAAGAGCGATCTTCAAAAGCTCGTCGACTTCGTCTTGAAGGTCGCGAGTCAGCTGCGAGCGGTAGCGGTGGACCAGGATGTGGGCAACGGTCTCGTAGTACCACAACGTTCCATCGCGGCGCCCCTGGAAGCGCTCCCAGATCTCTTCGCCGTGCTCGCGATAGTCGCGGATGATCGAGCGGACGTTGTGCAGCTTGTCGGCGGCCGACACGAGGCAGACCGCGGCGCTCGCGTTCTCGAGATGCGCCAGGTAATTCTCCTTGCGCTCCCGCCAGGGCAGCTTGTCTTCCGGATCCTCGACCAGGCTGTCGCTGCAGCCGAGCACGATCTCGCCAACCGCGTCGCCGAAGCGGGCGCGGATTTCGGCCAGCGTCGCTTCGCCGCCGCCGTCCTCGGCGGCATCGTGCAGCAGCGCGCCAATCGCTTCGTCTTCGTCCGCGCCGTACTCCATCGCAATCGCCGCCACGCCGAGCACGTGCGCGATGTACGGAATGCCCGTGCCTTTGCGCCGCTGTCCCTGGTGAACCTGGTGGGCGTACAGCATCGCCGACTCAAATCGCGCGGTCGTCAAGGGCGCCATTCGAGGATGGTAACTCTTGGGCCGGGATCCCTTCGACTCGGGACGCGAAAACGCGTCCCTCGCTCAGGGCAGGCCGGGATCCGGGATCCGAGGTCAGGATCTGCCGACGATGGCTTTCACGTCCTGCTGGTCGAGCAGGAATTCGGCGAGGATGTCATCGCGCTTGCGATGGACGCAGTCGTGGGAGGCGCAAATGCCGGCGAGGGCCTTGGCGGCACGCGGATCGCCGAAGTGGCCCGAGGCGTACCCGCAAAACAGCGTGAAGCTCTCGCGTTGGCCGAGCAGGTTCCACATTTCTTCGAGCTGCTGCGCGCCGCGGAGGTTGCCGCGGGCCGCCAGCACGTCGACCATCTCGCCGTAGATCCACACCCGCTTGCCGTTGGACAGCTGGCGCACGATCGTGCCGACCACTTCGTCAAACGCGATCGGGCTGGGCGTGTCCTTGCGCATGAATTTATCGAGCGTCTGCACGGCGTCGCGGATCATCAGCCGATTGGCGGCAATGAGCTGGCGCACGTTCCAGCCGGCCTCCTCGAGGCGCCGGCTCAATAACTCACGATGTTCGGGCGTGGCAACGACCAGGACGTTTTCGTTGCGTTCGAGACCGCCAAGGAGAAACGCTCCCACCGTCTCGGCAAGCGATTTCGATGAGTCGAACAGCTGGACAACGTGCTCAGATCCGCCTATCGCTTGCTCACTACGCATCTTCCTATCAGGATACGCCCTGCCCGGGCCGGCACTCAAGCTCGTCCGGAGGCTCTGTGGCGGCGGCTCTCACGCCGCTTTCGCCCTGCGATCCATTCGTAGCAGCAGCGAGACCAGGCGCGCTTCGGCATCGAGCAGGCCCTTCATCACTTTCGCGCCAACCGGCTCCACGCGGCTCAGCGTGATCCCCGACAGATAGGCGCTCAGCACCGCGGGATGGATGTAACACTTCCGGCACACGGCCCGAGTGTTTCCCAGCGTTTCGGCGACGGTGTCGACGGCGGCGACGATCACCTTGTTGCCCGCGGTCTTCGACTTGGCCGGCGGCAGGTCGTCGAGCGCCCGCGCGGCCGTCAACGTGCCGGCCCAGGTCCGAAAGTCCTTCGCGGTGAAGGGGCCGCCGCAAATCTCGCCGAGGTAACGGTTGATGTCCGAGGACGAGAGGCTACGAACCCGGCGCTGATCGTCACGGTATTGAAACAGCGTCTGCCCCGGCAAGTCCTGGCATTGCTGCACGGCCTTGGCCAGCTGCGGCGCCTCGATCTCGATGGTCTGGAACACGCCGCTCTTGCCCCGGAAGGCGAACCGCAGCCTGCGGCCGCGAACCTCCACGTGATGGTCCTTCAGCGTGGTCAAGCCGTGCGACTTGTTGGCGCGCGCATACTCTTCGTTGCCGATGCGAAAGTAGGTCTTGCCCAGCAGCTCGACGACGGTTGCCAGCACGCGCGGCCGGCAACAGGCCGGGCCCATCAAGTCGCGGCGGGTGCGTTTACGGATCGCCGTCAGCACTTCCGCGAACGCGAGCATGCGATAGTACTTGGTCGAGTTGCGTTCGGCGGTCCAGTCGGCGTGATAGCGATACTGCTTGCGGCCGGCCGCGTCATGGCCGGTCGCCTGGAGGTGCGCGCGCGGATCGGTCGAGATCCACACGTCGATCCACGCCGGGGGCAACACCAGTGCCCGAAGGCGTGCCAGCGTCCGGGCGTCGCGGATGACCTGGCCCCTGGGACCCTTGAAAATGAAGCCCTTGCCGCGCCGATGGCGCGTGATGCCGGGTTTGTCGCAGGTCGCGTAACGAAGTCCGGCGGCCCGGGCGGCCTTCTTGCCGATATCGACATTCGGTGGCACGTTACCCACCTTATCGGTTGTTGCAATCACGATGCCTAGCTGGCCAAAACGTGAAAAGGAAGGCATTTTGCATCGAGATCACGGCATGAAGCACCCATCAGAGCCCGACACGCAGCCGGACGAGTACATCGCCGATCTGCCGAGTGCGCATCGCACGCCGCCGCTCAATCCCTCTCCCGAGGGCACGGGCATCAATCCGGTCGACACCTCATCCATGCCGCGCGGCGAGGACGATGAGGAGATCCGCCGTCAGAGTCCCGAGTTCAACGACCGGCCGGACGCGCCGCCACGACCGGACGCCGTCCGCCGCGAGCCTTAAGTCAGCGCGGTAGGCGCGTCCACGTCTCGCGAAACTCGCAACTCGGGCGCCCGCGCGCGATCCATGAGAACGGGGAACACTCCGTGCGAACCAGCGTTCCCCTCAGCGTTCCCCTCCCCAACCCGTGCGACGCTGCAATCACAGGTGATCCCGGCCGCGTCGATCTGTGAAGAGCGCGTCGATTTCAGCATTCCCCGGGATGGTGGACGGCTTGAGACGGAAAGGTTGACAGCCCCTGGAAGTCCCCCTACGCTGGCCTCATGGAACTGCACGTTCCGCCCGAGCGGATTCCGATTCAAACCGATGCTGACGGCGTGATCCGTGTCGGTGGCACGCGGGTTACCCTCGACACCGTGGTCGCGGCCTTCGACGCTGGCGCGACTGCCGAGGAGATTGTCCAGCAGTACCCCTCAGTGACGTTGGCTGATGTGTACTCCGTCATCGGGTACTACCTGCGTCACCAGCCCGAAGTCCGTGCGTACCTCACGGAGCGCCAGAAAGAGGCCGCGCAGGTTCGAGAAGAGAACGAGCGGCGCTTCGACCCTGCCGGTGTTCGCGGTCGCCTCCTTGCCCGCCGCCGTTAGGCCGAGCGCCCGTGCTGCGACTTGGAGCAGACGAGAACTTCAACAACGACATCATCCGAGGACTGATTCGTCGGAAACCCGATGTCGATATCGTCCGCGTCCAAGACGTCGGGCTCTCAGGAGCGGACGATCCGACCGTGCTGGAATGGGCCGCCCAACATGGGCGCCTGCTCGTGTCGCATGACGTATCGACCTTGAGCAAGCACGCGTACGACCGCGTCGCCGGAGGGAAGCGCATGCCGGGCGTTTTCGAAATCGGCGCGAGTTTAGGCGTGGGCCGCGTGGTTGACGATCTGATACTGATCGTTGAATGCAGTCTTGAAGGCGAGTGGGAAGGACAGGTCCGGTATCTTCCCCTGTAGGGCTCTGGGATCGTTTTCAAACCGCTGCAGCGTATGCGCCAGCGATTCGGGGCCGCCCAGACCTACAGATTGTGGACTTTAGTCGCGAGCATCAATTCGTAGTGCCCAATGGTGGCACACATCTTGTACTGAAGGCAGCAACCTTGCCAGCGAGTCGACTGCAAATTGTTGCGGAGTTAATTTGGGTTGCAGCTTCACCGAGTCCGCGGGCGGTGAACGGCAGACCCTTCGGAGTCGGGGCGAAAACACAAGGCGGAGAATCTGAATGACTCTCGTCAAGCAGTTGCCGGAAGACCGAATCGGTGGCGATCGGGAGGACCCGCATCGAAACGCCAGAACGGGTGACCGTAGAGCAGCGGGCGGTGATTCGATTGCCCCATCGCGCGCCCGTCCCTGGCTTATCCTCCTTGGCGCCATCGTGGGCGGTGCTGGGGTTTACATCAGCGCAACGGCTTTCCAGTTTACCGACCCGATGACCATTATTGCCATCGTGCTGTGGGGTGGCATTTTCGGCGGGAACGTTGTCGACCTGTTCCGCGTCCGCAACGGTCGTCTTGTCTTTGATAAGGAGACGTTCTCGGCGCGTTGGGGTCGGGAATCGATGGTTTCAGGACTTCGTCAGCTGAAAGCACAGGCTGCCATCCTAGGTGGCTGGTTGATGTTCAGCGGGATTGCGCTCGTCCTCGTCGAAGTGTTTGATTCCTGAGCCCCGAATCGTGCAACGGGAGCGATACTATTAGGCATCGCTCTTGTCGCTGTGGGCGGATGGCTTCTCAGGAATCCGATTGCTCGTTGGGCTGCTCCAGAACGATGGACGCCGGTCAGAGTGGCTTCACTGATCGCGACAATTGGAGTGATCTTCGGCCTTGCAGATCTGCCGTACGGCTACTATTCACTCCTTCGGCTGTTCTTGTGCGGGACAAGTCTGTTCCTGATTTCTCAGCTGTTGTTGGAGGATTGGCAGCGCTGGGCATTGGCCGGTTGGAGCACTTCTTCTGGTTGCTTCAGTCGCTGCGGGCTACGCTGAGCGATGGAACGAGTCGTCGCCAAGAGCACCCATTCCATCAGGCGATAGCTCGAAGCCCATCGATGTGCCGAAGCCAGCCGACGATGTGGTTCCAACTCGCGAACGTTAGGCTCGCCGACTCTAACCTGTTGATTCAAAACGATCGGAGATGGAGCTTACCAAACTGAGCGGAGCTCTGGCTGCGCGAGTGATGGCTGACGTAGTTCTTCGGGCGGTGAGACAGGCGACCGGTCTCCCAGGATACCCGGCCGTTTGAGATCTGGGTCAATGACCGCCCTTCCGTTCAATTGTCTGCTATGACGGCGCAGTTCGAGCGCCACGGCCGAACGGCTTTGGCTGCGGCCTTCGCCGGTTGACAATGGGAGCGGCGCTCCGCCTTCCGGCTCAAAAACACTTGCGCGCTACGGCGGATCGTGTCTAATTTCACGCGGGGTACCGCCATGAAGACAACTCGACCATTCCTTGCACTCGTCATCGTTGTCGCACTTACATCGTTGGTCGCTGCGGACGTGGCGTGGAAGTGGAGCGGGAACTACGGCGACAAAGCCGTCGAGTTGCTGATCCTCGGCGACATCCAGATCCATTCGCGCCGCGCCGATCCGACCACGGCCTTCCATCGCATGCGCGACACGCTGAAGAAGGCGGACCTGGTCTACGCGAACCTCGAAGGACTGCTCGTCAAGTCCGTCGGCAACAAGATCGACATCCCGGACAAGCAGTGGACGCATCCCGGGCCGGACGGGGTGAAGGGCTTGAAGGCCGCGAACATCGCGGTTGTCGGGGTGGCTAACAACGTGGCGTCGGGACGCGAGAACATCATGAAGAGCCTCGCCGTGCTCGACGCCAACGGCATCCTGCACGCCGGCGCCGGTCGCAACATCGCGGAGGCCCACAAGCCGGCGATCGTGACGCGCAAAGGCGTCAGGATCGGCTTCCTGCAGTACACCGCGCGCTGGTATCAACCCCAGGACATGATCGCGACCGCCACCGAACCCGGCGTCGCGAAGATCGCCTCGCTTGACGGCATCACCATCGATCCGGCGGATCTCGAGCTGCTGAAAGCCGACATCAAGAAGCTGCGCCCGCTCGTCGACATCGTCATCGTTTCGCATCACAACCGCGATGGATCCACGGCGGTGCAGTTCGGCGCGGTGCGCGGCACGAGCACCGGACGCGATCGATCGAAGACCGAGGAATACCAGAAGCAGTTCGCGCGCGTGGCCCTCGACACCGGCGCCGACTTCGTGTTCGGCCACGGCACGCACACCATTCAAGGCGCGGAAATCTATAACGGCAAGGCGATTCTCTACGCGATCGGCCACTCGACCTTCGATCAGCCCGGCTACGAGAAATCCACCGACGGCCTGGTGGCGCGCGTGGTGATCCAGGGCAAGAACATCCTGCGGGTCTCGTTCGTGCCGGTGACGCGCGACGCCAGCAACGACATCTACCTGCTCGATCCGTCTGCCGGCGAAGGCGCGAAGCTGGTGCAGTGGGTCAAGGAGCGGTCCACCAATCCACCGGCGATGCGCATCGACGGGCACGAAGTGGTCGTGATGGATAAGGCGAACCCGGCGACGAACAACCGGTGAAATAACGAATAACGAATTCAGCTGTTGCTGGCGAGTACGAACAGGATCACGGCGAGGATCACGAGCGTGACCAGGGAGGCCACCTTCCACGGACTGTACGGATAGCGGCCGGCGATGCGGCCGGTGTAGCCATTGACGACCACCTGATACGAGCGGCGGCCGAACATATACACGAGCAGCCAAATCGGCACCAGCAGGTGCTTGAACGTCTGTCCCGAAAACGTGGGATGGATGCGCAGGTTGCGATGGGTATCTCCCGGCACCTGGCGGGCGCACAGTTGTTCGAGCGTGGCGCGCATCTGTTGCTCCGAACTCCCCGCCGCCTCCGTTAACGCCACCTGATAGTGCTCAACGACATGGCCGGAAAGAAACGCGGTGTCGTACGGCACCACTTCATTGGTCGGGAACGGTTCGACCTGGCGCAACAGATCGATCGCCACGCCGGTCGTTCCGGGCACCGGCTCATCGTCAAAGGTATGTTCGACGATGCCGGAGGCGGGCTCCCAGCGCACGCGGCGCTCCTGCCGGACCACGCGATTGCCCTTGTTGTCGCGGCCCTCGACGTTCACGTAATAGTAGTGACCGGCGTCGGCGTCCCACGGGCAGTGCGCATGCGCATCAAAGGTCCAATACGGAATGTAGACGCTGTGCACCGTGTCGACCAGCGCCGCTTTCGCCAGCCGTCCGGGCGCGAGCCACTTGCCGCGCCACCAGCGGCGAATGTCGTTGCGCACGCGATGGCGATCGATGCGAAACGGCAGCACGCCTTTCGGTGAGACCGGGGACTTGATTTCCTGGTAGGCGACCAGCGCCGGGGAGCCGCAGAACTCGCAGTTTTGTCCAACCAGCGCCGCGTCATACACCATCACGGCGCGGCAGCTCTGGCACTGCACGCTGCGCCGCTGAGCCTGGAACGCGCGGTCGCTGTCGGTGGTGGACGCCAGCGCGGCGGCGAGATCGTTCTCAGCAACCTTGCCGGCGTCGCGATCGATCGCGTACGGAGACTCGGTGCCGCAGAAGGGACAGACCAGCTTCCGCGTGCCCGGGTGCCACTCCGCCTGCGCGCCGCACGCCGGACAGGCGTGCTTGTCGAGCGCAGGGATCTCTTCGGCCAGAATTTACTCCGATAAGTAAGCATTGAGCGCGGCGCGCGTGACGCGCCACGACGAGCCGATCTTCTTGCCCTTGAGGTCGCCCGCTTCGAGCACGGCGAGCACGTCGGCTTCGCTGACGCCGAGCGCCTTCGCGGCATCAGCGGGTCCCAGCAGCTCGGGCGTCACCGACGGCGTGGCCGCGCCACCCGAGAACCCCTGCTGCATCATCTGCTGCGCCAGGCCGAATCCGACCGCCAGCTCCGCGGCGGTGCCGGCGGCGCCGGCACCGGAGCCGCCTTTTTCGAAGCCCTGCGCCATCTGGTACTTCACGTAGTCGTTGAGATTGCCAATCGCCGTCATGCTGGCGCGCTTGTCGAGCGCGCTCTCGACTTCCGGCGGCACCGACACGTTCTCGATGATGACACTGGTGATCTCGAGTCCGTACTTCGCGCGCACCGCCGGGTTGATCATCGGCAGCAGCGCTTCGCCAAGCTCGGTGTAGCGCGACGCGACGTCGAGGACCGGCACTTTCGCCGAGGCGATCGCGTCGGTGAACAGGCTGACGACGCGCGAGCGCATGGTGTCGCCGAACTCATCGAGCCGGAAGTTGTGGTCCGATCCGGCGACCTCGCGCAGGAACGTGGGCGGATCGACGATCCGGAAGTCGTAGGTACCGAACGCGCGCACGCGGACCACGCCGAAGTCGTTGTCGCGCAGCATCACCGGGTTCGACGTGCCCCACTTGTTGCCGGTGAACAGCCGCGTGATGACGTAATAGACGTCGGCCTTGAACGGCGAATTGAAGCCGTACTTCCATGAGGCCAGCTTCGTGAGAATCGGGATGTTCTCGGTGGTGAGCGGATGCTTGCCCGGTTTGAAGGTGTCGCCGAAGGCACCCAGATACACGAACTGTGCGACCTGCGACTCACGGACGATCAGCTGCGCGCCGTTCTTGATCGCCTTATCGTCATCCGGGAAGCGGTACGACAGCGTGTCTCGAGAATCATCGGTCCACTCGATGACGTCAATCAGTTCGCCCTTGAAGAAGTCTGCGATGCCCACCGACGGATTGTAGCGCTAGCGAAGGGGAATCAACTATCGCGCTTGAGGAATCGCATCAATTCGGCGAGGCCCGCGCCGACCAGGCCCATCGACCATCCCTCCTGCGTCCAGGGGTCGTGACCCGGCAGGCCTGTGAAGGCCGACTCGGCTTCCGCGCGCGCCCGCGCCAGGGCGAGCGGCAGGGCGGGATCGACCGTCTTGCTGCCGCGGTCGGCGGCACGCAGCTGCGCCACCAGGCGCTCGGCCTGGTCCATGTCGAGCATCGACAGCGGCGAGCCGCAATGCGCGCAGGCCGAGCCCTTGGCCAGATCGACCGGCCCGCCGCAGTTCGAGCAGTTGACGATCTTGATGTTCCTGCGCAGGTCGGCGATCTGCTGCGGGGTCAGCGGCCGGATGAAGTCCTTCTCCTTCAGAAAGTCGAAGAACGCCGTCAACCGGCCGTGATCGTTGGGGCAGCGGAAATACTCGAACCGGGTGTTGCGCTGCATGTCCTTGGTGCGCCGCAGGCCGGCCTTGCAGCGCGGACACTTCACCAGCTCGCCGTCGCGCAGCTCGGGCTTGCGGACATGTTCGCCGATGGCGCGAAACAGCTCGAGAATGCTGCCAGGCGTGAGTTGCAGGTTTTCTTTGCCGTCGAACCACAGCGACTGGCACGGTTCGCAGAGATCGACCTCGACGTCGCGACCGAGGTGGCCATCGAGCATGTGCACCTCCATCGCCTGGCGGCAACGCGGACAATCCATGCCGCTGAATTCTACAGGGTTGCGGCGAGCTCGTAGGAGCGAAGGCGGGCGCGGTGATCGTAGATGTGCGACACGACGATCAGCTCATCGGCCTGTGTCTTGTCGACGAACGCCTGCATCTGTTCGGCGATGGTCGCCGGCGATCCCACGAACGACACCCGTGTCTGGTTGGCGGGATCACTGGCGTCAGACGGATCGCGCTCCCACGCCTTCGACGGCGGCGGCAGCTGAATCGGCCGTCCCGCGCGCAAGCTGGCGAACGACTGGCGGCCAGACGAGGCGAGCAGTCGCGCCTCGGCGTCGGTGTCGGCCGCGACGATGTTCACGCCGAGCATCACGTACGGCTGCTGGAGGTGCTCGGACGGGGTAAAGCGGTTGCGGTACACCGCGATGGCATCGTGCAGCAGCGCCGGCGCGAAATGCGACGCGAACGAAAACGGTAACCCCAGTCCCGCGGCCACTTGCGCCCCAAACAGGCTCGATCCCAGAATCCAAATCGGCACCCGCAGGCCCGCGCCCGGAACCGCGCGCACCGGTTGACCGGGCTCGGCCTTGCGGAAAAAGTGCATCACCTCGATCACGTCCTTCGGAAACTCGTCGGGATTGGATTGCAGCGTGCGGCGAAGGGCGAACGCCGCCGCGTGGTCGGTCCCCGGCGCGCGCCCCAGCCCGAGATCGACGCGTCCGGGATACAGCGACGCCAGCGTGCCGAACTGCTCCGCCACCTGCAGCGGCGCATGATTGGGCAGCATGATGCCGCCGGCGCCGATGCGAATGGTCTTGGTGCCCGCGCCAACATACGCGAGAAGCACCGCGGTGGCGGCGCTCGCGATGCCCGGCATGTTGTGGTGTTCGGCGAGCCAGAAGCGGCGATAGCCCCAGCGCTGGGCGTGCTGGGCGAGATCGAGGGTGTGATGAAACGCGTGCTCGGCGGTGCCGCCCTCGACAATCGGTGCCAGGTCGAGGACCGACAACGGGACCATCTAGAAGAGCGTATTACATATCACGCATCAGCGACAGCAGGTCGACCGACAACGCGCGGCGCGCCGGGATCGCGCTGGCGATCGTGACGGCCGCGGTCAGGAGCAGCGGCGCGGCGATCCAGATCGCCGGCGAGGGCCACCCCGCACCCGGCGTGATCGTGGCCAGCCATCGCGCGACCAGCACGGAGCCGATCATGCCGGCGACGACGCCCGCGCCGGCCAGGCGCATCCCCTCGATCATCAACAGTCGCACCACGCGCCATCCCTGTGCGCCGAGCGCCAGCCGTACCGCAAATTCGCGACGTCGGCGACGCGCGGAATCCGCCATGACGCCGTAGAGACCGAGCCCGCCCAGGACCAGTGCGATCACGGTGAGCGCGGCCACCAGTACGGTGGCGATGCGCTCGGGTGCATACGCCGTGCGGCTCAAATGCGCACCAAGGGTGGTGACGACCAGGCGATCCGGGCGGCCGCCGGGCACCTGCGCGATGCGCTGCCGGATCGCCTCGAGAGTCGACGCATTCGTGTCGGCGATGGAAAGCAGGGCGGTCATACGCGGAAGAAGATCCTGCGACATCGGCACGAACAGCGCCGGCTCGGCGAGCCGTTGCTCGGTTCTGAGCAGCGCCGAGCGGACCACGCCGACAATCTCGGTGCGCACGCCGTAGGCGTCGATCACGGCGCCGCCGATCGCGTGGCCGCCGAAAAAGCGTGCCGCCGCTTCTTCGTTGAGCACGCCGATGCGGCAACCGCGCCGCTGGGCGTCGAACAATTGCCCGGCAACCAGCGTCATGCCCATCGCGTCGAAGTAATTTGCCGACACGATGTTCACGTCGATCAGGCCGCTGTCGAGATCGGCGCGAGGCGGGGCGCTGAACGTCGCCTCACCGGGAATGCCGATGGGCACCGTGGCCTCGGGATGCTGGTACGCCGCCGGCCGCGCGACGGCCTGCTGATCCCTTCGACTGCGCTCAGGGCGAGCGGCCTGACGAACGACGCCGATCACTTCGACCGGCATGCCGCTGGGCGCTTCGATCACGCGCCCGACCGGATGACCGTCGAAGAGTGCTGCCGCCGCCGCCTCGTTGACCACGATCGTTCCGCAAGTGCCGCCGTCATACGTCCCGAACAGCCGTCCGCTCGAGGGCGGCAGGGCGATGTTTGCCATCGCCGTTTTGGTGAGCGGGGCAAGCTCCAGGGTCACGTCGCGACGGGTGGATGGTGGCGGATCGAATCGAACCCATTGCCACACGACTCGGGCACCGGGCAACCGGGCTGCCCACACGATGTCAGCCACCGGCTCGACCGATCGTGCGGCCATCCCCGCGTCGTCGAAATACTTCCGCCCGTCGATCAACGTCGCGCTTTTCGAAGCCGGCAAGGTTTCGAGCGTGGCGAGCACCGGGTTGCCGAGGTGTCGGCCCGCCGCGGTTGCAAGGGAAGCCCGGAAGCTTTGCAGCAGCAGCCCAGTGGAGATGACGAGCAACGTGCAGCCGGCCATCGGCACGAGGATCAGCCCCCTGCTGATCCGGCTGGCCGCTTTCGACGGTCCGGCCGCTTCACGCTGCAACACGGCGGACGGACGGTCGTCGCGCGTCTCAAAGAGCGGCATCAGGCCGCAGGCCATCGTCACGAGGATGCCGAGGAGGGATGTCAGCACGACGGCCGACGCGTCCGGCGCAAACACCAGGCGTTCCGCGTCTTGATCGAAAAACATCAAGGGTACGATGTCGGCAATCCACGAGGCGAGGATGAATCCGGCCGCGCCGCCGATCAGCGACATCAGCGCGCTGTCGATGAGCAACTGCCGAATCAGCTGGCGCCGTCGCGCGCCAATCGCCACTTTCACCGCGGTCTCGCGCGCACGCGCCAAGGCGCGGGTCAGCAGGAACGCGGCGACGTTCGCGCAGGCAATCAGGAACACGGCTGTCGCCGCCAGCTGCAGGAGTGCGCCGACACGCCGCATCCCGCCGGCCGCCTCCGGTGTCTGGCCGGTGTAGGCGATCACCGCGATGGATTCGTTGCCTGGCCAGCTGATGCCGTCGATCGCCGCCTGGGCCTCGGCGGCTGACACGCCGGGATTGAGGCGGCCGAGCAGCCAGAATCGGCGGCGCTCGTCCGGCGGTCCGGAATCGGCGAGCGGGACCCACAGATCGACGACGCGCCCCCGGTAGAGTCCTTCGAGCCAATACGGCATGGCGCCGGCGATGAGCGTCTCGACGTTGTCGATGCGGAGCGCCGCCCCCGCCGGATCGACGCTCGCGGCAAACTGCGCGAACCGTACGCCATGACTGAGAGTGACCCCGCGCCTTGCCGGGAATGCGAACACGTCACCGACGTCCGGCGTGTACGCCGCCACCGACATCAACAGCGATCGCCTGCCGATCGAGACACGCTCTTGGGATTCGCGAATCGCGCCGAGCGATTGAAAGATGTCGCGCCTCTCGTGAAGCGCGGTGAACGTTTCGAAAGACACTGGACCCGAGCGGCCATCGGGATCGACGGCAAACACCGTGGCCACGTTCTGGATCGCCAAGATCGGCAGGTCCGTGGTCATCAACCCGCGCACAAAACCCTGCACCGACGCGGTACTGCCGATGCCCAACGCGATGGTGAGGACGAGGGTCAGCGTCCACACCGGCGTCCGCATCAGGCTGCGCGCCGAATAGCGAACGTCGTTCAGAAGATCGGCCGGCATCCGGAGGACAAGAGCAACGCCGGTGCCAACGAGGCATGCGGAATTGCGCCGGGCTTCTGTCGGTAGCCGAGACGGGCTGACCACTCTCGGGACGGGCCGTCCGGAGGCGGTCAGCCACCGATGGGCCACCGATTGACACCGATTAGGCACTGATTAATCGGCGTGTAATCTAATCGGTGTGAATCGGTGGCCCCATTGCGTTTCGAGGGGAGTGATCGTATGCTCCCCTTGAAACCCGATGGGAGCACGCGCGACCGCCCTTCCCGAAATCCTGCGGGGCACGCTCGACCTGCTGATCCTGCAGGCGGTGAGCCGGGGCCCGGCGCACGGCTACGCGGTGGCGCGCTGGATTCAACAGGCCACCGGCGATGCGCTCGCCATCGGCGAGGGCACGCTCTACCCCGCCCTGCACCGCCTCGAAGAACGCGGCTGGATTGCCGCGAGCTGGGGCGCCTCGGAAAACAACCGCCAGGCCAAGTTCTACACGCTCACCCGCAGCGGCCGCGCGCAGCTGCGCGTCGAAACCGATCACTGGCGCCGCTATGCCGCGGCTGTATTCGCCGCACTCGACGCGCCGGCGCTGAAGTAGATAGACGATGGCGAGGTGGACGCGCTTCAGGCGGCTGTTCGGCCTCGAACCGGCCGCCGACGTCGAAGCCGAGCTGGCCTTTCATGTCGAGATGCGGGTGCGCGAGCTGGTCGAGCAGGGCGAAACCCCGGAGCGGGCGCGCCGGCTGGCGCTCGAGCGATTCGGTGACTACGAGGGCGCGCGGCAGGAATGCGTCGCCATCAACCAACGACGGAAACGACACATGCAACGAACGGAATTTCTGACCGAACTGCAGCAGGACGTCGCCTACGCCTTCCGCATGCTACGCCGCACGCCGGCGTTCACCGCGGCGGCGCTGCTGACGCTGGCGCTCGGCATCGGCGCCAATAGCGCCATCTTCAGCGTGGTGCACGGCGTGCTGCTCGAGTCGCTCCCCTATCGCGATGCCGGCCGCCTGCATCACCTGCAGATGCTGTATCCCGATGGGACGAAGTACGCGGGGTTCTCGGCGCCCGACTACATGAGCATGCGGCAGGACGCGCGGGTGTTCGAACAGATCGAGGCGTTCGACGTCGCGCCGCAGACGCTGACGGGCATCGGTGAGCCGCAGGAGATGACGACCGGCCTGGTGAGTGCGGGCCTGTTCGACTTTCTCGGATTCGACGTCGCCCTCGGGCGCACGTTTCTGCCCGAGGAAAACCGCGCCGGCCGCGCCAACGTCGCCATTCTGAGCCAGGGCTTGTGGCAGCGGATGTTCGGCGCCGCGGCCACTGCGCTCGGCCGGTCGGTCACCCTCGGCGGCCGGTCGTACACCATCGTCGGCGTGCTCCGGGCCGAGGCGCAGCTGCCGTACGCAGCGGAGATCTTCATTCCGCTCGAATACAACGACACCTTTGACGCCGGAACGGCGCGAGGGCGCCGATCCGAGTTCCTGGCCACGATCGGCCGCGCCAGGGCGGGCATCAGCGCGCAGGAGGTTGAGGCCGATCTGCGCCGCATCGGCGATCACTTGCAGACGACCTTTCCAGAAAGCAACGGCGGCCTGACGTTCACGAGCACGCCGCTGAGGGACATGATCGTCGGCGACGTGCAGCGGCCGCTGCTGGTGCTGCTCGGCGCCGTGGGGTTCGTGCTGCTGGTGGCGTGCGCGAATGTGGCCAATCTGCTGCTGGCGCGCGGGTCGGCCCGGCACGGCGAGCTGGCGGTTCGCGCCGCCATCGGCGCCGGCCGCGCGCGGCTGGTGCGCCAGTTGATCACCGAAGCGATGGTCCTCGGCCTGGTCGGCGGCGTCCTCGGCCTGATGATTGCGTATGCGAGTACCGAAGCGCTGATCGCGGCGAGGCCCGCCGATCTGCCGCGGCTCGATGAGATCGGGCTCGATGGCACAGTGGCGCTGTTCACGCTCGGCGCCGCGCTCGTGACCGGCCTGGTGTTTGGCATGGTGCCGGCGCTGCAGGCCACCAACGACCATCTCCTGCGCGGACTTCAGGAGAGCGGACGCTCCGCCGGCGGCGGACGGCGAGCCTATCGCCTGCGGTCGGCGCTGGTCGTGGCGGAGATGGCACTGGCGGTGATCCTGCTGACGGGATCCGGCCTGCTGATTCGCAGCTTCGTGGAGCTGACGCGCGTCGATCCTGGTTTTCAGCCCGACGGCGCGATGGCGATCCGCGTCACGTTCCAGGGCGAGATGTACAAGGGCGGCGATCAAATCAGGAATCGCGTCAACGACATCGCCGATCGCTTGCGGGGTTTGCCGGGCGTCACCGCGGTGGCGGCCGGCACCATCTTGCCGCTCGGCGGTCTCGGCGCGTTGAACGACTTTGCCGTCGACGGCGCGCCGCCGCCGCCACCGGGCGTGAACCAGGAGATCGCCGTCGCCGGCGTGACACCCGACTACTTCCGCGCCATCGGCACGCCGCTGCAGCGTGGCCGTCTGTTCACCGCGCTCGATCATGACAAGGCCCCACCGGTCGCGCTCCTCAACGAGGCCGCCGCCCGCCGCTGGTTCCCGAACGAGGATCCGATCGGCCGGCGTGTGCTGTCGGGCGGACCGCGCGAAGTGGTCGGCATCGTGCGCGACGTGTTGCAGCGCAATCCGGGCCAGCCGGCGGTCCCGCAGATGTTTCTGCCCTATGCGCAGCGCACCAGCCGATCGGTGCGTTTCATCGTTCGCGCCCAAGGCGACGCGCTCGCGCTCGCACCGGCCGTTCGCGATCAGATTCGATCGCTCGATCCGAACCTGCCGCTCGCCGATGTGGTGCCGCTCCACGAAATGGTGTCGCGATCGATCGCGCGGCCGCGGTTTTACACGTCACTCCTGACACTGTTCGCCGCCGTCGCTCTCGCGTTGTCGGCGACGGGGATCTTCGGCGTGATGAGTTACACGGTGGCGCAGCAATCCAAGGAGATTGGCATTCGCATGGCTCTCGGCGCACGGACGGTCGACGTGCTCCGCAACGTCGTCGGCCACGCCATGATGCTGGCCGGCATCGGCGTAGTGGCCGGCGTCATCGCCGCGCTCGCGCTCGGTCGGTTGATCAGAAACCAGCTGTTTGGCGTCAGCGTGTTCGATCCGCTGACCATCACGACGGTGATCGCCGTGCTGCTTACGAGCGCGGCAGTGGCGAGTCTGTTACCCGCACGGCGTGCCGCCGCCGTTGATCCGATGACGGCGTTCAGAAC
>CAZEMI010000218.1:0-28378 GCA_964513235.1 uncultured Acidobacterium sp.
CGTGGCAGAAATGTTACTGCTGCGGGCACGTGCCGGCCGGCGGCGTGCCCGGCGCGGGGGCCGGCCCCACCGACAGAAACTGCACGGTCGGCGGGTTCGTCGGTGCGAGCGTGAGCGCCACGCGCAGGCGGCCGCGCTCGCAGCTCATCGTCCAGTCGCCGCGTAGCGCATTCTCCACTCGATCGAATCCCGAACCGGCGGTGCAGGCGCCGACCTGCGCACGCAGCGAGTCGATAGCCGCGCGCCGCCGATCCTTGCTCTGATCGAGAAACAGATTCTGCGCGGCGATGCGATCAGCCACGGCGTCGTCCCATTTCACGATCAGCCCGGCCACCGAATTCCGAGCCGCGGTGAGGGCCGGCGACGGCTCGATCGCCCGCGGCTGCAAACCGCCGGTGCGCGAAAGGGCTTCGAGCGCCGTGTCGAACGTGCGCGGCCAGCTCGTGTACGTCAGGTTGCCGAACGCGATCAGACCGACGCCGTATTCCGGCAGCCATCGCATCTGCGTGCCGAAGCCCGGCAACCCGCCGCCATGCGCGACAATGGTCGGGAACTGACAGCTCTGCGTAATGCGAAGCCCGTAGCCATAGCCACCGGAATTGAGCTGCACGCCGCCGGCGCTCGGCGCCTGCCCTCCGGAGCCTTGGCGGAGGAGGGCCTGCCCTCCGAAGCCTTGGCGAAGGAGGGACACCACGGCCGAAGCGGGCCGCCACACCTGCTGCATTTCGCGCAACGACGATCGGCGGATCGGCGGACCTTCCGCGCCGTCTCGCGGCGGCCAGGCCGCGAGGAACGCGCCGACGTACTTGCCGAGATCGGACAGCGTGGTCAGCATGCCGCCCATCGACCCGAATGAGCCGTTGGCCAACAGCGGCTCGTTCTTCCACTGTGCGTCTTCCCATCGATACCCGTGCGCCAGCCGGTTGGCGGGCACGTCCGCGGGCTCGAGCGTGGTCGACGTCATGCCGAGCGGCTGGAGCACGTGGTCGCGGATGTATTTCGTGTATGCGGCGGTGCGCGGCGACCCCGAGGGATCGGCGACGTTGGCGACGATGCGCCCGAGGATGGCGAATCCGAAGTTGGAGTACTCGTAGGCAATGCCCGGCGCATTCGAAAATGGAATGCCCGCGCGGATCTGTTCCGACAGGCGTTCATCGGTGTTGGCGAGCTGCTGATCGCCCCACGGGTTGTCCTCGGGAAAGCCCTCCGCGTGCGACAGCAAGTGACGAATGGTGATCCGCGGCGAATCGCTCGTCGGGTAGACCAGCGCCTTCATTTCGGGCACGTACTTCTCGGCGGGATCGTCGAGGGACAACTTCCCCTCGTCGCGGAGCTTCAGGATGGCGATGGCCGTGAAGCTCTTCGTCATTGATGCGATCCGGAACACCGTGTCTGGTGTGACGGGCGACTTCGACGGTATGTCGCGGTACCCGGTGACGCCGCTGTGCGCCAGCTGGCCATCGACGATGATGCCCCACGCGGCGCCGGGAACGCGCGCCTCGGCCGCGTAGTCCAGGAAGAGCCGATCGATCTCCGGAAAGGCCGTAGCGAGTTTCGCCCGGCGATCCGGATCGACGAAACGCGGGGCCGGCGCCTTGAAGGAAGCCTCTTGCGCCGACACGCCGGAAGGCGGTCCGCACACGCCGAGCATCACGAGTGTCAGCGCGACGGGAATCGCGGTCCGCGTGCTCATCACTTCCTGGGATCGACGAGCGCCGCGTAGACCAGCCTTCGCGACAGCGGCCGCACTTGCGGCGATCCGCCCGTCGGCCGGCTGCCCTCGACGTTCTGCATCATGCCGACGACGATCAGATCGTTGGTCGGATCGATCCAGAACCACGTCCCGAACGCGCCGCCCCAGTAGAACGAGCTCTTGCCGTCCGGAAGCTTCGCCTTCGTGGGATCCATCACGATCGCGAAGTCCAACCCGAAGCCGACGCCGTCCTGGATCGAGCTCGGCCCATAAAGATCGACGCTGACGCCGGGTTCGAGCACGCTGGTGCGCATCAGTTCGACCGTGGACGACTTCAGGAATCGCTTGCCGTTGGCCTCGCCGCCGCTCAGCAGCATCTGCGTGAATCGGAAGTAATCCTCGGTGGTCGACAACAGCCCGCCGCTACCAGAGAAGAACACCGGCTTGCGGGTCGGGTTGCCCTGCGCGGTGGCGGTGATGATCTTCTTGTCTGGCGAGTAGGTGTGGATGTTGGTGATGCGATCTTTCTTCACGGGATCGACCCAGAAGCCCGTGTCGTTCATGCGCAGCGGCTCGAAGATCCGCGTGCGCAGGAACACGTCGAGGGGCTGACCCGACAACTTCTCGACGATGTAGCCCTGGATGTCGACGCTGGGACCGTAGCGCCAGTCGCTGCCGGGTTGCGTCGCCAAAGGCAGCTTCGCGAGCTTGTCGATCATCGCCTGCAGCGGCTGCGTGCGATCGGTGATGTTCTTGCCTTGGTATCCGCCAGAGGTGTCGAAGCCCGCGGTGTGGCTCATCAACTGCCGCATCGTCATCGGCCGGGTCTGCGGCACCTCGCCGTTCGGCGACGTCACCTTCAGACCGGCGAACTCCGGAATGTGCTTCGCCACCGGATCGTCGAGCGTCCACTTCCCTTCTTCCCACAGCATCATCATGGCCGCGCCGGCGATCGGCTTGGTCATCGAGGCAATGCGGAAGATCGTGTCTTTCGTGAGCGGCGCCTTCGTTTCGAGGTTCTTCACGCCGTAGGCGTCGAAGTGGACGACCTTGCCGTGGCGGGCCACCAGGGAGGTGACGCCCCCCACCTTGCCGTCATCCACCAGGGCGCGCATCGCGTCGTGGAAGGCCTTGATGCCGGCGCTCGAAAAGCCCACCGATTCCGGCGACGCGAGCGGAACGTCAGCACGCAGGCCGGCGGAACCGCCCAACACCATTGCCACGATCACCAACCCCACCAGCCACTGTCCGGTCCGTGCGCGCATGTGGTCCCCCTCTCGTGACTCCGGCGCAGATGATAACCCGCCGGGCCGCCGCCACACGCGACTGCGCTATATTCACCGCACCCACTTTCCCGAGGAGAAGGCAGCATGCGCATTGGATATCGATCCACGAACGTCGTGCCGGCGGGAATCCTGGCTGTCATGGTGCTCGCGGCATCCCCGTGGGCTGGCGGTTCGACGGCCGCCTCCCAAGGAAACGCCATCGCGCGGGTAGTCGATGATGCGGCGCTGGCCGACGAAACGAACGGCGACAACTGGCTGGCTTTCGGCAGGACCTACAGCGAACAGCGCTTCAGCCCGCTGGCACACGTCAACGACACGACCGTGAGCCGGCTGGCGCCGGATTGGGTGATGGAACTGCCGACGGATCGCGGCCTGGTTTCCACGCCGCTCGTCGTGGACGGCGTGATGTATTTCATCGGCGGCATGAACGTCGTCCGCGCCGTCAACGCCACGTCCGGCGCCTTGCTCTGGGAGTTCGATCCCGAGCTGCGCGCCGTGGCCGGCCAGTTGCGCGCCGGTTGGGATCACAACCGCGGCATCGGGTTCTGGAAGGGCAAGGTGTATGCGGCCACCTGGGACGGCCGCCTGATCGCCATCGACGCGCGCACCGGCAAGGAAGTGTGGCGCGTGCGTACATTCGACCCGGACCAGCCGCTGTACATCACGGGCGCGCCGAAGATCTTCAAGGGCAAGGTGCTGATTGGCAACGGCGGGACCGAGCACGGACCCTCACGCGGCTACGTGACCGCCTACGACGCCGACACGGGCAAGCAGGCGTGGCGGTTCTACATCGTCCCAGGCAATCCGGCCGACGGCTTCGAGAGCGAGGCGATGCGCATGGCCGCCAAGACCTGGACCGGCCAGTGGTGGCTTCACGGCGGCGGCGGCAACGCGTGGCACGGTTTCACCTACGACGCCGAGCTCGATCAGCTTTACATCGGCACCGGCAACGGTTCGCCGTGGAACCGCAAGATCCGCAGCCCCGAAGGCGGCGACAACCTGTTCCTGTGCTCGATCGTGGCGCTCGATCCCGATACGGGCGAATACCAGTGGCACTACCAGACGACGCCCGGCGAGACCTGGGACTTTAATTCGAACATGGACATCGTGCTGGCCGACTTGTCGATCGAGGGCAAGCCGCGCAAAGCGATCCTGCATGCGCCGAAGAACGGGTTCTTCTACGTGATCGATCGCACGAACGGGAAACTGATCTCGGCGGAGCCCTTCACGCGCACGACGTGGGCAACGCGGATCGACAAGGACACCGGACGACCCGTCGAGGTCGAGGGCGCGCGCTACGAGCGCGGCGTCGCGACGGTGGCGCCGACGCCGATCGGGGCCCACAGCTGGCATGCGATGTCGTTCAATCCGAAAACCGGGCTCGCGTATTACCCGGCCATGCATCTCACCGCGACGTTCAACGACAAGGGCTTCGATCCGAAAACGTGGCGCGCCACGCCCTGGTCGATCGGCTACGGCGTGGGCGGACAATTCATCAGCGGCGCCTCACGACCGGGCTCGAGCCTGTCGTCGCTGCAGGCATGGGATCCGGTGCGGCAGCGCCTGGCGTGGGAAGTACCAATGGACGGCGTGTTCCATCCGGGCACGCTGACCACCGCGGGGAACCTCGTGTTCCAGGGGCGTGTGGATGGATCGCTCCGTGCGTACGCGGCGGACACCGGCAAAGAAGTGTGGAGGCGCGATCTTGGTCTCGGCCTCTCGGCGCCGCCGATCACCTACGCGGTGAACGGCAAGCAGTACGTGGCGATTCTCGTCGGCTGGGGCGGCGCGATGGCCGGCGTCGGCGGCCAGATCTCAGCCATGCATGGTTGGGCGTACGGCGTGCACAAGCGGTATCTCGTGGCGTTCTCGCTCGACGGCAAGGCCGCACTTCCCGTGCAGCCGCCGCCGACGTTTGCGACGCCATTGAAAGCAGACTTCACGGTGAATCCCACGCTGGCTCAGACCGGTGCGGCGTCGTATGCGCGATGCGCCGCCTGCCATGGCCCTGGAGCCGTGGCCGCGGGGATGGCACCGGACCTGCGGGCCTCATTCGTGGTGACCTCCGCCGAGCAGTTCACCCGGCTGCTGCGCAGCGGGGCGCGCGCGGCTCGGGGCATGCCGGGGTACGCGGACATCACCGACCATGAGCTGACGGCGCTGCAGCACTACATCCGGCAGCAAGCGGAGGTGGCCCTGCGCCGAAAGCCTTGAGGCTAAGGCGCTAAACGAACCGCCGACCGCCTATTCGTCGCGGTGATCATGGACCGCCTGCCAGAGCTCGAGGTATTTGTCCCGGACGAATGCGTTGAGCTCGAGCACGAGCGTGCGCGGCAGGCCCTGGATGCGAATCAGCTCCTGCACGTCGGCGAGATCCTTGAGCCGATGCGGGGCGGTCATTCCCGACGCGAGCTTGAGCTCGACGACCATCGGCAGCGGCAGCAACGCGACGCGAGCGCCTCGCAACGCCGCCGCCGCCGGATCGGGAAACACCACCGGCTTCGGCTGGCCGTCGCCCGGGAACTCCCCCGCCAGGACCACGTCGATGTCGACGCGGTGTGCGGTGTCTCGCACACCGCGGCTCCCCGGGAACTTCTCGACGTATCCTCGTCCCAGTGCATGCGCCTTGAACGCGGCCAGTCCATCGGCGGTGAGCAGCACGTCCACATCAACCGTCGTGCGCTGGTAGCCGAACTCGTTCAACGCCATGGCGCCCACAATGGCGTACGGAATCTCGAGGTCATCGAGCACGCGCACCAGCTGCTCGAGGGCCTTCTGAACGTCGGCTTCGCCCATGAAGAACCTCCCGGCGGTCTGGACACCCTGCCAGAACCGCGCCTCGGACGCGTCTGGCAGTTGGCTGGCACTCGACATGGGCCAAGCATAGCAGCGAACCGAAGCCACGCCCGTGACCTTGCCCTGTTCCGCATGCACGAGGAGACCGGCTTTCCAGTCGCGACCTTCCGGCCGCCGTTCGTCCACGGACCACGGCAGCCGTTTTATCGCGAACAGTTCTTCCGGGATCGGCTCCTCGATCGCCGGCCGATCATCCTGCCGGACGGCGGCGCCGGCATGACGGCCTGGGCCTACGTCTC
Source organism: uncultured Acidobacterium sp. (assembly GCA_964513235.1). Classification (GTDB taxonomy): domain Bacteria; phylum Acidobacteriota; class Vicinamibacteria; order Vicinamibacterales; family UBA2999; genus 12-FULL-67-14b. The sequence goes on from CAZEMI010000218.1 coordinate 6,075, forward strand.
CGACGTGGCGGAGGCGTGCGTGCGGGCCCTGGAAGTGGCGCAGGCCGCAGGTGAGGCCTTCAACATCGGTCACGTCGAGCAGACGACGCCGCGTTACGCGACGGCTTCAGTTGGTACCAGACGCAGCCGCGCCGTCCAACGGACTATGCGCTCGAGGATCGCCTGCTCGCGTCGGCGTAACCCCGCGGCACCACGATCAGGCCAGCGACTTCTCGAACGCATCGATCAGGTCGGCAGCCGTCATCCGGTTCCAGGTTTCGTTGACGCCAAAGGTGATCGTCGCCGGCTTGGCCGGCGCCGACATGGCAATGCCGCGCTCGCCTAGCCGCCGTGCGACATCGGCGGCGTTGACACCTTTGAACGTCACGCGCGTGAGGTTGGTGCCGTTCGGAATACGCTCGATGGCGAGGCGCGGGTGCTTCGCCATGGCCGCGTAGAACGTCTCCGAGGTCCGTACGGCGCTCTTCAGTCGTTCCTCGAACCCGTCCATGAAGTGCCGCGCCACCAGCGCCGCGTTCCACCCCACCGCGAGGTTGCCGCCGAACATGCGCCGGACGTGGAACATGCCGTCGAGCACGCGCTTCGGCCCCGCGAGGATCGCGCCGATGCCGCAATTGAAATATTTCCACAGCGACACGTAGACCGTATCGAAGTGCGCGGAGTACTCGGCCGGCGAGATGCCGGTGTAGGCCGACGCGATGAACAGGCGCGCGCCGTCGAGGTGCATTGCAATACCGTTGTCGCGCGCGAACGCCGAGATCCGTTTCGCCTCGTCCCAATCGAACATCTGGCCGGCGAGGCGCCTGATCGGGCTCTCGATCACGATGGCGCCGACGTCCGTCGCCACGCGCCCTCCCGCCGTGCGGGTGAGCACGGCCTCGACGTCGGCCTTCGTGAACGTGGCGCGGCCCGGCGCCAGCGGCATCAAGGTGAGGCCGGAGAGCGTCTGGCACGCATCGCCCGTGTCGTTATAGATGTGGCTCACTTCCGGCACGATCACGCGGCGTTTCGTGCCGGCCAGCACGCGCAGCGCGAGCTGGTTGGCGAGCGTGCCCGACGGCATGAACACCGCCGCTTCCTTGCCAAGCAACGTCGCCCAGTGTTTCTCGAATTCCGCGACCTCGCCGCCCAGGAGGTAGTTGTCGTCGGCGACCTCCTTGCCTTGGCAGAGGCGATTGAGCAGCGCCGCGTACTCGCGAGGCGTGATGCCAATGCCGTCGCCCGAGGTGTGCACCACGCGCTCGGGCTCGACCGCGGTGTTGGCGAAGACCGGAGTGTATGGGAGACAGCCGGCGCCGACCGCCACGCCGATTGTCCCCACGAATCCGCGGCGAGAGATGGGATCCATGACCAGGTGAATATAATCTGAGCCCTCATGAAGAAACTGACTTTTGTCGTTGCCCTGATTGTCGTGTCCGCGCTTGGCCTCTCCGGAGAGGGCCAGCAAGCTGGGCAAAACCAGGACCCCTGGGCCCCGGCGACCTTCAACAATTTCAAGCTCCGCTCGGTCGGTCCGGCCATGATGTCGGGCCGGATCAGCGTGATTGCCGTGCACCCGGAGGACAAGCAGACCTGGTTCATCGGCGTGGCCTCCGGCGGCGTGTGGAAGACCACCAATGCCGGCACCACGTTTACGCCGGTCTTCCAGAACGAAGGCGCGTATTCGGTGGGATCGGTCGTGATCGATCCGAAGAATCCGAACGTGATCTGGGTCGGCAGCGGCGAAGCCAACAACCAGCGCAGCGTCGGCTGGGGCGACGGCATCTATCGCAGCGACGATGGCGGGCGGTCGTGGCGGAACATGGGGCTCAAGGACTCGCAGCACATCGGCCGCATCGTGATCGATCCGCGGGATTCAGAGGTGCTCTATGTCGCCGCCTACGGTCCGCTGTGGAGCCCCGGCGGCGATCGCGGCCTCTACCAGACCACCGACGGCGGCGCGACGTGGGACAAGATCCTCAACATCAGCGAGCACACCGGCATCAGCGATGTCGTGATGGATCCTTTCAATCCCGATGTGCTGCTCGCCACGGCGCACCAGCGGCGGCGGCACACCTGGACGCTGATTCACGGCGGGCCCGAAAGCGGCCTCCACAAGTCCACCGACGGCGGCGTCACGTGGCGACGCATCCGCACCGGTCTGCCCGGCGGCGATCTCGGCCGCATCGTCCCGGCGTTCTCACCGGCACAAAAAGGATTGGTCTACGCGAAGGTCGAGGCCGCAGAGAATCCCGTCGCGCTCTATGCCTCGAACGACTCCGGCGAAACGTGGGAGCGGCGCGCCAACGTGCAGGCGCAGCCGATGTACTACAAGAACATCCATCCCGATCCGAAGGATCCTGAGCGCCTCTACGTGATGACCGTCCAGACGCAGATCTCGGACGACGGCGGGCGCACGTTCCGCATGCTCGGCGAACGCGCCAAGCACGTGGACAACCACTTCCTCTGGATCGATCCCGACAATACCGGCCATCTGCTCCAGGGCACCGATGGCGGCCTGTATGAAACCTGGGATCGCGGCCGGCTGTGGCGGCACTTCACGAATCTCTCGGTGACGCAGTTCTACAACGTCGAGGTCGACAACGCGACACCGATCTACAACATCTACGGCGGCACGCAGGACAACAGCACGCTCGGCGGGCCGTCGCGCGCCAAGGGCCAGGGCGTGACCAACAACGACTGGTTCATCGTCACCGGCGGCGACGGCTTCGTGGCGCGGATCGATCCCGTCGATACGAACATCGTGTATGCCGAGTCGCAGTACGGCGGCATCGTCCGGCTCGACAAGCGCACCAGCGAGCGCGTCAACATCCGTCCCGCCGAGGATCGCGGCGAGCCGGCGCTGCGCTTCAACTGGGAATCGCCGTTCATCATCAGCCCGCACAGCCCGTCGCGACTGTATTTCGGCGCCAGCCGCTTGTATCGCAGCGACGACCGCGGCAACACGTGGAAGCCGGTGAGCCCGGACCTGACGCGGCAGACGGATCGCAACACGCTGCCGGTGATGGGCCGCATCTGGACGCCCGAGGCGGTGGCGCAGCATCAATCCACGGCTACCTGGGGCAACATCTCGGCCCTCAGCGAATCGCGCAAGCGTGAAGGGCTGCTGTATGTGGGTACCGACGATGGCTTGATCCAGTTTTCGTATGACGGCGGCGGCACGTGGCGGCGCAGCGAGCGCCTGCCGGGCGTTCCTGATTACGGCAACTACGGCGTGTACGTGCAGCGCCTGTACGCGTCGAAGAACGACGAGAACGTGGTCTACGCCTTGTCCGAGAACAGCAAGAACGGCGACTTCAAACCGTATGTCTACAAGAGCACGAATCGTGGCGGCTCCTGGGAATCGATCTCCGGAGATCTGCCGGCGGTAGGACCGGCGCTGTCGTTCGCCGAAGACCATGTCGATCCCAACCTGTTGTTCGTCGGCACCGAGTTCAGCCTGTTCTTCACGGTGGACGGCGGCAAGAAGTGGGTTCGCCTGCGCAGCAACCTGCCGACGATTTCGGTCCGCGACCTGGCGATCCAGGAGCGCGAGAACGATCTCGTGCTCGGCACGTTCGGCCGCGGCTTCTACGTGCTCGACGACTACTCCGCGCTGCGCCAGCTGTCCCAGGGCACGTTCGATCGCGACGGCCACATCTTCCCCACCAAGACGGCGGTGATCGAGGCGCCGGAAACCGGCCGGAACCGCGGCTCGCAAGGCGAGCAGCACTGGATGGGCGAGAACCGCCCGCTCGGCGCGATCGTTACCTACTGGGTGAAAGACGCCGCTCGCTCGCTGCGCCAGCGCCGGCAAGACGAGGCGCGCGCGGCCGAAGCGAAGAACGCGTCGCCGCGCTACCCAACGCAGGCGCAATTGACGGCGGAAGCGGATGAAGAAGCGCCGCAGACGTTGATGACGATCACCGACAGCGCCGGCAAGGTGGTTCGTCGTCTGACCGTTCCGGGTGGCCGCGGCATTCACCGCTACGTGTGGAACCTGCGCGGCGTCGCGCCAACTACGGCCGGCGGCGGGTTCGGCGGTGGTGGCGGCGGCCAGGGTGCCGATCCGCCCTTCTATCCGGGCATCACGACGGGCGGGAGTTTCGTGCCGCCCGGCACCTATCGTGTGGCGCTGTCGCGACGGGTGGGCGGGACCATCACCGCGCTTGGCGAGCAACAGACGCTCACCGTGACCGCCGATCCTGGCGTCGCGCTCACGCCGGCTCAGCGCACGGCGAATATCGAGTATCACGAGAAGGTGGACACGCTGCAGCGGTCGTTCACCGGAACGCTCGAGCAGGCCAACAGCATGCGCACCCGCACGCAGGCCATTCAGCGCGCGCTCGTCGATTCACCGGCGGACGTCAAGCTGATGGACGAGGCGCGGCGATTCGATCAGCGCGTGCTGGCGGTGCTGCGGCAACTGCGCGGCGACGAGACGCTGCGCGGCAGGGAATCGGGATCGCCCTCGACCATCCAGTCGCGCGTGAATTCGGCGGTGCAGGGCGCGCGTGGGCTGTCCGGCGCGCCGACCACCACGCAGCAGCAGAACTACACCATCGCGAACGACGACCTGACGGCGCAGATCGCGGCGCTCAGAACGCTGGAAGCGGAGCTGCGGAAGTTCGAGCAGCAACTGGAAGCGGCCGGCGTGCCGTACACGCCCGGCCGCTGGCCGGGACCGCAATAGAACCGTGATGACCCGCCGTTGTTGAAGCGGCTGCTGACGCTGGCCGGCGGGTTCGTCGCGGTATCGCTGGTCGCCGGCGCAATGCTGGCCGAGCGGGCCGTGCACCGGCCGCGCACACCGCTCGCGCCAGAGGATCATCACCGCGCGTCGGAGCTGGCCGCGGCGGCCGGCGCCACGATTGAAACCGTCACGGTCCAAGCCGGCGACGGCGCACGGTTGGAGGGCTGGTGGTTCGTGCCGGCGCGGCCCAATGGCCACACCGTCATCCTCCTCCACGGCATCACCAGCAACCGCACCGGCCTCCTGGAACACGCGCGCCGCGCGGTGTCTCGCGGGTATTACGCGCTGGCCGTCGACGGCCGCGGGCACGGTGCGAGCGATGGCGATCTGATCGCGTTCGGCGGCCTCGAAGCCGGCGACACGACGCAATGGATCGACTGGATTCGAACGCGACAGCCTTCGGGGTGTGTGTATCTGATCGGCGACTCTCTCGGCGCCGCGGTGGCGATCCAGGCCTCGCACGAGTCGACGGTGTGCGCCGTGGTGGCCCAATCAGCGTTCACCGGACTGCGCGACATCGCGTTCGAACGCGTCGGCGAGACGCTGGGCACCGGCACCTGGTTAGGCCGGAGCGTGTTCCGGCCGGCGATCGAATTGGGATTCCTCTTCGTCCGCGCGCGGCACGGCGTGGACGTGGCGTCGGCGTCGGCCGAGACCGCGCTCGCTGAAGCCGGCCCGCCGGTGTTGCTGATCCATGGCGAACGCGACCGCAACACGCCGGTGCGTCATGCGGAGGTGTTGCACCAGGTCAACCCGTCCCGTGTGACGCTGTGGATCGTTCCGGGCGGCGCGCACCAAGGGCTCGCCGCGGCGAGTCCGGATTACGACGACCGCGTGTTTGGCTTTCTCGCCGCACACGCGCGGCCTCGCTAACACTCACACGTTCTCGATGCCTTCTGCGCCTGCTGCGGCTTAGGCTAGCAGGTTGCTGGAAAATCGGTGTCCAATCGGTGTCAATCGGTGGCCTAGAATCATCACGGTGGCTTCCCCGCTTCGCATCGATCCCGAGCAACACTTCTCGTGCGCGCAGTGCGGCCGGTGCTGCCGGCGCTGGGACGTGCTGATCACCGAGGCGGAGCGCAACACCTACGTCCGCCGTGGTGTGGCGCGATGGTTTCGTGACACAGACGCCGGCGCCGAAGGGACCGAACGCGACCCGTTCGAGCCGGTGCCAGGCTGGCGCGGCTACCACCGCATTCGCGCCCGCGCGGACGGCGCCTGCGGGTTTCTCTCGGCCGACAACCGCTGCCGCCTGCATGAAGAGCTCGGCGGCGCGAGCAAGCCGCTCACCTGCCGGATGTTCCCGTTCAAGTTTCATCCCGTGTCGGCAAGCGTGGTGGTGACCGCGAGCTTCGGCTGCCCGACCATCGTCGAGAATCGCGGCGAGCTGGTGTCGGGCGACGCGATGCGGCGGGCGCTCGAGGCGACTTATCGGGAACATCCGGTCACCGCGGTCGCGAACCAGCGGCAGTTCGTCGCCGGAAGGTCGATCGACGCCACCTCGATCCGCATCATTCGCGAATCGCTGCTGCGCATGCTGGCGCGCGCCGATGACCCCTCGACTTCGCTCGGGGCAAGGGGCACGATCGATCTGCGCGCGAACGTTCAGCGCATCGCGCAGGCGCTCGACGATCTCACGCGCAGCCGCGTGCTGCGACTCGCGGACGCCGACTTTGCCGAGTACATCAAGCTGACGCTGCCATACGCCGCCGCGGCAGGTACGCTGGTGGTGTCACGCCCGCCCGGCCGCATCGGCCGGATGCTGCAGTTCGGATTTCTCTACGTGGTGGCGGCCACGCGGTATGCGATCGATCATCGCGGCCGCTCGCCCTGGTCGCTCCGCCTCGGACGCCTGCGCCTGCTCGCCCACTTTCACCGGCTGGCACCGGCCATGGATCGCGTGAACGTGCGGGTGTTGCGCCGGCAGCGCGTCGACGTCAACGACCCGGCGATCCAGCCGGTGGCGTATCACTACCTGCGCGCCAGCATCGATGCCCTCGGCGCGCGCGAGCGGCCGATCCTGGACGACTTCGCGATCGCGGTGTCGTGCCTGAATGCCGCAGGCGCGCTGGCGGTGATGAACGCGCACGCCGCCGGACGCGCGATCGATCGCGAACTATTCAGCAAAGCGCTGATGGAGAGCGTGGACCTGTCGCATGCCGACCAACGCGGGCTGCTTGGCTGGGTCTTGCCGCGGCTGGCCGGGGGCGTCGATGCGACGTACGCGTTGGGCACTCGCTAACACGACCGTTCATCACGAGGGTTCCAGACGAGGGTTCCGCGCGAAGGTTCCCACCTTTCCCGCCGTCGATCGGCTAGACTTCACCCCGGTCGGGCCACAGACTTGTCCGCCGAAGCGCTTCGCGCGAAGGTGGAAGGCACAGACAGCACAGAAACGAGGACGCATGAATCAACTATGGGTGAGCGGTCTTGCGGCGCTGGTGCTCGCAGCAGGCTCGTGGCTGTCAGCCCAGACCAAGGCCACCGCCACCAACGTGCCGACCATTCCGCACCAGGCGGTGCCGAATTTCTTCAAGAACCCGCCGGGCATCTACACCGGCGAGAACATGGGCATCGCCACCAACTCGAAGGGCCAGATCTACATCTACCATCGCGCCTACGAAACGCGGCTGTTCGAATACACGCCGCAGGGCCAGTTCGTCCGCGAGATCGGGCGCAACAATTACGGCTTCTCGTTCGCCCACTCGGTGCGCGTCGACGCGCAGGACAACATCTGGGCGGTCGACGAAGGCACCGACATGCTGGTGAAGTTCAGCCCCGAGGGCCGCGTGCTGATGACCATCGGCCGCCGCGAGGATCCGGTGGCCATGCTCTCGAACCTGCCCGGCTCCGGCCGCTTCCATGGCCGCAACGAGAAATACCGCTTCGGCCGCCAGACCGACGTCGCCTTCGACCAGCAGGGCAACATCTTCGTCTCGGACGGCTACTTCGACGGCCGCGTCGTGAAGTACGACAAGAACGGCCGCTTCGTGAAGGCGGTGGGCACGCGCGGCAACGCGCCGCTGCAGTTCAGCACACCGCACTCGATCGCCACGGATTTCCAGGGCAACGTCTACGTCGGCGATCGCGGCAACGCGCGTGTGCAGGTGCTCGACAACGACTTGAACTTCAAGTCGATGTTCACCAACGTCGGTAATCCGTGGGCGGTGTGCGTCTCCGGCGGGCCGGGGCCGAAGAATCCCGGCCCACAGTATCTCTACGTGTCGAACTCGTGGCAGGACAGTGCGCCGGCCGCCGGCGCCGAGATCACCGGCGAGGTCTACAAGCTGGAGCTCGACGGCACCATCATCGGCAAGTTCGGCCGCGCCGGCAAGGCCGCCGGCGAGTTCGCGACGATTCACCAGATGGATTGCCGCGATCCCGACGTGATCTACACGGCGGAGATCAACAACTGGCGCTCACAAAAAATCTTGCTGAAGCCCCAACAAATGAAGACCACGAGTCAGCAATGAGGGGGAAGATGCCAATGGTTACGAATCGCACAGTACGCACCTTACGCAGGGTACGCACCGTACGCACCATGGTGGTTGTGGCCCTTCTCACAGCCGGTGTCACGATCGCGGCCCAATCCGGCGTGCAGGAGATCTCATTCACCGCAGCCGATCTCTTGAAGACGCCAGTAGAAGGTCCTTTTGTTGGCGAAGTGGGCGGCGTTGGCGCCAATTCCAAGGGCCAGATTTTCGTCTACACGCGCACGGGACATCCCTACGCGACGCTGGGCGACAACCGCACGTTCTCGCGCGGCGGATCGAAATTGTTCCTGTTCGATCCGAAAGGCAACTTCGTCCGCGAGTGGGGTCAGGACGTCTACGGCTTCAACGCCGCGATCGGCCTGCGCGTCGACCCGCAAGACAACGTGTGGACGATCGATGCCGCGGCCAACCAGGTCGTGAAGTTCAATCCCGATGGATCGGTCGGCCTGGTGCTCGGACGCAAGCCCGAAACCATTCCGGTGCGACCGGCTGCGCCGGCCGCACCTGCGGGTGCACCGGGTGCACCAGGTGCACAGCGTGCAGGCGGCGGTCAGGGTGGCGCGAATCGTGTGCCTGGATCGGGCATTCCTGGATCGAGCTTCAGCCGCCCAACCGATGTGGCGTGGGACAAGGCCGGCAACATCTATGTCGCCGACGGCATCGGCGCCAACAACCGCATCGCCAAGTTCGACAAGGACGGCCGCTTCATCACGCAGTGGGGATCGACCGGCACCGGCCAGGGCCAGTTCGGCGGCGTGAAGGGCCTGGCGATCGATGCGCAGGGCAACGTCTACGCGGCCGACGCGGGCAACAAGCGCATCCAGGTGTTCGACGCAACCGGCAGGTTCCTGCGCGAGTTCGGCAACATCGGCACGCCGCTCGCCATCTGCATGACCCGCGGCGCCACGCAGTATCTCTACGTGTCGCATGCCGGCGATCAAGACGGCATGGACGATGCGGCCGTTTACAAAGTGGCGCTCGATGGCAAGGTGGCCGGCAAATTCGGATCGGCCGGGAAGCTCCCGAAGGAATTTGGCCTCGCCAATTCGATCGATTGCCGCAACGAGAACGAGCTGCTCATCGGCGAGATGACCAACTGGCGTGTCCAGAAGGTGTCATTGAGATAGCTGTCACGGACGTTCGTGATCAGCGTTCTTCAAGTTCGGTCCGAATCGCCGTAAAAAACAGCTCCGCGATCCGCCGGTAGCCGGCTTCGGTGGGATGGAGGCCATCGCCGCCGACGAGCGTCGCCGCGTCCGCCAGCATCGCGGTGTAGAGATCCACGAAGACGATCCCTTCCTGCTGCGACATCAGCCGGAGCGTGGCGTTATAGGCCAGCAGCTCGCTCGTCGGTGTGTTGCCGCGCGGACGTCCCGGCACTTGCGGGATCATCGAACCCACGAACACGCGCGACCCACCCGCCTTCGCGTGCTGCACCATGGTGCGCATCACACCGGCGGAAATGTCGGGGCCGACCAGCGGCAACCCGTTGACCCCTTCCATCAACAGCACGACTTCCGGCCGCGCCGCATCATAGGTTCCGGGAAACCGTTGGGCGCCGTCGAGGATGCGCTCACTCGGCTCGCCGGCATTGGTGACGCTGATGGTCGAGGCCTGGCTGGTATAGGTCGTCCGCAGCTGGCTTTGCAGGACGGTCGGATAGGACGCGGTTGGGACCACGATCAGCGTGGTGATCGATCCACTGGTGCTCGTCGCGGGGTTGGTGACTTCACCGGCAGTGAAGCTGTCGCCGAACGCCATGAAACGCGTCCGCGAAATTGTCGGCGAACGCGGCGGATCGGTGGGGCCGGTCGGCGTGCCGCCGCAGCCGGCCACGACGGCGGCGCACGCGAGGAAGAGGAGGAAGGAGTGCCGCATCAACAGCACGTTCGATCATATCAAGGCCGTTCGGCGTTTGTTGGCCGGCTGATCCCGATCGGCGCTTACGCGCGATCAGGTATCTCGTTCCGCGAGCGTCTCCGCTCGCCGGTCAAACGTCGCTCGGCGCACCAAGCACTCGGCGAACTCGCGCACTCCTTCGCTCAGACAGCGCCTGACTCAGCCTCCGCTCCGTTTGTCGGTCAAAAGATCTGAGTCGGCTCGGTCGAAAGCTCGCTGCACGAGATACCTGCTCGCGCGACGCGCCGGGATTCAACGTCCGTTATCCAGCACCTTGGCAATCGCGGTGAAGGTGTTCCAGTTCCGCGTGGTGGCCGGCAAGCCAAACGCCCTATCCATCGTGCCCAGGTAGCCGATGACCTTCATGTGACGCCGGTAGACACCGAGGATAAACCGGCCATCGCGCGCGAGGACCTTCAAAAGCCATCTACCGCTGGGAGGCAGCGTGATGGGCAGGGTTGGCGCCGAACGCGGCGCTCGCGACAGGACGCTCACGAAGCGGACGAGGTCCGGTCTCGGAGGGTAGTCGGCGAAGCAGTCGTGCGACAGCAGCCTGGTGATCTCCCGGCTCTGACAGATCATGATTTGAGTCTTGAAAGGCAGCCTGCGCGCGAATTCATCGCGCAGTTTCGCCTGGGTGATTGCCTTGCGAATCACGAATGTGCCGGCCGCGCCGATGTTGACGGTGCCGAGATGCCGCAGTTGTTCGGCGAGCTTGGCAGGTCGGAACGTTCGATGACCGCCGACATTCACGCCCCTCAGGAGAACGACGTGTGCCATGTTGGCTTCCTGTCGGCGCGTCTCAACGAGCAAGCCTGGTGGCGGCTTTGAGCATGCGCTGAATCGCCGGTCTTCTCTCCGCCAGCTCCTCGGGCGATCTGAGTGCCATTAGATCAGCGCCGGATGCTTCACGTGATGGTCCGTTCTGGACTGGAACGCGTGCGCCAGGAGTAATAGTTCCGGCTCACCGAACAATTTGCCGGTCATCTGCAGAGCCGTTGGCGATCCCTCGAAGAAACCGCTGGGGACGCTCAGGATGGGAAGGCCGAGACGGTTGGTAAGCGCCGGGTTTGCCCCGAGGAACAGATCGAGGTCCGACATCGCTGCCGCCAGTTGTTCCATCACGCGCATGCGATACCGGTTCGCCTGGATGTACTCGATTGCCGGGATGAATCGCCCGGCGCGGATGTCGGCAGGGCGGCTACTCTGCTCTGGGCCGTTTTCGACGTCGCGCAGCGTGCCGCTGCGCGTCGGCTCGTCGAACGCCGCGGCCGTTTCCGCCCAGCGGATGAAGTCGATGGCGGCCATCTCGACGTCAGGAAGATTAAACGGCACCACTTGCACGCCCAGTCCGCGGATCACCCTCAGGGCCTCGTCTCTGTTCCGGCGAGTGGCGAGTTGCCTGGCTGTTTCACGAGGCTGGCCCGTGAAGGCGGACCGGAGGTAGCCCACGCGAAGCTTGCGAACGTCTGCCGAGGCGTCCCATCCGAAGGGCACATCGAGCACGCTGTTGTCTTTTCCGTCGGGGCCGTAGATCGCGTCAAACACGAGTGCGCAATCCTCGACCGATCGACACAGCGGACCAACGGTGTCTTGCGTCCACGCCAGCGTCATTCCGCCGTACCTGCTGACGCGTCCGAATGTGGGTCGCAGGCCGGCGACGCCATTCCGTTCCGCAGGGCCCGTGATCGAACCGCCTGTATCCGAGCCAATCGAGAACCCGACGAGTCCGGCGGCCGTGGCCGCGCCTGAGCCGGCCGATGACCCCGCCGCATCCTCGCTGGTGTTCCAGGGGTTACGCGTCACGCCACCGAACCACCTTGCACTCACAGCAAGGGCTCCAGTCGACAACTTGGCAACCATGATCGCGCCCGCGGCTCTCAGCTTCGTGTAGACCGTGGCATCGGTGTCGATGATCCGGTCTTTCCATGGCGAGGCCCCCCACGTGGTCTTGGTCCCGCGAACAGCGAACAGATCCTTCAGGCCGAACGGGATGCCGTGCAATGGACCGCGATACGAGCCGGCCGCGATCTCGTCGTCGGCTTGTCGGGCCTGGGCCCTCGCCAGCTCCGGTGTGAGCGAGACGACGCAGGAGAGGATCGGATCGTATTTGGCAAGTCGCGACAGATACAGCTCGGTGAGCTCGGACGGCTTGACCTGGCGCGTCTCGACCAACCTGGCGAGATGTGTCACGGGGAGAAAGGCCAGCGCCTCGTCGGTCGGCGGCCTCGAGACATCGGGCGCCCTTCGAATCAGGCCGCGGGGCCCCGGCGGCAGCACCTTGCCCGCCGGAACCGGGTTGAACACGATCGCCGGCTGCTCATCGTCGCGAAGGTTGGCGGCGCGCAACGCGGCAAACCCGGCCAGGTATCCGGTAGGCGCATTGAGGCGCGTCAGGATCGCCTGTTGTTCGGCTCGTGTGAAGGAGACACCGGCAATCTTCTGTGCCGCTTCGATCATCCCGATGGTAATGGTGTCGGCATCCTGCGCCGCGATGACGAGCGCCTCCGGCATCAGGGTGCTGCCAAGACCGATCGCGGACAGACACTCGAAGAACCGCCGGCGGTTAAAAGCGACTCGCTCCTCGTTCATTTGAGTATGCGTCCTGCGATTAGATTGGCGTCAGCGGCTCCCCGCGGCGATCGGTGCGCGAATCGCGCGGCCGGGGCGGGCTGCCGTCACGTTGCCGCCATCAACCACCACCTGGCCGCCCACGATCACGTATGGAATGCCCGCCGATGGAATCGAGGCGTCTTCATACGTCGAGCGATCGATGACGGTTGCCGGATCGAAGATCGTGAGATCCGCGTCGGCGCCCACCTTGAGGCGACCCTTGTTCGCCATCGCCGGCGTGCGCTTCTCGAGGCGACGGGCCGGATCCAGCGTCATCCGCCGCAGCGCGTCCATGAGCGTGACCGTCTTGTCGTCGCGGGCATACTTGCCCAACACCTTCGCATAAGTGCCCGACGTGCGTGGGTGTCCGCGGCCGTTCTCGATGAATCCGTCGCTGGCGATCATCGCGAGCGGGCTGGCAATGGCCGCACGCGTTTGTTCTTCGGATCGCCCGTGGATGATCACCGTCCCACCGGCCGCCCGTGCCTTGCCGAATGTGGCGCGGGTCAGTCGCTCGCCGGTTGACACGAGTTGATGTAAGGCAAACCTGGCGTCGGGCCAGGTTCGCCAATCGTCGAACAGCGCCGACTGGATCTCGGTCATGCCGGCGCCGTACGGATACGCTTCGGTCGTCACATCCTGCCCCCCATCTCGAGCGGCCTCGATCGCCGTCAAAAAGCCGTCGATCTCGTCGCCCGCGGAAGAGTTGACGTGGACGATGTGCAAGGCGGTGCCCGCGGCGCGGGCCGCCGCAATGGTTTCCAGCAGTCCCGTGAGCCCTCCGCGCATGTGGATGTGGGCTGAGACGCCCCCCTCGGCCGCGACGCGGAACATGCGTTCGATCTCCGACATCGGCGCGCCAGGCGTGTAGGCGCTGCCGAATCCCATGGCGACCGCCCCTTGCGCGAGCCCCTCGCGCAGGATCGTCTCCATCGCCGCCATCTGCGCATCGGTGGCGGTCCCACTCCCTCCAATCCCGGCCGGCAACAGGCCGGTGCCCGGGTCGCCGAGCACTTTCATCCGGGCCGGGATGTGTCCCACCGACACGCCGTAGTTCACGATCTGGCCGGCGTCACGCGCGGCATACCAGGCCGCCACGTCGCCGGTGCCGACCTCGAGCTCGAAGGCCGACGTCACCCCGTCGCGCACCATCATGCGGTACGACTCTTCCTGCTGGCCGTGCTCGTGGAGGTCGATGAACCCTGGCGAGACGACGTGACGGGACGCATCGATCACGCGGAGACCCGTCAGCGGAGACTCCGACAGGACCCCGATCTTCCCGTTCCTGATGCCAACGTGGCGTACCGCGTCGAGCGTTGACTCGGGATCGATGACGCGCCCGTTGGCGATCACGAGATCGTAGGACGGCGCCTGCTCGCGCGCGCACGCCGCGAATGCCACATAGACAATGGCCGGGGCCAGGACGTAAAGGCGTGTTGTGAACATCTTGAGAACATAGCGCCGATCGTAGGTCATCGCGTGCCTCACGGCTTTTGCGGAGTGAGTTCGAAGGGCTCCCTGACGATCTACTCCGCGTCCAGACGCCTCTTCATGTCAGTGTACGCGGTCTGGATGAGCGCCCTTAGGGCTGTGGCATCAACGTCACCGTCGGGCCTGAGTGTCACGTGGCGCATGAACTTGCCGGTGCCTTCCAAAAGGCCATCGGGATCGGAAATCTCGGCGCCACGAAAAAACCCGACATTCACGTGAGCTGTGAAGGCATTGACGTAGGCGAATGCCGCGTCCGCGACACAGGCGGTTGGATGGCCATCATGCAAGAGTTCCCGGACATCGTCGCCGCAGTCGCGCACGACCTCGAACCAGCGTTGCGCGATTGCCCCCAGTGCTCCCTCATGCGCACGCATCCAAGCCTCGATCGCGGGATCTCGCCTGACCGCACTGGAGAACCGGAAGAGTTGGCTCATGGCGATTTCATTTCTATGCGCTCCCATGCTGACACGCCGCGGCGGGCTGCCTCTTCACTTCTCGGGTTCGGCTGTCGGCTCGGCGCGGCCGAGTGCTTCGTCGGTCGCCAAATCGAGTTCGGCGAATTCCTCGGCGGTGAGCGGCCGAACAAACTTGGTCAGACGGCGTTTCGGGATCGCGCGCATCTGGAACGCCAGCGCCACCGAGTCGGACCCTGATCTTTCTTCGGACGCTGCAATGATCGCCGTGCCTGCCAGCCGGGCGCGATCCATATTGGTGGTGAGGGAATGACGAGCACAGATTCCAGAAGCCGCGTGAGCGTGTCGCTCTGCCAGAGGATTACCGGACGTCGCCCGGTCTGTTCTTGCGTCCGGTAAGGCCCGAGGTCAGCCCACCAGATGTCGCCCCGCTTCACCCGCGATCCTCGCGGTCGAGGGCGGCGGCCCACTCGGCCAACCCGGCCTCCGCCAGCGCCAAGTCGTCGTCAGACTGAGCACCGAGCCTGGCCAGATCCCAGCGCGCAGGGTCGGCCTTCCGCATCACGATCACGCTGACCCGCTCCCCAGAGCGCAGGGACAGCGGCGCCACCGGTCGAAGCAGACCGTTTTCATAGAGCGCATCAACTGGCCCCATAGGCGAAGAATAGCACGCGCAAACAGCAGTGTGCTGATTTCCACGGTGGCGCACGGCCAGAATCGATGCCGACGGCTAACGACCCATCCGGATATATTCGTCGACGTTCTTCGCCAGCACGTCGAGCGGCACGTTGCCGCCGAGCACGAGGCTGTCGTCAAAGGCCTTCAGGTCGTACGTCGCTCCGAGCGCGACCTTCGCCCTCTCGCGCTGCCGGTTGATCTCGCTGTGTCCGACCTTATAGCCGCACGCCTGCCCCGGCCACGAGCAATAGCGATCCACTTCGCTGGCCACCTCGATCGGATTGGAGCCGTTGACCTCGACGAAGTAGCGCACGCCCTGTTCGCGCGTCCAGCGTTTGGCATGAATGCCGGTATCGACCACGAGCCGGCAGGCGCGGAACGCGATGGCCTGCAGATATCCCAGGCGGCCGACCGGATCGTTCTCGTAGGCGCCGAGCTCGGCGGCCAGTTGCTGTGCGTAGAGCGCCCACCCTTCCGAATACGCGTTGAAGGCGAGCAACTGGCGGATGATCGGCATCTGGCGCGTGAATTCGCCCTGCAGGATGTGCCCGGGAATCGACTCGTGGAACGTCAAGTCCGCGAGGCTGTACTTGCTGTGCAAGTCGGTGGACCTGAGGTTGATCCAGTAGCGTCCCGGGATCTTGCCGTCGATCGATCCCGCGCCGCCGTAAGCCGTCGGCGCGCCCGGCTCTTCTTCGGGCGGCAGCCGCTTCACCTCCATGTTGGGCTTGACCTGCGTGTTGAATGCGCGCGGCAACTGGGCGCGGATCCACTTCAAGCGCTCGTCGATGAATGCCAGGATTTCCTGGCGGCCCGGGTCGCCTTCGGCGAACTGGTACCGGCGATCCTTGGCAAGCGCCTGCATCCGCGCGCCCACGGTGCCGGTCGTGAAGCCGAGGCCTTTCAGGATCCCGTCCATCTCGCCATGCAGCTGCTTCAGCTCGCTCTCGCCCATCGCATGCACGTCATCCGGCGTCATGCTGGTGGTGGTCGAGGCCTGGAGCGCCCACCGGTAGAACTCGTCGCCGTTTGGACGCGCCGACATGCCGGCGTCGTCGGTGGCCACCTGGCGCTGGGTTTCGAGCTCCGCAATCTGGCGATCGAGCGCCGGCGCAATCTCCTGTGCCGCAATCGTGCGGGCGCGCTCCGCCCAGTCGCCGGGAATTGTCTTGGTACGGCGCGCGATCGATTCCACCACCGAGCCGCCACTGCGCGTGTTCTTCGCGGACTGGCGGATTTGCGACAGCGCCTTGTCGATCAGGAACGCCGGTGGCACGAGCCCCTTGCCGCGCGCGGCCTCGATGCGGCCGCGCTCGCCATCGAGCTGCTTCGCATACGACTGCAGTCGCGTGAGATAGGCGTCGGCATCGGCGGCATTCTCGATCGGATGATCGCTGTCGAGAAAACGCGGGATGTCGAGATAGGCGCCGACGTTCTGGATGACCACGTACGGGGTATTGCGCCAACTGCCGACGGTGATGTCGCCGTACGGCAGGGCGAAACCGTCCGACGCAATCTGATACGCACTGCGCACCACTTCAACGCTCGTCCTGGTGGCATGGTCGAGCCCTGAGGCATCAAACGCCTTGGCGCGCCCGAGATCCTGCCGCACCTGGTCGGCGATCTTTTTCTGTCCTTCGGCGGATCGATCGGCAAGCTGGGAGCGTAACGCCGCCCTCGCACCGGTGTCGACGCCGAGCGACGTCGCACTCTCCGGCGCGAAGCGCAGGTAGTTCTCGCCGACCTGATCGAGCAATGCCTTCGCATCGGCTTCGGCGCCGGCGGCGGGAGTGGTGGAAGACGAGGACGGTGCGTCGCTGCAGCCGTGCAGCAGCGGCACGGCGACCGTCGACGTCAGAACGGCAATGGCTTCGCGTCGGTTCAGCAATGGAGACACAACAGCACCTCGTGGCTAGGGTTCATCAGCGCTTGGACCGTAGATCTGCGGCACGGTCGATCCCATCGGCCGTAGATACGTCGTGATCTGACCGCGATGATGAACGATGTCGAACAGGAAACTCCACGCCATCGGCGAGGCCGGGCGCTCGGTGCCGAAGAAGTCGAGCGGTCCGTCCCATCGCGCATCGGACAACTTCGTCAACCGGTCGGCGATCGACGCACTTTGCCGATCGTAGGTCTCGACGATTTCCCTCATCGTCGCCGGCACCGGCGCCGGCGTCCACGCGGCTCTGCCGGTCTCGAGCGCGTCGATGAGCATCTGCTCCTCGCCGACGATCTGCCACGCGATCTCCTGCGCGGTGCGCGACTTCGGATCGGGGCGGTAGTGTGAGCCCTCCGGAATGCGAGCCAGCACATTCAGGGTGGTTGTCGATTCCTTGATCCAGAAGTCCGTGAAGAGCGCCTTCTCAGCCATGCTCGATCTCCCTCACTATTCCGATCCGCCTTCAATCATGTTCGATGTCTTGTCCAAACACGACGCCCACTCCATTCACATCGCGCAAGCCGAATTCGCGAATGCCATAGGACTGATTGATTGGCTCGCCTGCGACATCGGCACCTCGCTCGACGACCTCTTTATGGTAGGCGTCGACGTCTTTGACCCAATGAAACAGGTGGACACCCTGTGGACCGACATCGTCTCTGACAAAATGAATCGCGGCGTTATCGCGCCACACCACGGCATACGTCTCGTCGCCAAAGTCCCACGTAAACCCCAACACATCGCGATAGAACGCGGCGGTGGCGCCGACGTCGGCAACATGCAGCACCGGTGCGCCCTGGATAAATTGTTTCGGATTCGACGACGGTAGTTCGGGCATCGGGCGACCTTCAGGTTAACGCATGCCGTCCTCTCGGATCACGTTGAACCAACGCCGCGCGAGAGCGCCCAATTCGCCCGGATGCTCGTCCATCCAGGCGCCGATGGCAGGATCTCGCATGAGCGAACTGGAGAACCGAAAGATTTGGTTCATGGCGAGGCGCTCTGCCTATTGCCTCTATTGAGGTAACTGCGCACTGAACCCGGCGTCCTGCCTCACCTTCCGATACGCCGCGGTCGCCGGCGCGGACAGCGCGCCGTCCATCGACGCCTGGTATCCCGCGGGGTCCAGCTCCATCGCTCGACGAAAGGCGGCGAGCGCCTTCTCCTTGTTTCCGGTCAGATACGCGATGAAGCCCTGGTGGATGCGGTGCCCGCCGCTGCGCGGGGCCCAGCGCACCAGGTTATCGGCGAGCGCCATCGCCGGCGCGAATTCGCCGCGCTGCACAAGCGGAGCGCGCTTGCCCGAAAGGCTCCACGCTAACTGCAGCGGCACCAGCCGCCCCAGTTCGCGCAACGGGTCGCTGTTGTCGTCGACGTTGATGTAGCAGAGGCGATCGTTGTTGAGGCTGGAACCACCGCCTTTGCGCACGACGAGAATCGACGCCGATTGCCGCCCGCGCCGATCGCCGCCGGCATCGTCACCGGCTTTGAGCGCGGCATAGAGGCGCTCGGCCAGTTCGCCGCTCGCGCTCTCGAAGGCCCGCGCCATGGCCTGCGCCACATGCGGCCCGGCCAGAATGTTGCCCTGCACCGTATACGTTGCGCCCTTGATGTGCCCCTTCCACTCGTTGGCGGCGGGGCCGGTATGCACCGCGATATTGCCTTTGGCATCGATGATCGCCACCTGCCGGCCTTCGACGCGATCGAACTTATCTTCGGCGAGCAGCCGCTCGAGCACTTGCTGTGCCGTGAGTCCTTGACGCAACAACTCGAGCCCGCGCGGACCGTAGCCGCCATTCATCGCCGCCTGGGTGGCAACGGCGCCGACGCCGGCCTCCGCCCACGGCACATGGTTGCCGACGCCGAACACGCGGGAGGCCACAGCCACGCCCAGATCGCCCGTCACGGGATCGAAGGCGACGATCGAGAACGTGGCGGACGCGGGAGTGGCCGATAGCAGGATGACGACGACAGTGGCGAGAATCTTCACAATGCCTCCTGGGTGCGCCCGCCGATCTTACCGCTCTTGACCATCTCGTTCGACCCAGACCAACCAGCGTCTAGGCTCGTCCTAGTGAGCGCCATGAAGGGACTCGCGGGCGGTCTCCTTGTCTGGTTGGTCTATTCGGCGCCGGTGCTGGCGCAGGAGCGGGACCGCTCTCTTGAACGGATCAGCCTCGCACTGCAGCAGCCCCTCCCAATCGTGCCCAGCGTTGTTCCCTTTCAGGAGAATTTGCCCAAGAAGCTGGGCATCTTGACCCTGGTTCCGCCGGCCATGCCGGGCGAGATCGTTCGCGTCTCCATCCCCATTGGCGAGTTCCTGTCACGAGCTTTCAGAAGTGTCGCGGCCGCGAATCAGCGACGCCAGGAGCTCGCGGCACGACGAAAGGTGGAGGCGGCACTCAAGTGGTTCGAGGAACAGCGGCCATCCCCCAAACGGTGAGTTCGGCTCAGCGCGGCTGCTGACCTTTGCTTTCGGCCTCTTCCAGGAACTGCCGCACGATCTTCACGTACTCCGCGGTCTCGGTTCGGTAGGTCGCATGCGCGCTGTGCTCGAACACCGTCATCTTCGCCCCAGGGACCCGCCGCTGAAAGTCCGCGACGGTCTCGGGAACCGCTTCATCATGACGACCGGCCAGAAAAAGCACCGGCAGCTTCAACTCACCCAGGCGCTCCGTACGGTCGTAGTCGCGAAGCAGTCCGGTGGCGGTGAATTCTCCGGCGCCCCACATATGCCGATACACCTGGTCGCCCCCGGTAACGCCTTCACACTCTGGGACGGCTGGCAGCGCCTTGGCGCCTCGCACGAAGTGCTCCTCGAACACGTCGTTGGCGGCCACGCATGCGGGGTCATCGGCCGTCTCGACCGCCTCGCATTTGTTGAGCGCTGCCTGGACCGGCCTCGGAAGCGTGAGTCGCAGCTTCCGCGTGTCGTCGAGCCAACGCGGCGTGCTGATCAGCGGACTCGAAAGTATGACCGAGACCACGCCCTGCCGGCCCTTGGTCAGCAGGTACTCGGTCGCTAGCGTGCCGCCCCACGAGTGGCCGAGGATGTGCAGCTCGCGCAGGTCCAGCGCCTTCCGGACGGCGTCCAACTCATCGACAAACCGTTCGGTACGCCACAGCGCGAGATCGTTCGGTCGATCCGAGCGACCCGAACCGAGCTGGTCGTAGTAGATGACACGGCGGTTGCTGGCAAGGTCGCTCAACACCGAGAATGCACAGCTGCGTCCACCAGGTCCGCCATGCAGCAACAGGAGCGGCGTGCGATCGCCGGTGCCCATGATGCGGTACCACACCCTGCCGCCCGGCACCTGAACGAATCCTTCCGGTTCAACTGTGCGCGCAGGCGCCACCGGTGCCGGCGCTGCGGGCGCGCACGCGAGGGCAATGGCGAAGACGAGGCAACAGCACAGCACACGAGCGGTCATGCCGCGCAGCTTAACTCAACACGCGCAGGAGACGTCCGCAGGTCGAGCGGCGCGAGCCCCTGGGGCGTGGGTTACAATCCGCCGATGCGTGCCAGGCCGTGGTGGTCACCGCGACGATCACCAAGCCGGGCTGCAGCGGCCGTGCGATGGGCGTCGGGTTCGGCAAGGACGAGGTCACCGCGCGCAAGGACTCAACTTGACCGACGATGATCTCGCCTTCTTGCGAAGTACTCCCGATACCAGGCGATCGTGCGTTCGATGGCAACCGTAATCGGCGTCGCAGAGAGGTCCAACTCGCGCTCGATTCGCGACGAATCGACAACGAACGTCGCCGTGAACTCGTACATCATCTCGGCGCTAGCCCGCGCGATGGGACTGAAGAGCCCGGCCAAACGCATCATGAGCGGTGACACTGCAGTGATGCTCGGTTCGATGCCAAGGACACGACAAACCTCCTCCACCATCTCGCCTTGAGTTCTGGCCGGAGCGTGCGGGGCAATCCAGACCTGACCGAGCGCTTTGTCGTTCGTGCCGAGCGCGGCTGCCGCGCGTCCGACGTCTTCGATGAACGAGAAGGAATGTCGCATCTTCGTTGAACCAATGACTTGCGCCTTCCTGTCGGCGACCAGGTTGCCGAAGACCCTTTCACCAAGTGCCGAGGCCAGCACGCCGGGTCCATAGTAGTCGCTGGAGCGAAGGGCAGTCGCGCGTACTTCACCCCGCATATGAGCCGCCATGACTTCCTCGGCCATCATCTGACGCAGCGCCCCCTTCTTTGACACCGGGGCGACTGGCGAGTCCTCGGTCATCGGCCTCGAGGAGTCATACATGTAGAGGTTCTCAATCGACACATATCTGGCGTTCGCGGCTTTGGCAGCGGCAAGCGCACCGGCCTGCAGAACCGGGAAGAGCTCGTGCCACAGGTGGTAGGGCGGATTGAGCGCCTGGTAGACGACGCTGGCTCCGTTGGCCGCCGCTCTTGCCTGACTTGGAATTGCGGCGTCGGCCTTGACCATTTCGACGTCGGGTGGCATGAGGTCGGGGCGGACTCCGTTTCGATTCACAGCCCGCACGGCGCGGCCTTGCCTGCGTAACGCTCGCGCCGTCCAACAGCCCACCGGGCCGGTTCCGAAGACGAGGTCTAGCTCCGCAGGCATGAGTTGTTCCGCTCCGGTCTTGGGTTTGAGGCGGTCTAACGCATTGCGGCTCACCTGCGGCGGCCGCTGGTGGGCGATTCTACACGGCAACTGCCGTACGCGGCCGCCGTCGGGTGCAGCCGCTTGATAGCCGGCGGGTCGGGGCGTAAGATGGCCCCATGACCAAGCCCATGGCGACGGTGCTGGCCGATGCGCTTCGTCTCGAATGATGACGCGCGCCACCTTGGCCGCCGAGTTGCTGGCGAGCCTGGACGGCCCTGCCGACCCGGACGCGGAACGCGCGTGGGATCTCGAGATCGCGCGTCGTATTGATGCCATTGAGGCAGGCGCCATTGCCCTCGAACCGTGGGACACCGTGCGCCGCCGAATCGAGAAGGACATCCTCGGTCGGTGAGATCCCTGCAGGTTGCGAAGCCGGCCTCAGAGGAGTTCGAGGCCGCGATTCGCTGGTACG
>CAZEMI010000219.1:0-31131 GCA_964513235.1 uncultured Acidobacterium sp.
CCGCGACCAGGATGCCGTAATTCCTCGGGTTGTCGGGCGGCAGCTTGATGCTGACCTTCCAGTAGTAATGGAGGACGGCCGCGATTGCCGTGATGTAAATCAGCTTGTGCAGCAGGTTCCAGTTGCGCCCGCCGAGCCGGCGAATCCACCCGGTCGTTGAGGTCAGCGCCAGCGGGATCATCAGCACGAACGCGGTGAAGCCGGCGGTGATGTAGGGACGCAGCCGCACATCTTCAAACATGGCCGCGAAGTCGAACTGGTGATCGAGAAAGAAATACGTGAGGAAGTGCAGCGACCCGTAGAAGAACGCGAACAGTCCGACCAGCCGCCGGTAGTTAATGAGCTGGTTGATGCCGGTGATCCACCGTAACGGCGTGATCGCAAGCGTGATCATGATCAGCCGCAGCGTCCAGATGCCGGTGGTATTGGTGACGGTCTCGACGGGATTGACGCCGAGATCGAGATACAGGCTGTCGATCAGCCAGGCCAGCGGCGCGAGGCATAGAAGCCAGACGACGGGCTTGAACACCCATCGTCTCAACTGTGTCGGCGTCACTCGGCAGGTTCCCGGATCCCGGATCCCGGATCCCGGCTAGTAGAACTTCCTTAAATCCATACCCGCGTACAGCGACGCCACGTGATCGCCGTAGCCGTTGAACATCAGCGTCTTGCGGCGGAAGAACTCGCCGAGACGCCGCTCGCTGCCCTGCGCCCACCGCGGGTGATCGACCGTCGGGTTGACGTTGGCGTAGAAGCCGTATTCCTGCGACTGTTGCTGCTTCCAGGTATTGAGCGGCTCGTTCTCGACGAAGCGGATGCGGACAATCGACTTGATGCTTTTGAACCCGTACTTCCACGGCACGATCAGGCGAATCGGCGCGCCGTTCTGGTTCGGCAACACCTCGCCGTAGACGCCGAGGCCCACCAGCGTCAGCGGATGCATCGCTTCGTCCATGCGCAGGCCCTCGGTATAGGGCCAATTGAGCGCCGGCTCGGTCACACCGGGCATCTGCTTGGGGTCGACCAGCGTCTTGAACTCGACGAACTTCGCGCGTGACGTCGGCTCGAAGCGCTTGAGCATCTCGCTCATCGGGTAGCCGATCCACGGAATGACCATCGACCACGCTTCGACGCAGCGCAGGCGGTAAATGCGCTCTTCGAGCGGCGCGTACTTCATGATGTCTTCGACGTGATAGGTGCCCGGCTTGCCGCACTGGCCCTCGACCACCACCGACCATGGCTTGGGTTTGAGCGTGTGCGCGTACTTCGATGGATCGGCCTTGTCGAGGCCGAACTCGTAGAAGTTGTTGTAGGTGGTGATGTCCCGGTACGAGTTCAGCTTCTCGTCGGTGCTGAAGGGGCTCTTCTTGAGGTCGGTGAGCTTCTGCGCTTTGGGATTCTGCTCGTCCGCCGCGGCCGCATCCCCGAATACCCCCAGAGCGTTGGTGGCGACGGCGGCAGCCGTCACGCCGGCGGCGGCCATGAACTCACGCCGCTTCAGGAACAGCTTTTTTGGCGTGACGTCCGATTCGCGAAGATCAGCGGCTTTCTTAATCAGCATAAGCAAGTCCTTGCCCCTATCTTACAGTGTTACTCTTTTCGCTCTATGCCAGATGCGACCATTGCTGCCCTGCTTTCGCTGGCGTCGCACGAGCTGCGCCAGCCGACGGGGATCGTGCGCGGCTACCTGCGCATGCTCGACCAGGACCCGGCACTCACCCAGCGCCTGCGCAAGATCAGCGGCGAGGCCACCCGCGCCGCCGACCGGCTGGTGGCGCTGCTCGACGAGATCGGCGAGCTCGCCAAGCTGAAGGAAGGCTCGGTTCGGCTGAACCTGAAGTCGATGTCGCTCTTCTCGGTGCTGAACCAGGCGGTCCAGGCCGCGGCGCTGCCCGCGAGCCACGACGTCGAGCTCGACGTGGTGGCGCCCGTCGATGTGCGCATGCGCGTGGACGAAACCCGCCTCCGCAGTGCGGTGGGCACCCTGATTTACGTGCTGGCGCGCGCGCAAACCGGCGCCGCCACCATCGATGTACGGCTGACGAAAATGACCGCCTCCACGTCCATCCTGGTCACGCCGCGCACGCTCGGCCGCGGGAAGATCGTCGATCAAGCACTTGACCTGTCGCGCGCCGGCACCGGCCTGCTCCTGCCAATTGCCGACGCGATCATCCAGGCGCATCGCGGCAAGCTGCGCGAGCGCTGGGTGGCCGGGCGATGGTCCGGGTTCGTCATTAAGCTATAACGTGACTATCACGCGTACCGCTCTTGCCACCCTGCTCGCGCTGTGGACCGCCGGCGCGCCACTGCCGGCGCAGGTGCGCCTCGCCGATGCATCCGATCGCGCGGCCTTCCGCGCCTGGTTCGTGCTCCTCGCCGACGCGCAGTTCGAGCGCCAGACCCCGGACGTGAACGACTGCGCGGCACTGGTGCGCCACGCGTTTCGTGAAGCGCTGCGCGCGCACACGCCGGAGTGGGTCCGCACGGCGCGGCTTCCCTTCGCTCCGCAGTTTGCCGACGTCCGCAGCGCACCGCGTCCGTCGAGCGAGGGGTGGCCGCTGTTTCGCGTCGCCGGCGCGCCCTCGCCCAGGTATGCGGAGTTCGCCGACGCGAAGACGCTGATCCGATTGAACGCACGCCAGGTCGGCCGCGACACAAGAGCGCTGCATCCCGGCGACCTGTTGTACTTCCATCAACCGGGTCAGCGCGCTCCGGATCACCTCATGGTGTATGTCGGCCGCTCGCAGTTCGAGACCGACGGCGACGATTGGGTGGTGTATCACACCGGCCCCATCGACGGTGGTCCCGGCGAGGTGCGCAAGGTGCGGCTCTCGACACTGGTACAACATCCATCGCCCCGCTGGCGGCCGCTCGTCTCGAATCCGCGGTTCATCGGCATCTATCGGTTGGCCACGCTATGAAGACGGCGCCCGGCGTGCTGCTGCTCATGCTGCTGTCGTGGGGCGGCGACGCCTTCGCGCAAGACGACGCGGCCGATGGCCCGCCGGCGTTTTCGCTCTCGTCCAGTGAAGCGTTTACGACGCGTGACGCGCCGCACTTCTACCTGACCTTCCGCCGCCTCGCGCAACTGGATTTCCGCGTTTACAAGGTGCGCGACCCGTTCGCATTCTTTGCCGGACTCGACGACCCACACCAGATGGGCACCGGCGACACCGTGGTCGCGCAGGAACGCACGTGGCTCGAGACATTTGCGGACTGGAAACGCGGACAACGGCAGTACCTGCGCCGCTTCGCGAGGGCGCAGGCGAGCCATGAGTATCGGGTGGCGCGCCGCGCGGTCAGCGATCGGGCCGAAGTGGCTCAACGCGTGGTGCTCAACGCCAACACGTTCGCACAGGTCCCGCTCCTCAATGCCGACCAGGTGGTCACCACCTGGCGCGAGTTGCTGCCCAACCGGCGCGATGCCGAGGTGCGCCGCGTGCCGGTGGATCTCGAGCAACCGGGCATCTACCTGGTCGAGGCCGTCAGCGATCTGCTGCGCGCGTACACGATCGTGATGGTGTCGGACGTCGGCCTGGTCACGAAGACATCGCCCGGCCAGATGCTGTTCTTCGCCGCCAACCGTTTCACCGGTGAGCCGGTGACCGACTGCACCATCCGGGTGATCGTGGCGAAGCAGGCCATCGCGGAAGGCCGCACCACCGCGGATGGCCTGTTTGAAGCCACGCTCCCCGGCGATCGTATGGCAGACGTCGTCGGCGTCGCGCAGTGCGGCGATCAGATGGCGGCCACCGATCCGGGATCGTGGTCGCTCCAGCAGCCGGCCCGCGAGCTGGCGGCCTACATCTACACTGACAAGCCGATTTATCGTCCCGGCCACACCGTGCACGTCAAGGCCGTGCTGCGCTGGCGCCATCTCGATGCCCTCGCCCGTTTCGATCGATCGGATGCGGAAGTGGTGGTGTCCGATCCCAACGACAAGGTGGTGTTCCGGCGCCAGGTGAAGCTCGATCCGTTTGGCGCCGTGCACGCCTCGTTCCCCGTGCCGGCGACCGCGGCCCTCGGTAACTACACGGTCCTCGTGCAAAGCGGCGACGCGCAAGGCGCCGGCGCCTTCGAGGTGCAGGAGTATCGCAAGCCTGAGTTCGAAGTGATCGTGCAGCCCGCGTCGCGTTTCGAGTTGCAGGGACGCGAAGCCGTGGTGTCCGTGCAGGCCCGTTACTACTTTGGCCAGCCCGTGGCCAACGCGCAGCTGCGCTGGGTGGTCAATCAACAGCCGTATTACTCGCCACTGCGTTGGGACGATGGCTTCGAGATGGGCGAGACCAATTACTGGTACGGCGGCGATCAAACCGCGCAAGGCACGGTCAGGCTCGACGCCGAGGGGAAAGCGGAACTGCGGATCCCTCTCGCCGTTGACGAGGAGGGTCGCGATTACAGCGCCCGCATCGAAGCGCAGGTGATGGACGCGGCGAATCGCGAAGTGTCGAATAGCACCGTCGTGCACGCCACCTTCGGCGCGTTCATGGTGTCTGCGCAAACCACCACCTCGGTGTTTCGTTCCAACAATCCCGTCGACGTGGCGATTCGTGCACTCGATTACACCGGCAATCCCCAGCCGAACATTCCGCTGACGCTCACGCTCGAGCATCTCTCGTATCGCTCCGGGTACTACACGGAACCGACGGCAACGACGATTGGGAGCTCCTCGGCCACGACCGGCGCTGACGGCACGGCGACCGCGAGATTCCAATTGCCGAATCAAACGGGCACCTTCCGCATCCGCGTGGCAGCGCCGAGCGGCGAGCGGACCGTTCAAGACCTGGTCTGGTTGTGGGTGCCCGGCCCGAGCGAGGGCACCGGCGACGCCGGGGATCGCTACCTGGAGTTGATGGCCGATCGAAAGAGCTATCAACCCGGCGAATCGGCGCGGTTGATCGTGCGCGGCGAGACGATCATCGGCCCGGTGCTCGTCACCAAGGAAGGCCAGCACGTGTCGTGGTATCGCGTGCTGCGGCCGGCAGCCACCGACGCAATCGCCGTGCCCATAGACGAGGGCGATGTCGGCGATGTGTTCGTGAGCATCGCCTACTTGCGCGAAGGCCGGTTGTATCGCGCCGAGCGCCGCCTCGGCGTCCCGGCAGCGTCGCGAACGTTGCAAATCGCGGTCACCGCCGATCAGGCGGTGTCGCGGCCACGCGAGCCCGGTGTATTCAACGTGATGGTCACCGACCAGGCCGGCCAGCCCGTGCGCGCGCAGGTCAGCCTCGCGGTGATCGACGAGGCCGTCTATGGAGTCAAAGCGGACGACACACCGGATCCGATCCGCTTCTTCTACCGCCGCGAGTACACGCGCGTGGCGACGACATTCTCCCGTGAGTACTACTTCACCGGCTTCTCCGGCCGCGATCGACTGCAGCTGACGCGGCGCGGCCGGCGGCCATTCACGCTGGCCGATTTCAAGGGCGACACGCCTTCGCAGGCGCAAGTCCGTAAGGACTTCCCCGACGCCATCTACTGGGTCGGCGACCTCGTCACCGATGCGCAAGGTCGCGGCCGCATCGCCGTCACCTATCCCGATGCGTTGACCACCTGGCGGCTGACCGCGCGCGCCATCACCGAAGACACGCGTGCCGGCACCAGCATCGCGCGCACCACGACCACGAAGGATCTGATCGTTCGCGCGATTACCACGCGCTTCCTCACCGAAGGCGACGAGGTGGTGGTGCCGACGATGGTTCACAATTATCGGCCCGAGCAGAGGACGGCATCGGTGTCGATTCAGGCCACCGGCCTCGAAACCGTCGGTACCCACGCCGCCACCAGCGGCCCGCTCGAGAGCGGCGCCGAGCGGCGAGACGACTGGCGGTTTGCCGCGAAGTCGGTCGGCACGGCCACGGTCACCGCGACGGCGAGAACTGAGAGCGACACGGACGCCGTCGAACTGCCGGTGCCGGTCCTGCCATTCGGTATTCGGCGTGAGGCGGGCACGAGCGGATCGATCGTCGCGGCTGGCGAAGCCACCTCTTCCGTCACCATGCCTGATAGCGCCAATCCTGCCGCGCGATCGATCGCCATTTCGCTGGCGCCGTCACTGGCTGGATCGGTCCTTGGCGCGCTCGACTTCCTGACCAGTTATCCCTACGGCTGCACCGAGCAGACCGTGTCGAGTTTCCTGCCCAACTTGCTCGTCACGCGCGCCCTCACCGAGTTGAAGCTCGTGCCGACCGAACGGTTATCGATGCTGGATCGCCAGGTCTCCGCCGGCGTGCAGCGTCTCTACGACGATCAGCATGACGATGGCGGGTGGGGATGGTGGAAGTCGGATGGCAACCATCCGTTCATGACCGCATACGCGTTGTGGGGGCTGGATGAAGCCCGGCGCGCCGGCATCAAGGTGGCCGATTATCGGCTCACCAACGCCGCCCGGATGCTGGCGCAGTTGTATGCGCAGTATCCACGAGTGGAACCCGACCTCAAGGCCTATGAGGCATACGTGCTGCAGCGGGCGGCCGGCGCCGAGCCGGAGATTCCCTGGTTCTTCGAACGGCAACAGGGCCGCTACAGCCACGCCGCGGCGCGCGACGAGCTGTGGAACATGCGCTCGCGCATGAGCGCGTACGGCCGCGCTCTGCTGCTGCTGTTGCTGGACGAAGTGAAAGACCCGCGCGGCAACGAGCTCGCGCCGGCGCTGATCAGTGAGGCCGAGACCCGCGGCGAGGTGTCGTGGTGGACGGTGGCGAACGATCCGCTGTTGTTTGATGTCGCCGAGACCAGCATCGAGGCCACCGCGTTCGCGGTGCAGGCGCTCGTCAAGCGCGATCCGCGGAACCCGGTGCTCGAGCGCGCGGTGCGGTGGATGATGCTCAATCGCACCTCGGGCTATTGGTCGTCGACCAAGCAGACCGCGATCGCGATTTACGGGCTGCTGGCGTTCATGCAGGCGCGCGGGGAAATGGCGCAACCGTTCTCGGTCGAGGTGTTCGTCAACGGCGCGTCCGCCGGGCAGCATGCGTTCTCGGCGGCGGCGATGACGGCGCCGGATCCGATCGTCATCTCCGCCCCTGCCAACACCGGCGCCAACCAGGTGCGCATCGTCAAGCGCGATGGCGGCACCGTGTATTGGTCGGCATCAGCCGTCTATTACGACACGGCAAACGCCGATGCCCGCACCGGCTCGCGCCAGCTTGCCCTCACGCGCCAGTACGCGCTGCTCACGCCGGTGACGGTGCGCGGCCCTTCGACTTCGCTCAGGGCAAGCCGCATCGTGTATCGCGAAACGCCGTTCGGCGGCACGGCGACGCCTGGTGACGTGCTGACGGTGAGACTCACCGTGGCCGGCTCGCCCGAATGGCGGTATCTCGCGCTGGAGGATCCGCTACCCGCCGGCGTCGAAGCGATCCAGGACACCACCGCCTATCCGCTCGAGCGGGAGGCCGCCGAATCGTGGTGGTACGGGTCGCGCGTGGAGTATCGCGACTCGCGCACCGTGTTCTTCCAGGAAACATTCGATCGCGGGCGCTACGAGTACAGCTACCTCGTCAAAGTCATTGCGCCCGGCCAATTCCGCGCGATCCCGGCGCAGATTTCACCGATGTATGTGCCGGGTGTTCACGCCTCGTCTGAGCCGCAGGCGTTCACGATCACGGCGCCGGGGCCGGGAACCACCCGATGAGGCTCGCGATCATCACGGCGTGGCTGCTCGCGGGTAGCGCGCTCACGGCCGGCGTGTACTGGGCGCTCCTCAACACGCCGGAGTCCACCATCCTGGCCTTGATCACGTCGGCCGTCCTTTTGATTGTCGCGCTCGTCTCAATGGGCGTGACCGTCAATGGCGCGATCCTGATGTGGTCGAACGGACCATCGCGATCGGCGCTCGGTCGCGCGTTGTGGCGCGCGCCGGCGGTGGTCCCCGCGGCGCTCATCGTCGTTGCGGTCTGGTGGCTCGTGTCCCTGGCAGAAACCTGGGTCGCGCTCCGTAACGGCCAAATCAGCGCCTGGTTCATCGCCCGCTTCGGGTGGGCCGACGTGTCGTGGCTCTTCACGGGCATTCGCTACGGCGCGATGTGGATGCGATCGGTGATTGCGGCACTGCTCGCGGTGTGGCTGATGGCAACGCTGGTGCACGGCTTCACGTTCCGCCTGTCCGTCACGAGGGTCGCGCTGGCATCGCTGTGGTTTGCCGTGCTGATCGCACTGCCGTGGGCGTATCTCGTGCCGTGGCGACCGGCATGGCTGCCACCGACGAGCGCGGAGCTCGCCTTCTCGATCGTCAAGCTGTCGATCGCGGCGACGCTCGTCGCCGCCGGCACGGCGCTCGTCATCCGCGAAGGGTCACCGAGGACGCCCGCCGCATGAGGAAGCCGACCGATGATCTCGATGCGCTGATCGGTCAGTTGAACGCGACCGCGTCCGCCAGCGATCCCCCGCTCGAGGGGTCGAGCAGCATCGATGAGTGGCTGGCGGAAGTGATGCGGCGGAACGGCAGCGATCTGCTGCTGGTTGCCGGCCGGCCGCCAATGGTGCGCGTTGACGGCCTGCTGTCGCCGATCACCGATCTCACGCTCGATGGCGACGACATCAGGACGATCATCATGCCGATGCTGCCGCCGCACGCGGTGCGGCAGTTCCAGGAGCACGGGATTGCCGACGCCTCGCTACGCGTGCCGGCGCTCGGCCGCTTCCGCATCAACCTGCATCACGAGCGCGGGCGCGCCGCGGCGGCAATCCGCGTTCTGCCCGCGCGCGTGCCGACGCTCGCCGAGCTCGACCTTCCGCCCGAGATCGAGCGGTTGTCCCGACTCGGCCGCGGCCTCGTGTTGATCGGCGGCGCAACCGGCTCGGGTAAGACGACGACCCTCGCCGCGCTGGTCGACACCATCAATCGACGGGACGCGAAGCACATCATCACCGTCGAAGATCCAATCGAGTACGAGCACGCGCATCATGCCGGGCTGATCGAGCAGGTCGAGGTCGGCGTCGATGCGCCGGACTTCCCCACCGCCCTCCGGGCCGCGGTACGCCAGGCGCCAGACATTCTCGTCATCGGCGAGATGCGCGATCCCGAATCGATGCGCATTGCGCTTTCCGCAGCGGAAACGGGCCACCTGGTGTTCAGCAGTCTGCATACCACCGATATCGCGTCGGCGATCGGCCGCATCTGCGATGTCTTTCCCAACGAACGGCAAAACACCATTCGGCAGGAGCTGTCGCTGGCGCTCTGCGCCGTGGTGATTCAGACGCTGGTGCCGCGCCACGGCAGCGGCCGCATTCCCGCGGTGGAGATCCTGATGGTCAGCTATGGCGCCCGACAGCACATTCGCAAGGACGCGCTGCAGCACCTGCATCAGGAGATCACCATGACGCGGCGGCAAGGCTCGCTGACGCTCGAGGACTCACTGGCTCGGCTCGCCAAGGACGGCCACATCTCGCGGGCCGACGCCCTGGCGCGCGCCGGACATCCTGACGAAATGGATAGCCTGCTGCGCTGAGCGATCAGCGAACCTGATTCCAGCGCTTGCCTGCGACCATCTCGCGCGCAAAGCACGCTGCCGCTCGGGCGTAGGCGTCGCGCTGTGCTCCGGCGGAGATCGGCCGCAACAACTCGAGGTCACTCGGACACGGCACGCGGTCGGGCCTGCCCTGGCGGGCCGTGGCCGGCGAGGCAAAGTACGCGGCGGCGCCTTCGCGCACCCACATCGGCCGTTTCGCCAGTGCGCCATCGAGCAGCGCGTGCGCGACCTCATGCCGCACCGTGCGATCGAGCTGCCCTTGTTGCCGCAGCACGGTGAGGGGCAGGAGCTCGATCGATGATCCTTCCGTCGCGCCCGACACCCACCACGGTTGCCCCGTGGCACGGCCAAAACTGTCGACACTTGGATGAACGGTGACCCGCAAGGTGCCCGGCTTGACCCCGGTTAGTTTCGCGATCTCGTCGCGACTGCGAAGGATCAAAGCCGCCAATGTCGCTCGCTCGCGCTCCTCCGCTCCTGGGAGAGCCAGCGACAGGCCGCGGCCGGCCGGAGTCGCGGGGCCGGCCGCGTCTCGCCGTAGCTCCCTGGATGGTGCGGGAGCGAAGGCGGACCCAATCGTTAGTCCCGGAAAATAAAACCGCAGAATTTCTTCGGCACTTGCACCCCGATTGGCACGCTTCCCCGCGCCAATCACGCACAGGCCCACACCGTGACCGAAGCCGCGGCCGCGGAAGCGATAGCCAGTGCCCGTGCGATCGACGTCGAAGGCCGTGCTCTTGATCGATTGCCATCCGGCGACGCGGCCCACCGCCATGCGGAATTCATGGCCGCTCATCTCGGACGGCGTGAATCCTTCCACGCGAATGCGCGCCACCCGTTCGGAATCGTTGCGCGCGAGCACGCGCAGGTCGCGCAGGCGCGAGCCGCGCAGCCCCGCGGCCCGCAAGGCGCGCTCGATCTCGCCGGCGCGCACCTCGCTGGTCCACGGCGGCTCGCCTTCGCACGCCTCGTCTTCACGTGAGTCGCCGTGTGCGTAGTCCACCGCGCCCGGCCACACCTGCGACGCCAGTTCGGTGTGACCGCCGCACCAGGCCGAGTAGAACACAAACGCCGGCTGGCCCTGGTGCAACAACACCCGCCCGCTGGTGGCCGCCGCCGCCTTTCGTGTGATCGTCGTCGCCGGCCGCACCACCTGGCAGTGCGTGGTGTCGCACACGTCAAAGCCTTCGCTGCGATGGCGATTGCGGTTGGCCATCGCAAACGTCCTGGCAGTGATCGCGAGAGCTTCCTGCGCCGCATCAGCGGCTCTGGGCTGGCCCTCCCCTGCCAAAACCTGCGCGATGTACTCGTTTATTGCGATCCGCTCAATTCGCGTCTGGCCATTCGGCAAAGTGCGTCCGAGCCGCAAGGGGTCGGGTCCATTTATCGTCGAAGCACCGCTACCGGTTGAGGGCGCCGGCTTCGTGGCCCCCTGCGTATTGGGGTCGGCAGACGATAAATGGACCCGACCCCTTATTTCGTCGGCCGCGATCGCCGCCGCATCGAGGCCGGCGGCGCCGGGGGCGGCGACGACGATGGCGCGGGTGGGTTTTTCCGCGGGCGTCAGGGCGACCACGAGGCCAAGGGGCGTGCCGTTCGGCATGACGATCGATCCGGTCTTGGCCAGCGCGCTCACACCCGCCGCCTTCAGCGCCGATGCGGTGCCGTAGTCCGCCGCCCCACGCAAACCTTGCAGCACCACCGCTCGTGTGTCGGGCCGCATCGGCACGGCCTTGTCGCTGCCGGCGCCCACAACGCGGGCCATCACGTCGACGAGCGCGCGGGGCGTTGTCTTTGGGCCATCGAGGCCGACGATCGCCGGCGCCATCGGCGTGGCGCTGCCGACCGGCGGCAGACCGGCGGCCATGCGCGTCGCATTCAGCGCCTCGCGCGACAGCCGCGGCGCCAGCGAGACGAAGAAGTCGTTGCAGGAGTAGGCGAGCGTCTCAGCGAGGGAGAGCGGCCGCTTGAGATCGGGATGCGCGCACACGAACGTCTGCCCGTTGGCCCTCGACGTGCGCCGGCAGAGGTGCGCGTGATCGGCCTTGACGACGCCGCGCTCGAGCGCGGCAATGAGGGCGATCGGCTTCACGACCGACCCGGGATAGACGGGCGTATCCAGGATGTCCGCCCTCGCCTCCCGGCGATCGCGTGGATTGTCGAGGCTACGGATGAAGAACGCCGCTTGCCGAGCCGAAACGTCTTCGCGAAGGCTGGTACCTGATTGACCGGCCGAAGCGTCTTCGCGAAGGCCGGCCGCAGCGATCACGAGCAGGAACGCCGCGGCAATTCGCCTCATAATTTCGTCTTGCACCCTGGCCGGCACCGGCACGAAATCACCTTGTCTCCCTCCGTGTTGTAATCGTAGGTCAGCTCTTCGCCTTTGCGAATGTTGCGCGCCGCCCGCACCCAGATGGTCCGGCCCACAACCTCAATCCAGCAGTTCGGCTTGCAGGCATGATTGATGAACCGCGCCACGTTGCCGCGCACCGCCGCGTCGCGGCTCCAGTTGCGATTGACGCGGAACACCCAGATGCAGCCTTTCGACAGGTAGCGGTCCTCGCGCCGCTCGCTCTGCTTGTTGGTGATCAACTCACCCGCGTAATCGATGATGCGCGTGTTCTTGTTGATGGCTTCCGCGGCGAACACACCGTAGCCATGCAGCTTCGATCGTTGGCGTCGTATCTTGGGGAATGAAACCGATGTGGGCATCCACGAAAATGATACATTGTCGCGCGAGAGGTGAACCGTGCGAGGCTTTACATCCGCTTTACTTTTGTTGGTAGCGTGTTTGGGGGTAACCGTGCTAGGTCAGCGACAAGTGTTTCCCGGGCCCGCGCAGTTTCCGTTCAGCGCGGCGACGAAGGCCGACGGCTTCGTGTACGTGGCGGGTACGATCGTCCCCGAAGGCGACATCAAAGCCCAAACCAAGGCCGTGCTCGACAGTATGGCGCAAACGCTCACCAAGGCCGGCTCGAGCATGCCGATGGTGGCGTCGGTGCATGTCTACATCAAGAACGCCGCCGACTTCGCGGCGATGAACGAGGTTTACCGCACCTACTGGCCGAAGGATCCACCGGTTCGCACGACCATCGTCTCTGATTTTGTGGTCCCGGGCGCGCTCGTCGAAGTGTCGATGACGGCGATTGTCACCGGCGGCGAGCGGCAGGTGATTCATCCGGCGGCGTGGATGAAGTCGCCGAATCCCTACAGCTATGGCATCAAGAGCGGCACCACGCTGTTCCTGTCGGGCCTGGTGTCGCGCAACGGCAAGGACAACTCGGTGGTCGAAGGCGACATGACCGCGCAGACCAAGACCGTGCTCGACAACGCCCGCGACATTCTCGCGCAGGCCGGCATGACGTTCGACAACGTGGTCGCGTCCCGCGTCTACATCACCGACGGCACCAAGTTCCAGGAGATGAACAAGACCTACGTGACCTACTTCACGAAGCAGCCGCCGGCGCGCGCCACCGTGATTGCGCCGCTGATGGGGCCGCAGTACCTGATCGAGATCACGCTGACGGCGTCGAGCCTCCCGAAGGAGGTGTTCGCCACGCCGGCCGCCGACGGCACGCCCGGCAAGCCGAGCCCGATCTTGAGTAGCGCCGTCAAGGTCGGCAATCGTCTCTACGTGGCCGGACTGCTGGGCAGCAACGCCCAGACCAAGGGGAACGCCGAGCTGCAGACGAAGGAAGTCATGGCGCGCGCCGAGCGCACCATGAAGCTGGCGGGCTTCGGCTGGAATGACGTGGTCGACGGCATCGTCTACATCACCGACATCAACAACTTCAACGCGATGAACAACGGCTACCGGTCGGTGATCACGAAGGACTTCCCCGCCCGCGCCACGGTGAAGGCGGGTCTGGTCGGGGCCGACGGCCTCGTCGAGATCATGTTCGTCGCGTCGAAGTAACCATCAAGACTTGAACGACCAGAAGGCAGCCTCGTAGCTCCACAACGGTGAAGGCTACGCGGCTGCCGTCCGGCGCTACGAACGCGACGTGACCGTACCGTCTATACTTCTCCGATTGGATCCCCCAGATTCGGAGAGACCGTGGCTATTTATCCCGACGAAAATTCCTGGTGGAATGAGTTCCGCAACACCGTCGTAGAAGTCTACGGACTCGACCCATCCAACCGCACCTTCCCCGACAATTACGATCTTGACCTGTTCAAGTGGTGGAGTCGCACGGGCTTCGACATTGGCACAGGCATGCCTGCTCATCAGTCCAAAACCGTACACCTTCGTGAGCTCGAACAGGCGCTGGGCATCGGTGAGCTTCCGGTCGATGGTGGCCCGCCCGTCGTGGGCTACCCGGATGAAAATTCGTGGTGGAACGATTTCCGTGATGCCGTGGTGGCGCGCTATCAGGCAGCCGGGCGCACGTTCCCAGCCGATTTCGACTTCGATCTATTCAAGTGGTGGAGTCGCACTGGCTTCAGCATCGGCGCCGGCTTATCGCCTGCCAGTGCCCGATACAAGCATCTTCAGGAACTGCGGGGCGTGCTGGGCATTCCCGCACCGCCAACGACTTTTCGTTACATCCACGGGCAGCTACGCACGCAGGGGCTGGCGTTCCGCGACGATCTGGGATGGGTCAAACCGATCCTCTGTCATTTCGGGGAAGCGTTCTCGGCCTACATCCGTCGTCCGGACGATGTTCGTCGGCAGCTTGACGTTATCAAGGCGGCTGGCTATCAGGGCATTCGGTTCTGGGACGTGCTTGGGTTCTTCGACAAGAACCGACCGGGCGAAAATCCGTGGCGGGCGTGGCTCGGCAAAGCCGTCACGCCGGTCGGGTTCGTTGCCTTCAGTGGATCGCGCGTTGACGCGACTCCGCAATATTACGAACAGCTCGAAGCGTTCCTACACGAACTGACAGTACGCGGTCTGGTCGCGCATCATTCGCGTGGTGACCTGAACGGGTTCCAGTGGCAGCAGGTCATCGAGCATGCCCGACGCGTCGGCGAAGTCCAACGCCATGTCGGTATCGAAGTCATTGCCCTCAACGAAGCGTGTAACGAGTCTTGGCAGAACGGTGTGCCTGACCCGAAGAGGCTTCGAGAGATTTGCGACACCATCGGCGGGGCAGCCCTCAGAGGCACGTCGGCGGCGGATGATGGCTACGGCGGGGAACTGCCGGAATCGTTCGATGCGTTCGCGTATGACACGCACATCATTCACGGCTATCGCGGCGGCGAGTCACGCAACCGCATTGAGCATATTTTTTCGGTCGGCTACGACACCATTCCGAAGAAAACAGTTACCGCATGGCAGAGTGAGCCGACTGGCCCCGGCGACGGCGTCTCGGTTGCTCAAGAAAACAATACCGAAGCCCTTGTACTCATGGGCATGATGGGCGTCGGTGGGCATCAAGCCTGGAATTACATGTCCGGGTTCGGCGTGTTCTGGGATGGTCTGATTGAATCGCAGCCGGGCTTCTGGGAAGTGCCAAAGGGGATTGCATGGCTCCCGGACGACATTGCGACATGGCCCAGGATGACGCACGGCGGCGAACGCTTCGAGGGCACGCGAGTGTTGGCAGCCGTCGATTTCGAGCTGGCACATGAACATCTTCGGTGCGATCACATTTTCCGGAACCATGAAGTCGTCATTTACGTTTATGGTTCTCCGCGCAAATGGGATATTCCGGTCAAGAAGAATTTCGACGGGGAGCTGTATCACCCCGCAACCGGGCAGACTGAACCAATCTCGTTGAAAGCTGGAACGAAATGGACGGTGACCTTCGAACGTGGGCGGGTGCTGAAGGGAGCCACCGAAGGCGCATCGACGTCCGCTGAAAGCCGCGGGCTTCGGCAGGAATGACGTGGTCGACCTGGTCGGGGCCGACGGCCTCGTCGAGATCACGTTCGTGGCGTCGAAGTAATCCGAGGCGCTACCAAGCGTCCTATGCCGGCGGCGCGCCGATGCGCGCCGCCCGCTTCCCCATCGCCACGAGCAGACCATTGAGAATGGCGGCCGGTGTCGGCGGGCAGCCG
Organism: uncultured Acidobacterium sp.; assembly: GCA_964513235.1. GTDB lineage: Bacteria > Acidobacteriota > Vicinamibacteria > Vicinamibacterales > UBA2999 > 12-FULL-67-14b. The sequence goes on from CAZEMI010000219.1 coordinate 15,477, forward strand.
GGAACGTACACGTCAACGGGCACCACACGATCCACGCCGCCAACGGCGGCGTAAGTGGCCTCGCCGAAGATGCCACCGCTGCAGCCGCACGCTCCCACGGCGACCACCACCCGCGGTTCCGGTGTCGCCTCGTAGGTGCGCCGCAGCGCGATTTCCATGTTGCGAGTCACCGGGCCGGTTACCAGTAGTACGTCGGCATGACGCGGGCTCGCGACCATGTGGATGCCAAAGCGCTCGAGATCGTAAATGGGGTTCGACGCCGCCGCGATCTCGAGCTCGCAGCCGTTGCAGCTGCCCGCATCCACCTGCCGGACGTGGAGGGAGCGGCCGAGCTGTCCGCGAATTCGCTCACGCAGGCGCGCCGCGCCTTCCTCCAGGCCGAACCCCGGCTGCCCCTCTACCAGCCGCAGCGTGCAAGCTCCAGTGGCCGGATCGGCATCGAACACTGCGGATTGCTGCAGCTGATCCCGCGTATAGGCGGCAACCTCCGCGTGCGTGCCGGCGCTCACCGCGTGCTCGGGGCAGGCCGACACACACTCCCGGCACTGGATGCAGGCCGCGTACGACAACGCCAGCCTCCGCCGTCCCGGCTCCGGCGTCGTCGATTGGATCGCCGCCGTGGGGCACGCCTGCGCGCATTCATCGCACATGGTGCATCGCGCGAAGTCGATGATCGGGAAACCGAACGACGCCGGCCGGTCGAATGGAATGGCCTCGGTGAGGATTCCGGTTTTGAGGCTCCTGGCGAGAATGCTGAACATGATGGGTTCCCGGAATTGGCGCTACCGGTCGTTGCCGGAATACGACAGGTTGAAACTCTTGTTGATCACCGGAAAGTCCGGCACGATATTTCCGGGCACGGCCTGGATCAAGCCGGGCCAGTTCAAGAAACTCGGGTCGTTGATCTTGACGCGCGCGATCCGGCCCTGGTCATCGGTGGCCACGTAGTGCAGGACCGGCCCCCGCCAGGCTTCGACCCAGCCGAGCGCGGATGACTCCGCCGGCAGCTGCACCGGCAGCGACGCGCGGAGCGTCGTGACCGGAAGCGACTCGAGCACCTGCCGGACGATCCGGAACGACTGCTCCGCTTCGCGCGCCCGCACCATCAGCCGCGCCCGGACGTCGCCCCCGTCTTCGAGCGGCACCTCGAACTGCAGCCCTTCGTACGCATCGTGCGGCAGATCGCGCCTCAGGTCGCCATCCACCTTCGAGGCGCGCGCCGCAACGCCGACGATGCCCAGATCGCGCGCGGCCTGATGGGTCAGCACACCGGTGGCGTCCACGCGATCGGTGAACGTGCCGGCATCGATCAACGTTTTGATCAAGTGGTCGAACTCGCGCTCCAGCGCGATCAAGTGCGCCTGTAACTCGCGGCGCCCGTTGTCGGACAGATCCGTCTTCACTCCCCCGAGCGCGATCGTGCCGCGCAGGAGCCGCGTCCCGAACAGGCGCTCGTGCAGCCGGACGAGGGCCTCGCGCATGGACTGGGCCTGGCTGGCCGGGACGGTGAAGGCCACGTCGGTGGCCAGCGCCCCGATGTCGGCGACGTGATTGTAGATGCGCTCCAGTTCGAGCAGGATCACGCGCAGGGCGCGCGCGCGGGACGGCACCTCGATCGTCGCGAGCCGCTCGATGGCGTGCGCGAACGCCAACGCGTGTCCGACCGCGGTGTCGCCGGAGATCGACTCGGCCAGGAACAACCCGTGCCGCCACGGCAGGCGCTCGAAGCGCTTCTCGATGCCCTTGTGCACGTAGAACAGCCGCATCTGCAGATAGAGCACCGGCTCGCCGGCGACGCCGAAACGGAAATGGCCCGGCTCGATGACGCCGGCGTGAACGGGGCCCACGGGCACCTGAAACACACCCTCGCCCGACACCGGACGGAACGGGTGGAAGTCTCCGGCGACGCGGCCGACGACCGTGTCGGCGGCGAAGTCTTTGCGCAGCGCAAAGACACCCTCGGGCCAGTCATCGTGTAACGCCACGCGGCCAGGGTTGGGATGTCCCTGCGGCGACAGCCCGAACAAATCCCTCGCCTCGCGCTCGAACCAGTTGGCCGCTGGATATTTCGCGGCAATGGACGGGAACGACGGCTCGGCCGGATCGATGCTGGCCGACACGCGCAGCAACGCCCGCAGCGCCGGAAGCCACCAGACGTGCTGGATCGTGAAGCGGCCGCGCGCCGTACGCTCGTCGCTCGCAAAGATCGACAGCAGCCGCGCATCCAGATGGATCACCGCCGCATCGGCCAGCGCCGGCAGGTCGCCGGTGCCCGCGTCGACGACCAGCTCACCGGCCCGCACCTCCCGGACGCTGCCGTCCCGCAATCCGAGGCGTTCTGCCGCCAGATGTGCCAACGCGCTCATCACTGCCCTCCCAATACCTGCGTCGCGGCGCGAATCAGATCCAACAACGGGCCCGGCAAGTAGAACCCCGCAATCACGGCGATGACGGCCGACACGATTGCCGTGACCAGGCAAAGGTCGAGCGTCTCAGGAGTCACTTCCGGCCGGCGCTCCGCCGGCTGCGGTCCCAGGACCAGCCGCCCAACCTGATACGCGAAGCCGCAGAACAGGACGATCAGCGCCGCCAGCAACACCGATGTTGCCAGGACATGCGAACCGCCGAAGCCGGCCCGGAGAATGATCATCTCGCTGAAGAACATGCCAAACGGCGGCGAGCCGGTGATGATCACGGTCGCCAGCAGGAGCAGCACGCTGGCGATCGGCGCACGACTGATCGTCCCGCCGCCCATGGTGTCGAAGTTGGAGGAGCTATGGAGCTGGGCCAGCGTCCCTGCGGAGAAGAACGCGACCGGCTTGGCAAACGTGTGGTAGGTCATGTGCAGCAGGGCGCCGAACGCACCCGCCTCCCCGCCGATGCCAATCCCAATCGCCATGATCCCGACGTGCTCGATGCTCGAGTAGGCGAGCAGCCGCTTGAGATTCCACTGAATCACGATGAACGGCACCGCCACGAGCACCGAGAGCAGGCCCAGCGCCAGCAGCAGGCCGCCTGAAAAATCCGGGCCGATGGCCGCGCTCGAAATCAGGTGGACCCGCAGGAGACAGTACATCGCCGCGTTCAGCATGCCCACGGCCATCAGCACGCCGGCGGCAGTCGGCGCCTCGCGATACGCGTCGGGCTTCCAGGTATGCATCGGTGCCAATCCCGCCTTGGTGCCGTAGCCGATCAACGCAAACACCACTCCGAGCCGCAACGTAAAAGGATGCATGCCTGGCGCGGCTTCCATCAGGCTCGTCCAGTTGAGGGCGGACATGCCTTCGCCGAGCTGGCCTTGCGCGGCCGCAAACAGCATGACCGTGCCCAGCAACGCGAAACCCAGGCCGAGGCTGCCGAGCACGAGAAATTTCCAGGCCGCTTCCAACGACGTACCGATATTGTGATAGGCGACCAAAAACACCGACGCCAGCGTCGTCAACTCGACGGCAATCCACAGGATGCCGAGGTTGTTGGAGACGCACACCAGCAGCAGGGCAAAGACGTAAGCTGGAATGAGGCCGTGCAACTCGCGCCGCATGCGCGTGGTGACCCGGCCCAGTTCTTCATTGCGCCGCAGGTAGCCGACGCTATAAATGCCCGACAGTAATCCGACAAAGCCGTTGAGCACGATCATCAGCGCCGACAGGCCGTCCACGCGCAACGCCGCCTCGAACTGCTCGATCGGTCCGTCGGCGAGGAACGCGGCGGCGGTCGCCAGGCAGAGCCCGAACGTGACGGCCAGGCCCGATATCAGCAGGGCTTCCTTGATCTTGCGGGGCCCGCCCACCGCGCCGGCGGCGGCGGTGGCCAGGGGAACGATCAACGTGAGGAGCAGGAGTGTCATCAGCCTTTGAGTTGCGACAGCCGGCTCACGTCCATCGACTCGAACCGGTCGACAATCCGATGCACGAGAATGCCGAGCACGAGCACGGCGAGCAGGACGTCGAAGGAAATGCCGAGCTCCACGACGAGCGGCATGCCCGACGTGATGCCCAGGGCGATCAGAAAAACGGCGTTCTCGACGGTGAGCAGCGCCAGGATTTGCGTCACGGCCTTCTTGCGCGTCACCATGAGAAACAATCCGATCAACAGCGTCGACAAGCCCACGCCGATCACGTGGTGCGCCACGCCTGTCGCGCCTTCCGGAAACCCCGTGCTGACGCGGTAACCGACCACGGTGAGGCCGAGGCAGATGAGGAGCGAGGCGGGGACGTTGAGGAAGGGCTCGATCTCGCGCCGAATCCCAATGCGGTCGACGACGCGCATCAGGAACCACGGGATGAGCAGGCCCTTGAGGCCCACCGTCAGCGCCGCGGTCACGAACAGGTGCGGGCGATCCTCGGCGAGCGCGATCGTGATCGCGATCACGCCAAGCAGCCACGACTGCGCGCCGTACAACCGGATCGCGGTGAACAGCGCCTTCTGCCCCACCATCAGGTAAGCGGTCACCAGCATGCCGGCGGCCGAGAGAATCAGGAGATTGTTGAACATGCGGATGACCTCAGAGGAAGCGGATGGCCAGGGCGAGGAATCCCAGGCCCAGCGACACGGCCATCAGATCGGGCACGCGAAACAGCCGGAGCTTGGCGTTGGTGCTCTCGACGAGGGTGACCGCCAGGGCGAGCAGAAACATCTTCGCCGCCCAGAGGAGCGCCGCCTGGAGGAGCAACCCCGGCGACGCGGACGTCGCGATGCCGATCGGCGCGAACAGATCGGCCAGCAGCGTGAAATACAACAGCTCCTTGACGGCCGACGCCCATTCCACCAGGGCAAGGTCGGCGCCTGCGTACTCGAGGACCATCGCTTCATGAATCATCGTCAGCTCGAGATGCGTGGCAGGGTTGTCCACCGGCACCCGGCCGGTCTCGGCGATGATCACGATGAACAGTCCCGCCAGAGCCAGGATGTCGCTGGGATGAAACACCGCGCCGCGATCGAGCAGCCCTCGGACCAGTGCGCCGAGGTTCAGTGAACCGGCCGAGAGCGCCGCGGTAAACAGGCCGAGCATCAGGGCCGGCTCGGCGAGCGCGGCAATGGTCATCTCGCGGCTCGCACCCATGCCGCCGAACGGGCTGCCCGTATCGAGCGCCGCGATCGCCAGGAAAAAACGTCCGAGCGCGAGTATCCCCACGAGCGCCAGCACGCCACCGGCGGCCTCCAGGGGCGCGGCCGCCATCCACACCGGCACCAGCGTGGTCGCCGCCACGGCCGTCGCGAAGTACATCCGCGGGCCCGCCACGTACAGCCACGAGGCTGTCGCCGAGCGAACCGTCTCCTTGCGGAGCAGCTTCGCAAGATCGTAGTAGACCTGCAGCAGCGGCGGCCCTTGCCGCGTCTGCAGCGTGGCCTTCATCTTCTTGATGAGCCCGCGCAACAGCGGAGCCAGTGCGAGCATGCCCGCGGCCTGCAGCACGGCCAGGCCGATCGCCGCCAGAACGCCTTCGGTCATCGCATTCCTCCGAGCCAGATCAGCAATCCAACCCCCAGCACCAGGACATACGCGAGATAGGCGTGCAGGCTGCCTGCCTGCAGCACCTTCAGGCGATCGGCCACGCCGAGGATCGCGGTGGTGAGCGGGCGATACAGGTACTGCTCGAACACCGGCTCGATCGTCGTGCGGTAGCGGACTTCGCGCGGAAAATACGGCGAGACATCGGCCAGCGCCTCGACCTCCCGTGTCGGGCGCAACACCGTCTTGAAGATCATCATCAGCGGCTTTGAAAACGCGGCTCCGGTGTACTGCGTGACTGGACCGAGCTCACCGCCGCAGCCCCACGTCGGTACGCGGCGGGCCGCCTTCGCCGCGGCGAACGTCGCGGCACCAACAAGTCCCGCTGCCAGCGTGAGGCCCAGCGCCAGCGGCGTAACATGGTCGAAGCCCGCCGGGCCGGGCGCCATCGAAAAGATGTCCGGCGAGGCGCCGCGCGGCAAACGCAATCCGGGCAGCGAGTCCACCACCGCACCGATGGTGCCCAGAACGGCCCCTGGAAACAAACCGACACCCACACAAAGCGCGGCCAACCAGCCCTGTGGCGCGAGCATGATGGCCGGCGACTCGCGCGCGTCGGTCGCGGCGCGGCTCCTGGGAAACGCCAGGAACGCGGTCCCGAACGCCTTGACGAAACACGCGGCGGCGAGCGCGCTGGTCATGGCCAGCAACGCGCCCGCGAGCGGAAAGTTCATCCGCGTCACCCCCGGCAGCGACGCGAATCCGAGCAGAAGCGCCTGGAAAGTCAGCCACTCGCTCGCAAAACCGTTGAGCGGCGGAAGTCCCGAGACCGCGAGCGCGCCGATGAGAAAGAACGCCGCGGTCCAGGGCATGCGGCGGATCAGTCCGCCGAGCTCCTCGAAGCGTCGCGTCCCCGAGGCCATCACCACGCTTCCGGCGCTCAGAAACAACAGGCCCTTGAACAGGGCGTGATTCAATACGTGGAAGAGGCTGGCGGCAATTCCGGCGGCCGCCAGCTCGCCGCGGCCGAGCGCGGCGGCGGTCATGCCCGCGCCCAGGCCGAGCAGAATGATGCCGGCGTTCTCAATCGTGCTGTACGCCAGCATTCGCTTCAGATCCGACTGGGCCAGCGCGTACAACACGCCGAGGATGGCCGACAGCGCGCCCGCGGCCATCACGGCCAGCCCCCAATTCACGTCGGGCACCCCAAGGCCAAACGCGCAGACGCGGAAGAGCCCGTAGATGCCGGCCTTGATCAACACGGCCGACATGAGCGCCGAGATGCTGCTCGGCGCCGCGGGGTGGGCATCGGGAAGCCAGACGTGCAGGGGAATCACACCCGCCTTCACGCCAAACCCCAGAAAGAAGAGCACGAATATCGCGTCGCGCCACCGGCCCGTCACGACGTTGCCGGCCAGTACGCTGTCGAACGATAACGAGCCTGCCGCCGACGCCAGGATCAGGAAGCCGGCCAGCACGGCTCCGGTGCCCACGTGCGACATCACGAGATACACATAGGCGGCGCGGCGGGTACTTTGAATCTCGTGCTCGGTGGCAACCAGGGCCGCCGTGGCCAGCGTCATGACCTCCCACGCCAGCAGAAACGTGACGATGTCGGCGGCGGCAAACACCAGGGCCACAGCGGCCAACAGCACGTTGAACGACGCCCCGAGCAGTGCGGTGCGCGCGTCGGGAATGGCGTGCGGGAGGTAACCGATGCTATAGAGCGCCACTGGTGCGGACACCATGCCAAGGACGAGTAGGAACCACGCCGCCAATGGCGTCACCGCATAGCCGAAGGCCATCCCCGAGGCCGCGTGCGCCCCGAGCCGCCCGCTCACCGGCCCGCCTGCCAGCACGCTGACGGCCAGCGCGACGACAAGCGCGGAGCCCACCATGGAACCACCGAATGCCGCCACGCGGCAACGGTGAGGCCGGCGCGCAGAGATCAACGCGGCGGCGGCGGACGTCAGATAGACGGCTAACGCGCCGGGCAGCAACCACTCTATGCGCAAGAGAACATCCACCTAACTTCTCCACCAGACGAAGAGCACCAGGCCAATAACCAGCGCGATCACGTAGGCCAGGTACGCATGCAGGCTGCCGGCCTGCAGCACCTTCAGCCTGTCGGCGACTCGCCAGACGGCCGACGTTACCGGGCCGTACATGTACCGTTCGAACGTCGGCTCGATCTCGGCGTGATATCGCACCTCCCGTGGGAAGTACGGCGATACGTCAGCAAGCGCATCCACCTGGCGGGTCGGCCGGTAGACCGCCTGGAAAATCATCATCAGCGGCTTGGAGAAGGCTGTGCCCGTGTACTCAGTGCGCGCGGTCAGCTCGCCGCCACACCCCCACGTCGGAACACGCCGTACGGCCACGTGCCGCCGCCAGGCGAGCCCACCTGCCACTGCGAACGCGCTGAGCAGCATTAACGCGAGCGCGAGCGGCGTGACACTGTCGAAGCCGCGGCCCGGGGAAATCGCCAACCCGCCTCCGGCCATCGCCGGATCGAGCAGCAGGCCGTGCAGCATCGCGGTCACTCCGCCGATCAGGCCGAGCACCGCCCCCGGAAAGAGGCCGAGCACCAGACACATGGCGGCGAGAAACAGCTGCGGCGCCAGCATCACGGCCGGCGATTCCGTCGCGGCGACGGCGGCGCGGCTGCGGGGCAGCGCCAGGAACCCAATCCCGAAGGCCTTGACGAAACAGGCGGCGGCCAGCGCGCTGGTCAGCGCGAGTAGCGCTGCCGACACCGGCAGCAAGAGTCGTGGCAACGTCTCGGTGGCGTCGCTGAATCCATAGAGCAACGACTGGAACGTGAGCCACTCGCTGGCAAAGCCATTGAGCGGCGGCAGGCCGGAGATCGCCACCGCACCGACCAGGAAGCAGAGGCCGGTCACCGGCATGCGGCGCAGCAAGCCGCCCATGTCCTCGATCTGCCGCGTCCCCATGGCGGCCACCACCCCGCCCGCACTCAGAAACAGCAGCCCCTTGAAGACGGCATGGTTCAGGACGTGGTAGAGACTGGCGGCCACGCCGATCGCGGCCAGCTGCGGCTGCCCCATCGACAACGCCATCATGCCCGCGCCGAGGCCCAGCAGGATGATGCCGATGTTCTCGATGCTGTGGTACGCGAGCAGCCGCTTGAGGTCGTGCTGCATCAAGGCATAGAGCACACCGAGCACGGCCGACACGCCGCCGAGGATGACGATCACCACGCCCCACGACAGCCTCGGCAGGCCGAGGCCGAACGCGCCAAACCGCATCAGTCCATAGATGCCCGTCTTGATCAGCACGCCGGACATGAACGCCGAAATGCTGCTCGGTGCCGCCGGGTGCGCTTCCGGCAGCCACACGTGCAGCGGGATGATGCCGGCTTTCACGCCGAACCCGACCACGAACAGCGCGAACATCACGTCGCGCCAGCCGCCCGAGAGCACCTCTCCCGACAGCATGTCCGTGAATGCAAACGATCCCGACAGCGCCGCCAGCGTCAGGATGGCGGCGATCGCGCAGCCCGTGGCGAGGTGCGACATGGCGAGATAGAGATAGGCCGCGCGCAGATGCGCGCGGATTTCATGCTCGGTGGCCACCAGGGCCGCGGTGGCGAGCGTCATCACTTCCCACGCGCACAGGAAGCCCACGGCATCGTCGGCCGCAAACACCAGTTCGACGGCGCCCACCAGCACGTTGAACGCCACGCCGACGTAAATGGATCGATGTCCGAGGGCGCCGTGATCGAGATAGCCGATGCTGAAAATCGCGACCGGGATCGCGACCACACCGAGCACCAGCAGGAACCACGCCGACAGCGGGTCGATGGTATAGCCCAGCGAATAGCCCGATGCGCCGTGCACGAACCACACGCCACGAATCGCGGGAGCGCCACCGAGCACGGTCAGGGCGAGAAGCGTCGACAGCATCGACGCCACCACCGATCCGCCGAACACCAGCCACCGGGCGGCCGCTCCCCGGCCGACGACGAGCGCGAGCAGGATGACGCCGGCGCGAATCGCGATGACGGTGGAAAGTCCGGGCAGTGCGTCCATGCTCATCATGCCGGAGCACCGCGGCCGCAAGGACAGGACATGGCGGGGGTCACCGGCGGCGGCGCTTGGGGGCCATCTCGACCAGCATCGCCCTGGTCTCGTCGAGGTGTGAATAGAAATACTTTTTCAGCAACTCGAGGACGTCGATGAGGACGGGGTCGCGGACCGCGTAGTACACCTGGTTGCCGACCTTGCGATTGACAAGGATGTGCTTGGCGCGCAGCACGGCGAGGTGCTGCGAGAGGTTGGGCTGCTCGACCTGGAGCATCGCCATCAGCTTGCCGGCCGGCAACTCGCCGTTACTCAGCGCCTCGATGATGGCGATCCGGGTTGGATGGGCCAGCGCCTGGAAGGTCTGCGCCTTGAAGCGGCGCAGCGCGTCCTGCATGCGCAGCAGCATATTCGAAACTGCGCATGTACTCAAGTGGGCCGCGGCCGCCGCCTCATCGCGCGTTGAACGACCAGAATGCCGCCTCGTAACTCCACACCGTGAAGGCCACGCGTGCGCCGTCCGGTGAGAAGGTGGGCTGGGTCTTATGCGAGCGATCGGTGGTCAATTGCACGGCGGGTGTGCCGGCGCCGATCGTCTTGACGAAGATCTGGAAGAAACCGTCGGGCGCCGGCGCGACGAATGCGACGAAGCGGCCGTTGGTCGACACGCCGATGCCTGAAAAGTCGTGTTCCGTTGAATAACGGTGGACGACCATTGCGCGGCCACCGCTCGCCAACACCGTGAAGATGACGTGACGGCCGGGCCCTTCCTTTGCGGTGGCGATCACCGCGCGGCTGTCGGGCATCCATTCCGCATGGCCCATTTCTCCGGTGACGCCGGCGACCGCGATGTCTCGCAACTCCGATGTGGTCGCACCGGTGTCCTGGTTGACGCCAATCGTGTAGAGCACCGACGCGCCATCGCTCTTGCGAGCGCCGTTGAGCAATACCGTGCGTCCATCCGGCGACCAACGCGGCCACCCAACTTCCGCGCCTCGCCCAAGGAACGTCATCCGTCGATCGGGCTGTCCACCATCTGCCGGTCTCAGCCACACGTCGTCCGACATTTCTTTGTGGGTGTGGAACGCGATCCACTTTCCATTCGGGGACCAGGTCATCGCCTGATCCTCCGAGTCGGAGTCCTCGAGGACTTCGGATGGTTTCGCGGCTGGCAGAGGCTGGCTCACATCGACGACGCCGATTTCCTGCGCGATGTCGGGATACTTCGCATCGTCGATCACGCGACGCCACGTGCCGTAGGTGAACGCGATCAGTGGGCGCGTTGGATGATACGACGGCGTTTCGGATTGGAACGTGGTGAGTTGTCGCGTGGAGCCGCCCTCGACAGCGACGTCTGCCAACGTGGTCCGATACGTCTGCACTTTGAACATCACGGTGCCGTCGCTCGCTACTGCAGGCGCATAGGCATCCCGGGAGAACGACGACAGGCGTCTCGCCTGGCGCGTGGTCAGATCGGCGGACCACAATTCCACCAAGCCGCGCTCGTTCGGCGACGCGAAATAGACCGTCTGGCCATTCGGCGCAAAGGCGATCGGCCCATACACATCGCGATCGGGATCGAGCGTGGTGATCGTCCCGTCACAGCGAAGTGCGAGACGCGCGTTGACGATACAAGCGACGTCGCCAGTGGATTGAAACGCGGGTGACGAGACGCGTCCGGCGATGGGCGACCGCTGTGGCGCCGCTCCCTCGGCGGCAAGCCGCCATAATTCGGGCCCGGCCTTCGACATGATGAGCGCTGCCGCCGATCGTCCGTCGGCGCTCCAGGTCAGTTGCCGCAGCTCGTCGGCGACTTTCCGATCCCATAACGGTTTCCGATCGGTTTCACCGATGCGATACGACCACCAGCGGCCGGACGCTGTGGCATCTTCCGCGACGATCTCGGCGTTGCCCTTCCACGCGAGATAGCGAATCTGCCCGTCACCGGGAGGCAAGGTCACTGGCGCGCCGCCGCCAACGGGCACGACGCGAATAAACCGGCCTTCGCTATAGGCGACGCGCGTGCCATCCGGGGAAATCGCACCGGATGGATCGCGGTAGCCGACAACGCCAAGTTGATGGGCGGTGGTGACGTAGGAGAGTTGTGGCGGGTCCTCGACAGGCGGTATGGCGGGTGCGGGACGCCCGATCAGCAAGAGTGCGAGCGCGCCGGCAACAACCGCGATCAGCACGAACGCACGCACCAGCCTATTTTACGGTATCCAGCTCGGCCTGCTGACCGCGCGTCACAGAATTTCAATGGAAATCGTGCGAGTCGATCGCAGCTTCGTCCGGGAAGCCAGCGAGCTTCGACATCCGCTCGGCCTTGATCGACGTGACGCCGTCCTGGTTCTGCAGCACGCCTTCGACGAGCAGGAACGAGGACTCGACCACGGTGAGGCGATCGGTGGCATAGAGATCGGGACGGATGATGATGTTGGAGATGCCGGTTTCGTCTTCGAGCGTCAGGAAGACGAACCCTTTCGCCGTGCCTGGACGCTGGCGCGTGATCACCATGCCGGCGGTGCGGACGCGGCGTCCCGACCGGGCGCGCTGCAGCTCGATAGCCGGCAGCACCCCGCGCATCGCCAGTTCCCGTCGCCGGAAGGTCAAGGGATGAGGACCGACGGTCAGGCCGGTACCCGTATAGTCGGCAACCAATCGCTCATGGACATTCATTTCATCAAGCGGAGACCCTGTCGGTTCCAACGGTTCCAAATGTTCCAAACGGTTCCAAGGGTTGGGTTCGAAGAGTTCTCCCGCGGGCCTGATCGCACGTTCCACCTGCCACATCGCTGACCGCCGATCGTGTCCGAGTGAGTTGAGCGCGCCGATCTCGGCCAGCATGGCGATCTCATCGCGCCGCATTCCGACACGACGCACCAAGTCATCGATCGAGAGGAAACGATGTTGCACTCGTGGACCTGCGGTCCACTCGTGCGAACAGACGTTGCAGAAGTGGACTTGGGACTTGGGGCTTGGGGCTTGGGGTACGACTTCGATCATCGTCGGATCATCACAACCACACTTGGGGCATCGCGTTTCTTCGTTTTTAATTTTTAATTTTTCATATGCGATTGCCTTCCCTACGTCCTCACGCAGCCCGCGCACGTATCGCATGCCCAGCCGCACCGCGCCGCCCTCTTCCACCGTGCAGTCCCATTCCGACACCTGCACGTCGATCGGGTGGAACACCACGCCGCGGCGTTGCGCGTCCTTCACCAGCGTGGCCGGATGGTAGAACCCCATCGGCTGGTTGTTGAGCAGCGCCGCAAAGAACGCCGCCGGGTAATGCACCTTGAAGTACGCGCTCGCATAGGCGAGCAGCGCGAAGCTGGCCGCATGCGATTCGGGGAAGCCGTATAACGCAAACGACGTGATCGACAGCACGATGCGATCGGCCACCTCGCCGGTAATGCCATGCTTCGCCATGCCCTCGCGCAGCAGGCCTTCGAGCTGCTTCATCCGCTTTTCAGATCGCTTGAAGCCCATCGCGCGGCGCAGGTCTTCCGCCTGGCCGCCGGTGAAGCCGGCCACCGCCATGGCCATGCGCAGCAGCTGTTCCTGGAACAGCGGCACGCCGAGCGTGCGCTTCAGGATCGGCTCGAGCAGCGGGTGATCGTAGGCGACCGGCTCGCGGCCGGCGCGGCGATTGAGATAGGGATGCACCATCTGCCCGACGATCGGGCCGGGACGGATCAGCGCCACTTCGACGACGAGGTCGTAGAACTTCTCCGGGCGAAGCCGCGGCAGCGTCGCCATCTGCGCGCGCGATTCCACCTGAAACACGCCAATCGTCTCGGCGGCGCGCAGCATTTCGTACACCTCAGGGTCATCGGCTGGGAGCGATGCCAGCGTCACTTCCCGATCCCCGATCCCTGATCCCTGGTATTGATCAACGTCAACGTGTCCTGCAACACCGCCATCATGCCGAGGCCCAACAGGTCCACCTTGATCAGGCCCATGTCGGCGCAGTCTTCCTTGTCCCACTGCACCACCACGCGCCCGGGCATGCTCGCGTTCTCGAGCGGCACCACCGACGACAACTCGCCCTGGCACACCACCATGCCGCCGGAATGCTGGCCCAGGTGCCGCGGCAGGTCCTGCATTTGCCGCCACAGCTCGGCGAAGTGGCGCACGTGCGGCTGGTCGGCGGCCATGCCGACCTCCGCCAGCTTCTTTGCCAGCGTTTCGTCTGGATCGATGTACTCAAACTGGTGCATCACCCGCGCCAGCCGATCGATCTGCCCCTCGTCGAGGTCGAGCGCCTTGCCCACCTCGCGCGCGGCGCTCTTGCCGCGATAGGTGATCACGTTGGCGGTCATCGCCGCGCCGTGCTGGCCGTACTTCTGATAGACGTGCTGAATCACCCGCTCGCGGCGATCGCCGCTGGGCAGGTCGAGATCGATGTCGGGCCACTCGCCGCGTTCCTCCGAGAGAAACCGCTCGAACAGCAGCTCCATACCCACCGGATCGACGGCGGTGATGCCGAGGCTGTAGCACACGGCGCTGTTGGCCGCCGAGCCGCGCCCCTGCACGAGGATGTCCTGCTGCCGGCAGAAATTGACGACGTCCCAGACGATCAGGAAATAGCCGGCGAGATCGAGCCGCTCGATCAGATCGAGCTCGCGCATCACCTGCGCGCGGGCGCGGTCGTGAAAGGGCCGGTAGCGGTGGCGCGCGCCGACCTCGGCGATCTTGCGCAGGAACGACATCTCGGTCTCGCCGTCGGGGACCGGATATGTCGGAAAGCGGTAGCCGAGGTCGTGCATGCCGAACTGCAAACGATCGGCGAGCTCACGCGTGGCGTGCACCGCGGCCGGACGATCGGCAAACAGCCGCGCCATCTGCGCCGGCGGCTTGAAGTAGCGCTCGGCGTTGGCGGCCAGGCGCCGGCCGGCACGCGCCAGCGGCACGTGCTCGCGAATCGAGGTCAGCACGTCGAACAGCGGCCGCTCTTCGGGCGTGGCAAAGTTGACCCCGCCGGTGGCAATCACCGGGACGCGAAACGCCTCCGCGAGGCACACCAGCGCGTCGTTGTCGTCTTCCTGATCGCGCTGCAGGTGGCGCTGCAGCTCGACAAAAATATTGTCGCGGCCGAAGATGCCGACCATGCGATCGAGCAGGCCGCCGACGCCGAAGCGGTCGGCGCGGAGGAGCGCGCGGCCGGGCATGGCAATCAGGCCGGTGACGCGGCTGTCGAGCTCGTCGACATTGAGCGCGCCCTCCCCTTTTGGCGCGCGCAACTTCATGCGCGAGATGAGGCGACAGAGATTGCGCCACCCTTCCTGTGAGGACACCAGAACAGGCAAGGAAAAGTGAGAAGTAGGAAGAGAGAAGTTCTTTCCTTCTGACTTCTCACTTCTCGCTTCTGACTTCGCCAGTATCGTCAATTCCGCGCCGATGAGCGGACGAATGCCGGCGGCGAGCGCGGCCTTATGAAACCGCGGCGCCCCCGACACGCCGTCGCGATCGAGCAACGCCACCGCGGGATAGCCGAGCATGGCAGCGCGATCGATCAGCGTCTCGGGCAGCGAGGCCGCGCGCAAAAAGCTGAAGGCCGACGAGGTATGAAGCTCGATGTACATCGAGGACACGGAGAAGTACGGAGGACACGGAGGGTGCGGAGGCCCTCAATCGATAACGCCCTCGAGGAACCACTGCCCTACCCCGCGTTCGACCACCAGCCGATAGACGGTGCCGTCGGTCATCGCCACGTCCCACTCGTCGCGATCCCACGCCTCGGTGCTGTCCCACCAGTTGCCGGAGGTGCGCCATGGGCCGGCGGACTGGGTGACTGCGCTGGAGGTAAACCCTTGCCGGTCAATCTGGACCCGAACAGGCTTTCCCTCGTTTACAACCACCCGGGCAGGAATTGGAAACCTGAACCGGCGCAAAGCAGATCTCAGACAAGCTGAATCAGACGATCTCAGATGTGAGATCTCAGATTGCTGATCAATTGCAGATGGCCGATTCGCTGATTGTCTTTCAATCGAACCATCTGACTTCTTCAATTGATCATCAATCTGAGATCTGAAATCTGACATCGCGAAAGCCCCCGGCTTCCAAGTATCCACAAGCCGGGCCGCCCCCACATGCCCGTGCCCCATCAGGGCCGTGAGCCTGGCGGTTAACGTCGTCACCTGTTCCACCGCGGGTT
>CAZEMI010000220.1:0-21382 GCA_964513235.1 uncultured Acidobacterium sp.
CTTGACTGATCAACCGATCACGATTGCGAGTGGTGTGGCCGGTTCGAGCACGCAACAGGCGCCCTTCTCGGTCTCAACCAATGGGGTGATGTCATGGGGAGGGGCCCTACAGGATCAAACGGAGCTCACCTGGTTCGATCGATCGGGAAAGGTGCTGGGCCGCCCGATTCAGGTCGGCAACTTCGTGAATTTCCGACTGTCGCCGAACCAATCAACGCTGGCACTGTCTCGCATCGATCCGCAAACCAACACGTCGGACATTTGGCGCGTCGATCTCCAGAGGGACATCGCGACCCGGGTGACCCTCGATCGCTTGAACGACATGGCTCCCATTTGGTCGCCGGATGGCGGCCGGCTCGTCTTCCGCTCAGACCGTGCCGGCGGCAACTACCTGTTCTCGACGACGGCCGAAAGCGGTACGGGTGAAGCGCTGATACTGAAGCGTGAAGTCAGCAACCCGACCGAATGGTCCCCTGACGGCAAACACCTGTTGTTTCATGACACAGTGGCCACCACCGGGCTCGACATCTCGTCGGTCAACATCGCTGGAGATATGTCGATCACCAAACTCCTGCAAACGCGATTCGACGAGTTCGACGCGCGCCTGTCGCCGGATGGCCGGTGGTTCTCATACACATCCGCCGAATCGGGACGCGCTGAGGTGTATGTCCAGCCATATCCGCCAACCGGCAGCAAATGGACCGTTTCTGCGAACGGCGGCGCCGAGGCCCGTTGGCGCGAAGACGGCCGAGAGCTGTTTTATCTGTCGGCCGACCGCAGCGTCATGAGCATCGCGATCAACACTTCTGCGACACTCAGAGCCGGTGTGCCGGTGCGGTTATTCAGTGCGCGCACGCCGACATTCGCCAATCCCTATCGCACCAATCTCGAAGTCACGTCCGACGGCCAACGCTTCATAATTAACGTCGGGCCTGACGCGGGCACTTCGTCGCCAGTGACAATCGTCGTCAACTGGACGGCCGCGTTATTGCCGCGATAAGTCGGCACCTCGCCTCGCACCTCGCACCAACCCCGTTGGCACAGAAGCACGAGGCACGAGGCACTGACTGATCTCTTTAGAACTTGATCTCCCACACTCCCCGACCATACGTCGAGACGCGCAGGTAGCTGCCGTCGGGCGGCATGTAGAGATCGCTGACGTTCACGATCGGCAGGCCCGATCCAAACAGATGCCAGTTGGCGCCGCCGTCGGTGGTTGCATACACGCCGATCCACGTCGCGGCATAAAGCGTTCTACCTGCCGGATCGCGCGGGCTGACAATCAGCTTCGAGATCGGCACCGCCGGCAACACGTTTGCGCCCGTCCCGTTGGCGTGCGCCCACGTGGCGCCGCCATCAGTGGACTTGATGATGCGCTGCGGCGTGCCGATCGGCGCTTCGTTGCCGATGTACATCGTCTGGTTATCGGCGTACGCCAGGGTCGCGTTGAATCCGGGCCACCCCGGGAGGACGACGATGGTCGCGCCGGGCTCGATGAGGTCTCCGGGGGCTGGCGGAGCCGGGACGATCACCTTCTTGTCCCACGTGGCGCCGGCGTCGGCGGTGAAGAACGCGTGCCCGCCGTTGCCGAGCACGCCGAAGTGCGTCAGATCGTCCGGGCTGGTACCCATCGGATGCATGCCGGCGCGCAACAGCACGCGCCCCGGGTTCTGTGGCGCCGGCGGCGGCGGATTCGGGTTGAACGTCTCGAACACCGAATGCCAGCTCGCGGCGCCGTTGGTCGTGCGATACAGCTTGAACCGCGTGCGATGGAAGAACGTCAGCCCGGAGGGATCGGCGGCCGCGCTCGGCGTCGCCAGCGCGGTCCGGAAGTATGACAAGTCCGGATTGCTGAACTCGGGGATGCCGGTCCAGCCCACTTCCCACTTGTACTGCGTGTTCGCGGGATTGCGGCGATTGCGAATGATGAACGAGTAGTAGACGGATCCGAGGCTGATCAGATCGTCGGCCTGGCTCCAGGCCACGCCGAAGCCGTCGCCGCCGAACACCTGGTTGTAGGTGCCCGTCGGTCCCACCCGCCAGCGCGTGCCGTTGTCCTGCAATCCGATCAACACATCATCTGCATGCTTCGGATTGCCGGTCAGCGCGTAGATGAGATACGACGACATGCCGTCGTTCTTCTGCGAGCTGAAGGTCTTGCCGCCGTCGTCGCTGGTGAACAACCCGCCGTCGCCGCCAAACAGCAAGATCGGCCTCCCCTTGATCGTCGCAATCGCTGCTGCGTGATGATCCGCGTGCACATATGGCAGTCGATTCTGCGCCAGCCACGCCGATACGACACGCCACGTGTTACCGCCGTTGGTGGTTTTCGCGGAGCTGAACTGGCCGCCGATATATACGGTGTTGCGCGCGGCATCGCTGGGATCGACCAGCACCATCTGGTTGTAGAACGCCTGGTCGAACATGATGTCCATGGTGGTCTGATACAGATATGGGTTCTCTGGGACCTTGCCTACCCACGTGGTCACCGGTGCGGGGGGCGTGCCCTCCATCGTCGTCACGTAATCGCCGAGCCCGATCGGCGTAAAGGTGGCGCCGCCATCGGCCGAGCGATACAGATCCTTTTGCCGCGTGTTGTTGCGTTTTGCGGCAAAGGCATACACCACCGCATCGCCTGGCGCGCCCACGCCGAGCGTCATGCGGCCGGCGGGAGCCGGCGGAGTGCCGGTCGCGTTAATGCCGCCCGCGGTGAAATCGAGCGTGGCCGCGCCCGCAGCCGTCGCCAGGCGCACGAACACGGCGCTGCCGAGGTTGGTGAGCGCAACCAGCCAGCCTGCGCTGGTTTTCGCGATGCTCCAGTGCAGGCCGCCGCTCACCAGGGGACTGTAGGTATTGCCGCCGTCCAACGAGCGGAACAGACCCGCATTGGTGGCGACGAGCACCACGTCCTGGGCGCCGCTGGTGTCGACCTTGATGTCGAGAATCACCGTGGCTCCGACCCCGCTGGCCAACCGCAACGTCTGGCCCGGTCCCCAGGTTTCGCCGCCGTCGGTCGAGCGATAGATGCCTCCGCCCACGCCAGGATCGAACGGATCGCCGCTGCCGAGGAAGATCGTCTGCGGATCGCGCCCGAACGCTGTGCTGCCGCCGGACGTGCTCAGGATATTGTCGCTCATCGGCCGCCAATTCGGCCGCGGATGCGAGAAGTTCGTCGTCTTCCAGAGACCCCCGCTCGACTTCAACACGTAGACAATGTCGGGATTGGTCGGGTGCACGAGGAACGTGCGGACGCGGCCGGTATCGGATTCACTGAGCTGCACGCCGTTCTGAATCCAGTCCGAACGATAGGGGCCAACGTTGGTCCACGAGCCGCCGGCAGGCACCTTGATGCCGCCGCGGCCAGCGGGCCCGTATTGAGCCACCTGCTGGTTGGCTGCCAGCATCACCGCTTCCATGAACTCCGGCGTGAACTCGCCGCCGAACTGCTCCTTGGTCGCTTCGCGCCTTCCCTCGGCGTCGTCTTTGATGGGGGAATCGAGCTCTGTTGGAAGCGACTTCGGACGATGCGGGTTGACGTAACCCTCGTCTCTCGGCTTTTGTGGTCCCTGGGCCATCAGCGCGGCAGATGAAGCCGCGACCAATGCCATTACAAGTCGTGTTCTCATCGATAATTCTCCAAGGCGCTTTGGAACATTTCCTAACAGATGGGGTGAGGGACTAAATTCCTGGTGTGCATCGCACACCAACGTGACCAACCGTAGACGAATATCACATCGCTGTCTAGAGGAGATCGCCGTTGCACAATAAATTGCTAAAGCTCGTGCTTGCCGTGATTTGCGGTGTGCTGACGGTGCACGCGGGTTCTGCGCAACAGCGTCCACAACTGTCGAATGCCGTGCGCGCGTATGTGTCCGTCGATGCGCCCCTGATGGCGCTCACACACGTGCGAGTCATCGATGGCACCGGCGCGGCGCCGCGTGAAGATCAAACGCTGATCATGCGCGACGGCGCCATCGCGGCGATCGGCAACTTCGCCAGCACACCGGTTCCTGGCGGCGCCACGACCATCGACCTCACCGGCAAGAGCGTGATTCCGGGGCTCGTCATGGTGCACGAGCACCTCTATTACCCGAACGGTCCCGGCGTCTACGGTCAGCTCGGCGAAAGTTTTTCGCGCCTCTATTTATCGGGCGGCGTCACCACGATGCGCACCGGTGGCAACGTCAACGGGTTCATGGACCTGAACATGATGCGGTTGGTGGACGCGGGACAGAAGCCCGGGCCCGCGATCGATGCCACGGCGCCGTACCTGAATGGCCCCAACACGTTCATCCAGATGCGCACGTTGAAAGGTCCGGAAGACGCCCGGCGGCAGGTGCAGTACTGGACCGACGAGGGCGCGACCTCGCTCAAGACCTACATGCAGATCACCCGCGGTGAGCTGGCGGCGGCGATCAATGAAGCGCATCGTCGCGGCATCAAGGTCACCGGGCATCTGTGCTCGGTGACCTACGCGGAAGCGGCGGGTCTTGGCATCGACAATCTCGAGCACGGCTTCTTCGCCGCCACGGATTTCGTGCCCGACAAGAAACCCGATCAGTGTCCGGGGCAGGGCGCGGGTCAGAAGACCATCGCCGCGCTCGACGAGAACGGCGCGCCGTTCAAGACGCTCGTGCAGACCCTGATCACAGCCAACGTGGCGCTGACCTCCACGTTGACGGTGTTCGAAACCTTCACGCCGGGCCGCCCGAAGCCGCCCGGTCTCGAAGTGTTGACGCCGCAACTGCGCGAACAGTTCGAGCAGAACTACGCGCGCACGTCGCAGAACAAGGATTCGATCTATTCGACGCTGTTCCCGAAGGGTATGGCACTGGAGCGCGCGTTCTCGAGAGCCGGCGGCCTGCTCATCGCCGGCACCGATCCCACCGGTGGCGGCGGAGTGATTCCGGGGTTCGCCAACCAGCGGCAAGTCGAGCTGTTCGTCGATGCGGGGTTCACGCCGCTCGAGGCGATTTCCATTTCGACGCTCAACGGCGCGAAGTATCTCGGCCGGGACAAGAGTGTCGGCAGCCTTGCGGTAGGAAAGCAGGCCGACCTGGTGGTGATCAACGGCAATCCCGCGGCCACCATCGGCGACATCCGCAAGGTCGAGACGGTGTTCAAGCAGGGCGTGGGGTATGACCCGGCGAAGTTGATCGCGTCGGTCTCCGGCAAGGCTGGAATCTGGTAACAATAAGGACGTGCGCGCGCGAATCCTGTTGACCCCGGCGGCGATGGCCCTGATCCTCTCGACGGCCCTCTCCGCCCAGCTGAAGAAGGAAGCGACGGCGATCGACAAGGCCGATCCGATCGCGACCGCGATTGCGCGTGGCGTGGGCTACCTCACCAAGGAAGTCCCGAAGTGGAAGGCCGAACATCCCTGCTATTCCTGCCACAACAACGGCGACGCCACGCGCGCGCTGCTGGTGGCGGCGGCCAAGGGCTATGACATCGGCACGTCGCTGGACGACACGCTCACCTTCCTGAAGCAACCTGGAAAGTGGGACCAGAACAAGGCGCCCGATGGCTTCGACGACAAGCAGCTGGCGCGCCTGCAGTTTGCGAGCGCGCTCGCGGTGGCCGAGCGTCACGGCAAGGCGGCCAGCACCGATCTCGATCTGGCGGCCACGCTGCTGGTCGCCGATCAAAAAGCCGACGGCTCGTGGACCCTCGATCAGTCGCAGAGCATCGCGTCGCCGGCCACCTACGGCACGATCATCGCGACCTGGTCGGCGCGAACCACGCTGATCTCGTCGGGCATGCAGCCCGACAACTTCACGATCGTGCAGGCCGATCGCTGGATTCGAGGTCTCACACCCGAGAACGTGATCGATGCCGCGGCCACGGTGCTCGCGCTCGAGCACGCCAGCGACGTGATGGCCGAAAACCTGCGCCGCACCGGCCTCAGCATCCTGCGCACCGGCCAATCACCCGCCGGCGGCTGGGGACCGTACGTCACCGCCGCGCCGCAGGTGTTCGACACGGCGATGGCCGTCCTGGCGCTGAGCCTGCTGGACGTCGAACCGCGCCTCGCGCGATCGACGTACCGGCCTGAAGAACTGAAGGAAGCCATCGCGAAAGGCAAGGCGTATCTCGCCTCGCAGCAACTCCCGGATGGCAGTTGGCCCGAGACGACGAGACCCGCGAATCAGGAAAGCTACGCTCAACGGATCTCGACGGCCGGATGGGCAATGCTAGCGCTGATGGCTGGCGCCTGAGGTCCTGAGGGCTTGAGGTCTTGGGGGCTTGAAAATCCAAGTCCTCAAGTCCCCAAGTCCTCAGGTCCTCAGCGCACGACGGAGAAAGGAATGAGCGTTTTCTCCGGCTCAGCGGATTTATCGGATCGCTCGAACTGATCGACTTCGAACGCACGACCAATCCGGTTCCCGGCAAGATCTTCCAGCATCCCGAACGCCACGATGTGATGCGTTCCGGCCTTCCAGAATTCTCGCGGAGTGAACGACCACGTCAGCTCGCCCTGGCCCACAGTGATGTCGCCGCCAATCGCGGCGCCGTCCGGACCCTGCACGCCTAACGCGCGCCGCAGCAATCCGTGATCGAGTGACTCCGGGAACGCGACGATGAGCGGCGCGCGCGTGCCCACGGTGGGCGCCTGAATCTGCCACGCCGTGTGATCGAGTGGGCGCTCGTCGGGCGGACCGACTGTGAAGGTGCGCTGGTAGATTCCCTTGAGCGGCAAGCCATTGCCGTCCCGCCACTCCTTGTCGACGACGAGCGTGTAGGACTTCCCTTCGGTCAGCGAGCGCCCCATCTCGGTGATCACCGGAATGCCCCGCTTCTGGCGGCCGGGATCGAAGAACACCGTGTAGCGCGTGCGATCGTCGTTCCAGAACTCGGCGTCGAGCGGCAGGAACGGATCGATCACTTCCTTGCCCTCCTCATCGAGCAGGTGGACATAGTCGAGGCCGCCCTTCATGCCCATCGGCGCTGAGAAGTGCACGTAGAGCCGGAGTTGGTTTTCCGGAATCACCTCACCGGTCGGATATACCTGCGCCACGACGGTCGTTGGCGTCGTGTGGGTGGCGGGTAATCCGATCGTGGCGATGATCGGCACGGCTCCCGTCGGCGAGAACGTCACGTGGTACTGGCGGCCGGGATCGAGCGGGAAGATCGGCGTGAACCGGATCCGCGTGCCTTCGATGCGGTAATCGCCAAGCATCGGCGCCGCATCCACGGCCACTTTCACCGAGAACACCTGCGCCCACGCGTCGCGAGAATCCAGGGCGCGCAACGACGACAGCTGCGCCTCCGCGACATCGACGACATCGACGGTCGGCCGCTCGGCGGACGTGTTCAGTTCGATACGCGGCGGTCCGGCGACACGGTAACACGCCATGTCGGGCGCACAGGCCGCAAAGAAAAAGAGCGCGGCCGCCAGGACCGCGCTCTTCGGGATTCGCATCATGGCTCTGGTCAGCCCCTTCGACTCGATGCGCGAAAAATCGCGCATCTCGCTCAGGGTAAAGCGACGACGTCGAGGTTGAGGACGCCGGCGTCGGTGCGCGCGAGCACGATGGTGTTGGTCGCGTCGAGCAGGTCGAGCTGCTCCACGCCCTTCATCGCGGTGATCGTTTCATAGCCCACGCCCGCCTTGTCCTCCACCGGCTTGGTGATGCTCTCCGCGGTGGCGAAGCCGTCGGTCGAGATCTTCATCACGCCGCGGCTGTTGTTCGACATCAGCAGGAATTCCTTGCCGTCTTTCTTGTAGACGATCATGTCGAGCGGGCGATTGCGGTTGCCGAGCTCGGCGATCGTCGTCCCGATGACCTTCCCGCCCGGGCGGAGGCCCGTGACCGGGAACTTCACGAGCGGCGTGCAGAGATAACCCGCGATCAGGTTGGTCTCACCCTTCACCTTGTAGGGCACGAACGTGTAGACCGGCGAGCGGGTTTCGAACTGGCCGTGGTTGCCGTGATAGATCTCGACGCTGGTGCCGGCGTCGACGGTGTTGAAGGGATAGCTCACCGAGCGCAGCTTCGACGAGAACTCCTCGTTCGACAGGCCGGCGACATACAGCTTGCCGTCGACGAACGCCATGTCGGTGATCGACTGGGTGCGCGAGTTGCGGCGATCGTCCGGGTTCGCGGCGGGCGCGTTCGGCAGATCCACCTTGCTGAACTTCACGCCGGCAAACGCCACGACGTCGATCTTGCCGGCGCCATCGATGCGCAGGAGCGCCGCCTGCGAGTTGGTGCCCTGGCCGCGCATCACCGACGCAAACGCGTTGCGCGTCTTCGGATGCACCGCAAGGTCGGTCACCGTGATCTCGCGGACGTCGGTGCCGAGCAGCGCCGCGACCTTCTGGTCGAACGCCGGGATCGCCTTCGCGCCGGGCGCGCCGCCGGTGGCCGCCTTACCGAGGTCGAGCGCGAAGATCGACGCCGCCTGGGTGTCGCCGGCAAACAGCACGCCGTCGGGGCTGAATGCGAGGGGACCAATCGCTTTGAACGTGGGATTGGTGCCGTTGGCCGCATTGGTCCGCTCCGCTGCGGGAACGCCCGACCACGACACCACCACCGAGAGGATCAACGCCGTTTTGAGAAACAGGGACTTCATGTCAGGTCGGCTCCTTTACGTCTGCAATCTGCAATCTGACTTCTGCAATCGTCGGCGCGAAGCGATAGTATCCTTCAATACGGAGGACAGCATGAGACGTTTACTCGTCGTCGCGATGCTCGTCGTCGCGCCGGCCATGGCAGTGTCGCTTAGTGCTATAGCTCTCCAGCCCGCCACCCCATCCGCCCAGCCCCAGGCCCCGAAAATGGCCTCGGACGAGGTGATGGCGCTCCTGGAAAAAGGGGAAGTGTTCTTCCTCGACGTCCGCGAGCCGAGCGAACTGGAGGAACTGGGCACGCTCGAGGGGTATGTGAACATCCCGCTTGGCCAGATCGAAAAGCGGTTGAAGGAGATTCCGAAAGACAAGGCCGTCATCACCGCTTGAAACGGCGGTGGCCGGGCTGCCCGTGCGGCAGCTCTATTGGAATCCAAGGGCTACAAGGTAATGGCGTTCTGCGGGTTGAACGACTACAAGGGGAAATCGGGAAAGGCGAAGATCTTCCCGAAAGTGAAACCCGGGGCTTGAGGACTTGCTTGCCCACCGTAGCCTTGGCGAAGGCGGGAGGGCTTGAGGGCTTGACGATGAAATTGACGTTTGTGCCGCTGCTTCGCGTCCAGCGTGAGCTGTACGCGATGCCGCGCGGCATGGAGCGGTTCCGCGAATACATCAAGACGATGACGGATGCCGAGACGGGCGATCTCGCGCTGCCGCTCGTGGCGATGAACCCGATGGGCACGGACCACGTGCCGGCGTTGATCGACGAGTATCTTGCGATGGATGCCGAGGCGATAGCCGAGGCAGCCGTCGCATCCGCCGTAGCGGGCGGCGCGCTGGATCGGGCGGCGGCGCGCGCGAAGGCGGACCACACGTACCGCGTCGCGCTGGTCGTGGCCGACGATCTCAAAGGCGGGTGGACCAATCGCTGGGCGAGCGAGTACTCACACCGCATCGAGGGCGCCGCGATCACCAAGCGCGGCTGGCTGGTGGGCTTGTTGTGGACGAGCGAGCCGGCGTCGGCGCCAAACGTCCGCGAGGCCGTGCTGACGTCGATCTATCGCGCGGAGTATCTGCAGACGCACGCGGCGCCGGCCACGCTCGGCGAGATGCTGGATCAGGAAGGCTACGCCATGTCGCGCGCCGGCTGCACCGCCCCGCAGCTCGATGACGACGACCTCGCCTATACGCGGTCGGTCGTTGAGCCGCTCCGCGCCGCGAGCGATCGCGCCACGGTGATTTCCTGCCTGTTCGGCGACACCGCGGCCAAGGCGCTCGGCTATTCACCGCAAGGCCTCACCGATCGTGCCGGCCTGGCGTTGGCCCTGAGCAGGGCGCGTACCGAGGTGATGGCGAAACGGTAGATACACGTTAGACTCCGCGGATGCGCGCATTCATTGCATCGGCGTTCGCAACGGGCATTCTCTGCCTGCCCGGTTCTCACACCATCGCGCAAGGCGGCCCATTCCGATTCAGCGTCACGCTGCCCGCGACCCAGTCGTCGACACCAATCGATGGCCGGCTGCTCGTGATGATCGCGAAGACCCGGCTCCCCGGCTTGTCCGCCGTCGCTTCAGCGGAGGCGGACGAGCCGCGGTTCCAGATCAACGACAGCATCACCGGGCAGCTGATCTTCGGCGTCGACGTCGACGGCTTGAAGCCCGGCGAGTCGGTGGCGGTTGACGGCTCGGCGCTCGGGTTTCCGCTCGAGAGCATCAACGACATTCCCGGCGGCACGTACTCGGTGCAGGCGCTGATTCACAAGTACGAGACCTTCCGGCGCTCCGACGGCCACACCGTGAAGCTGCCGATGGATCGCGGCGAAGGGCAGCAATGGGCGCGCGCCCCTGGGAATCTCTACAGCACTCCGGTCACGGTGTCGTTCGATCCCAAGAGGGGTGGCACGATCACACTCGCGCTCGACAAGGTGATCGCGCCGCTGCCAACACCGAAAGACACCCGGTACGTCAAACACGAGCGCATCCAGAGCGAGCGGCTGACGAAGTTCTGGGGCCGGCCGATGCATCTCGGCGCACACGTGCTGCTGCCGGAAGGATGGGACACGCATCCGGGCGCGAAGTATCCGCTCTTCATCTATCACGGCCACTTCCCCGCCGATCTCACCAACTGGCGCGAGACGGCGCCCGACCCGAACCTCGTTCCGGACTTCGCGGCGCGCTTCAACTGGAAGGGCTACAACCGCACGCAGCAGGAATACGAGTGGCAGTTCTTCAAGGAATGGACCGGCCCGAATTTTCCCCGCGCGATCGTGATCGAGATTCAGCACGCGAATCCGTTCTACGACGACAGCTACGCGGTGAACTCGGCCAACATCGGCCCCTATGGCGACGCGATCGTCTACGAGCTGCTGCCGTATCTCGAGAAGAAGTATCGCGGCCTCGGCCAGGGCTGGGCGCGTTTCATCTACGGCGGCTCGACCGGCGGCTGGGAAGCGATGGGCGCGCAGGTGAAGTATCCAGATGAATTCAACGGCGCTTACATCGGCTGTCCGGATCCGATCGACTTCCGCGCCTACACCACCATCGACATTTACAAGGACCAGAACGCCTACTGGCTCGACGACACGTGGAAGAAGACGCCGCGGCCCGCGCACCGCAATTATCTCGGCCACGTCGACTCGATGGTGTGGGAGCAGAACCGGCTCGAGGAAGTGCTCGGCACCAGGACGCGATCGGGCGGCCAGTGGGATATCTGGGAGGCGGTGTTCTCGCCGGTCGGACCGGACGGCTACCCCGCGCGCATTTTCGACAAGCGCACCGGCGCGATCGACAAGCAGGTGGCCGAGTACTGGCGCGAGAACTTCGACCTGATGCACATCGTCCGCCGCGACTGGCACAAGGGCCTCGGTAAGAAGCTCGAGGGCAAGCTCAATATCTACGTCGGCGACATGGACAACTACTACTTGAATAACGCCGTGTATCTCGCCGAAGAATTCCTGGAATCCACAAAGGATCCGTACTACAACGGCGAAGTGCTGTACGGCGATCGCGCCGAGCATTGCTGGAACGGCGACCATACGCGGCCCAACGCGCTGTCGCGATTGCGCTATCACCAAATGTTCATCCCCAAGGGCGTGGAGCGGATCCTGAAGACGGCGCCGCAGGGAGCCGACCTCACGAGCTGGAGATACTGACGATGGCGATCACGCTGACGGTCAACGGACAACGCCGCACGCTGGACATCGATCCGGACACGCCGCTCCTGTGGGCCCTTCGCGACACGCTGGGGCTCACCGGCACCAAGTTCGGCTGCGGCATCGCCCAATGCGGCGCGTGCACCGTGCACGTCGACGGCCGGGCCGAACGTTCCTGCATCATGCCGGTGTCGTCGGTCGCAGGCGCCACGATCACCACCATCGAAGGCCTCGCGGGCGGAGGCCCGCTGACGCCCGTGCAGCAAGCCTGGCTCGACCTCCAGGTGCCGCAATGCGGCTACTGCCAGTCGGGAATGATCATGGCGGTGTCGTCGCTGCTGGCCGAGAAGCCGCACCCAACCGACGCTGACGTGGACGCCGCGATCACCAACATCTGCCGCTGCGGCACGTTCGCGAGGATTCGCAAGGCGATCCACGGCCTCACCGCCGGCGAAGGGGGCGCGTAATGGGCAAATGGACACGACGGGCCTTCATCGGCACCGGCGCGCTCGCCGGCGGCGGGCTCGTGCTCGGCGTCACGGGCGCGATCTTCGCCCCCAGCCGTCACAGCGTCCGCTCGGATGATGCGGAAGCGACGGGCGAGCTGAATACGTGGATTCTCGTGACGCCCGACAACATCGTGACCGTGCTCGTGCCGCACTGCGAGATGGGCCAGGGCGCACAGACCGCGCTCGCCATGATGGCGGCCGAAGAGATGGACGCCGACTGGAATCTGGTGCGCTTCAAGGAAGCGCCGGCGTTGGACGCCTACGCCAACGCGTACATCACACGCGCGTTCATCGGCGTTCCAGGACCGCTCGAGCGCGGCTTCGACTACGGCACCTATCGGCTGGCGCGCATGGCGGGCCTGCAAGTCACCGGCGGCTCGCTCTCGGTGAGAACCACCGGGCAATACGGCATGCGCGTGGCCGGCGCCGCCGCGAGGGCAATGCTGGTGGCCGCCGCGGCCGAGCAATTCGACGTCCGCGCCTCCGAATGCACCGTCGCCAATTCGCGCGTGACCCACACCGCCTCGGGCCGCTCCGCCACGTTCGGCGAGCTCGCCAACGCCGCGACGCGGCAGTCCGTGCCGTCACGACCTGCCCTGAAGAATCCGGACACGTATACGCTGCGTCGCACGTCGCGTCCGCGCCTGGACCTGCGATCGAAGGTGGATGGCAGCGCGATCTACGGCATTGATTTCACGACGGCCGGCCTGCTGCACGCCGCGGTCGAGATCGCGCCCGTCTTCGGCGGCAAGCTGGTGTCGGTCGATGCCGCGCCGGCCGAGAAGATGCCGGGCGTCAAACGCGTGGTCACGCTCGAGGACGCGGTGGCCGTGGTTGCCGACACCTACTGGCAGTCGCGCCAGGCCCTGGCCACGCTCACGCCGCAGTTCGACGACGCCGGGCATGGCGCCGTGTCGAGCCAGACGATCTTCGACGCCTTTGACAAGGCACTCGGCGAAGCACCCGCCATGCCGTCCGGCGCGGCCACCACGATCACGGCTGATTACCGCGTGCCATTTCTCCCGCACGCGACCATGGAGCCGATGGCCTGCACGGCGCGCGTCGTGGGCGATCGCGCGGAGGTCTGGGCAGGAACACAAGATCCGCTCAACGCGCGAGCCACGGCGGCGAAGGCCCTGGACATCAGCGCCGCGCACGTGCAGTACACCAACCTCGCGCTCGGCGGCGGCTTCGGCCGGAAGCTACCCTCCTATCTGGATTTCGTCGGCATGAGCGCGCGCATCGCGAAGGAAATGTCGCCGGCGCCGGTGAAGATGATCTGGAGCCGCGAGACCGACATGCAGCACGGCTACTATCGGCCCGCGGCCATGGCGCGCTTCGCCGGCGCGCTCGACGCGGCCGGCGCGCCGCTCGCGGTCACGTGCCTGTATGCCGGCGGCGGCGACGGTGAGTCGACATTCATGCCCTATGCGATTGCCGACACGAAGGCGACCGCGCGCGACGCGGAGCACCACGTGCGGACCGGGCCGTGGCGTTCGGTCCTCAACTCGCAACACGGTTTCTTCAAGGAGGCGTTCATCGACGAGATGGCGCACGCGGCGAAGAAAGATCCGTTCGAGTTCAGGCGCGACCTGATGGGCGATCACCCGCGCTTCAAGGCCGTGCTCGAGCGCGTGGCGGCGCTCGCCAATTGGGGCACGCCGCTGCCGAAAGGCGAAGGGCGCGGCATCGCCATCACCGAATGCTTCGGCTCGATCGTCGGCGAAGTGGCGCACGTGTCGGTGTCGCCCGACGGCGTGTTGAAGGTGAACACGGTCTACGCGGCGGTCGATTGTGGCGACGTCGTCAACCTCGACACCGCCACGGCGCAGGTCGAGGGCGGCATCATGTTTGGCCTGGCGGCGGCATGGATGGGTGCAATCACCATCAGCGAAGGCAAGGTGGTCGAGAGCAACTTCCACGATTACCGGACCCTCACCCTGGTGGATGCGCCGGCGATCCAGGTCGGGTTCGTTCGATCCGATGCCCACCTCGGCGGGCTCGGCGAACCGGCGGTCCCGCCGGTCGCGGCGGCGGTCACCAACGCGATCTTCGCCGCCACCGGCATTCGCGTCCGCTCGCTGCCAATCAAGGACGCCTCT
Organism: uncultured Acidobacterium sp.; assembly: GCA_964513235.1. Classification (GTDB taxonomy): domain Bacteria; phylum Acidobacteriota; class Vicinamibacteria; order Vicinamibacterales; family UBA2999; genus 12-FULL-67-14b. The sequence goes on from CAZEMI010000220.1 coordinate 14,338, forward strand.
CTGAAGGTGACCACTTGAAGTAGTACCATCGAGGTCTATGGTCGCTCTCTTACTGTTGACCTTGCTGCAGGCCGCACCGCCGGCCGCGAAACTGCAACCATCTACGCCGACCGCATCCGCCGCGCAGGCGCCGAAGCCGCGGCCGCCGTCGAGCGCCACCACGACCGCGCTCCTGTTCATCACTGATGGTACGGGCCGGCCAGTCGAAGGCGTCACCGTGAATGTCATGGGCCCCGTCGACCGCGAGGTGAAGAGCCCCGCCAGCGGACCGACGCGGATCGCAGGACTACGCGCCGGCACCTACCGCGTGCGCTTCACGCGCGAGGGGTTCATCACGTTCGAGAAGGAAATCTCGTGGCGCGCCGGCACGGCCGCGCCGGAGCTGTCGATTACCTTGAATCCCACCCCGGCACCGCCTCCCCCGCCCACACCGCCCGCTCCGATCAAGCCCGAGCCGTCGGCGTCGACGCTGCCGCCGCCGGGCACGCCGACGACCATGTCGCTGCTCGACTTCATCGAGAAGAACTTCATCTCCGGGCGCGAGCCGCATAAGGAAGACCTGATTGGCTGCTCGGGCGTGGGCCAGACGATGCTGTGGCAGATCCGTGATCCGTGGACTGGACGGGAGCATGAGTCGGCCGACGCGATGATCTACGTGGTGGCGGGCGACGGGACGCTCAGGCTCGGCGATCGCGACGTCAACATTACCAACGGCAGCTTCGCGGTCGTCCCGCGCGGCACCACGTACGGGTTCACGCGCCGCGGCAGGAACCCGCTGATCATCCTCGCGGTTCTTTCCGGAGCGCCCTGCGCCGCCGATTAGTCCATTCGTAGAGCGATCCCTGGATCAATCGACGCGGCGGCGACGCGCCGCAACCACGCGCGGACCATGGTATTCTTGAGTAGTATGAAAAGTAAGACATCCATCACACTCTCAGAAGACATCCTGAGGGGCGTCAAGCGCGCCGCTCGCCGCGGCGAGAGCCGGTCCGAGACGATTGAACGGCTATTGCAGGAACGACTCAGTGACGAAGCCGCGCGCGCGGCGCACGCGCGGGAGGTCGCCCAAATCAACCGGCACGCGGACGCCCTGAATGCAGAAGCCGCGGATGTGCTCGCGTACCAGGAGGACGTGTGAGGCGCGGCGATCTGTATCGCGTCGCCAAACCGGGCGGAGGCGATCCGAAGGCGTTCCGCGTGTTTGCCGTCGCCAGCCGCCAGGCGGCGATCGATTCGCGATTTGCAACCGTCGTGTGCGTTCCCGTCTACAGCGCGCGGCACGGGCTTGCCAGCCAGGTGCCTGTCGGCGTGGACGAGGGCTTCAAGCACGACTCAGCACTACACTGCGACGAACTGGTGAGTCTGTCGAAGGCTCGTCTGACGTCGTTTGTGAGCACGCTGTCGCCGTCGAAATTGCGTGAGTTGGATCGCGCGCTCGTGGCAGCGCTCGGCATCGACGTCGACAACCTCTTCGACTGACCGCGGCATTCCAGCCAGACGCCCCGGTTCTGATAAGCTGATCGTTTGAACGTCATGTCGGAGAGAGATACAGCTGCGCCCGCCGGGGCACCGCAGGACTTTATTCGCGACATCGTCGCCGCCGATGTGGCTGCCGGAAACAACGGCGGCCGCGTCGTCACGCGCTTTCCGCCCGAACCGAACGGCTACCTCCACATCGGCCACGCCAAGGCGATTTGTCTCGACTTCGGCGTCGCCGGCGAGTTCGGCGGCTACTGCAACCTGCGCTTCGACGACACCAATCCGGTCAAGGAAGACGTCGAGTACGTCGATTCGATCAAGCAGGACGTCGAGTGGCTCGGCTTCGACTGGCACGATCGCGAGTATTACGCGTCGGACTACTACGAGCAGCTCTACCAGTACGCGGAGACGCTGATTCGCAAAGGCGTGGCGTATGTCGACTCGCTCTCGGCGGACGAGATTCGCGAGCATCGTGGCACACTGACCGAGCCGGGCCAGGACTCACCCTTCCGGACGCGCAGCGTCGACGAGAACCTCGACCTGTTCCGCCGCATGCGTGCCGGCGAGTTTTCCGACGGCGCGCACGTGTTGCGCGCCAAGATCGACATGCGCTCGCCGAACATCACCATGCGCGATCCGGTGCTGTATCGCATCCGGCACGCCGAGCACCATCGCACGGGAACGGCGTGGTGCATTTATCCGATGTACGACTTCGCGCACCCGCTCTCGGATGCGATCGAAGGGGTGACGCATTCGCTCTGCACGCTCGAGTACGTCGATCATCGGCCGCTCTACGACTGGACCATCGAGCACACAGAGCCTGGGCGCCGAAGCCTTGGCGAAGGCGGCTCTCGCCCCCGGCAATACGAGTTCGCGCGCCTCAACCTGAATTACACGGTGATGAGCAAGCGCAAGCTGCTGCAGCTGGTGGAACAGCAGCGCGTGCACGGGTGGGACGACCCGCGGATGCCGACCGTGACGGGATTGCGCCGCCGCGGCTACACGCCCGAGGCGATCCGGGATTTCTGCGCGCGGGTCGGCGTGGCGAAAAAAGAGAATGTCATCGACGTCGGCCTCCTCGAGCACTGCGTGCGGGAAGACCTCAATCGCCGGGCGCCGCGGGCGATGGTGGTGCTGCGCCCGCTGAAGCTGATCCTGACGAATTATCCGATGGATCAGGTCGAAGAAATGGAACTGGCCAACCATCCGGACAACGCGGGGCTGGGCTCGCGGCGCGTGCCGTTCTCGCGCGAGATCTACATCGAACACGACGACTTCATGGAGGATCCGCCGAAGAAGTTCTTCCGGCTGGCTCCCGGACGCGAAGTGCGGCTGCGCAGCGCGTACCTGGTGACGTGCACCAAGGTGATCAAGAACGCCGCCGGTGAGATCGTCGAGCTGCGTGGCACCTACGATCCGGCCACGCGCGGCGGCGACGCGCCCGACGGCCGTAAGGTCAAGGCCACGCTGCACTGGGTGTCGGCGTCACACGCGGCCGACGCAGAAGTGCGGCTCTATGATCGCCTCTTTACCGCCGAGGATCCCGAGGGCGCGGCCGCGAAAGCCAACGCGGACCTCACGGCGATGATCAACCCGGCGTCGCTCGAGGTGTTGACGGGCAGTAAAGTGGAACCCGCGCTCGCCTCGGCGGCGGCCGGCGCTCGATACCAGTTCGAACGGCTGGGGTACTTCTCAGTCGATCCGGATTCGCGACCAGGCGCGCCGGTCTTCAATCGGACGGTGTCTCTGAAAGACAGCTGGGCGAAGGCGAACGTTTAGTGGAGCGCATCAACGAAAACGACAGTATTGAGGATCACGCTCATCGGAGGACTGGGGCCGTTCCGTAGGAACGGCCCGCTTTAGATATCGAACGTGCACGCCATTAATCACCGCCTGACGCCCCCACGAAGCGATCGTCGTCGTTCGCAAACAGCACGTTGAAGCTGGTGAGCGAGCCGTAACACCCGGTGATGTACCCCTGAATCTTCAGCTTCTGATCGTCCGGCAAGTCCGAGGCGTTCACTTGCTGTTCGAGCGTGCGGAGGCGGTTCCTCAACATCACGACCTTGTTGAAGAACGATTCGATCGGCCAGCTTTTCTCCTGAACGCCGGGTTTGCCTGGGCGCAGCACCAGTTCCCCGCCACGCCACTTCTCCGCCGGCGCCACCGGCGTCAGTCCGGTCTCCTCGCGGATGATGCGGCGAATCATGCGTTCCAGATCGGTGTCGGGTGGTGTGTGTGACATAGGTGTTACCTGGGTGTGAGTCGGGCCGAATTCCGCCGTCGCGCGAGGCGCCGCGACTCTGTCGCTGGTGCTGGCGTCCGCCTTCGCACTTCTCGCTTCGGCGGACACGTCGGCGGATCTCGGCGGGCCACTTCGTGGCCCGCCTCGATAGTTGTGTTCGCTGCGGCAGAAATCACACGCCACGCGCAGGGGTTGCGCGTGCGCGTCCACGACGATCACCGTGTGCGTGCGATCCTCGTGGCATTGCCGGCAGTGGTCCTCGACCGACTGGCCGGCGCGGTAGTGGCGGGGCGAGGTCATCGAGCGGATTGGATCTTACTCGCTGGCTTCTACGTTACGCTGGGAAAATCACGATGACTTACACGATTCGTCCCGCCACCATCGCCGACATCCCGCACATCGTTTCACATCGGGAACAGATGTTCCGCGACATGGGTATCCCGGCGGTATTCGAGGACATGGCCCCCGCCATGGAGTTGTGGCTGCGTCATGCCATCCCGTCGCACACCTATCGCGGCTGGATGGCCACCTCGCCCAGCGGCGACATCGCCGGCGGCGGCGGCTTGCTGGTGATCCCGTGGCCACCCGGCCCGATCACGCTGGATCCGCGCTGCGGGTTCGTGTTCAACGTCTACACGCATCCGGCGCATCGCCAGCAGGGTGTGGCGCGGCAATTGATGGACGCCATGCACGACTGGTGTCGCAGCGAGGGCATCGAACGCATGGTCCTCAACGCCAGCACGTTTGGACATTCGCTGTATGCGTCGATGGGCTACGTTGTGACGAATGAACCGATGATGCGGCTGCGCCTGTAAGGTTTTTCCGCCTCGCCGGACTATTCCGGCATGACCCTACGCTTCCGGCGGTGGCTCGTCGCTGCGGCGGCAGTCGGGGTGACGACGGTTGAATCCGTGACGCTCTCGCCGTTGGCCACCGCGAGCAGAGCGCCGCAGCTCTCAACCATCTCCCTGACGCCTTGCCACATCGACCTGCTGGCCGAGCAGGTGCTCTGCGGCGTGCACGAGGTGTTCGTCGATCGCGAGCGCAACAGCGGCGCGCGCGTGCCGATTCACATCGCGGTGCTGCCGGCACTGCGCCGGCGGGTCGAGCCCGATCCACTCTTTCTCATGGCCGGCGGACCGGGCCAGGGCGCGCGCGGTCTCGCGCCGGCGGCCGCGCGTTACTTTCGCGAGATCCGGCGTTATCGCCACATCGTGCTGGTGGATCTGCGAGGCACGGGCCAGTCAGGTCCGTTGCAGTGCGGTGCGCCAGGAGACGAGATCGCGTTTCTCGAGGAAGAAGACGCCTCCGCCCTCGCGCGACAGTGCCTCGAGGAGATCGATGGCGATCCGCGCTTCTACACGCACCGGGAGTCGCTGGCCGATCTGAACGAGGTTCGTGCCGCACTCGGCTACGACCGCATCAATCTCTGGGGCGGATCCTGGGGCACCCGCGCGGCGTTGCTGTTCGCATTGCGATACCCGGAGGCGACACGCACCGTGATTCTCGACGGCGCGGTGGCCTTGACGCTGGGTTTTCCACGGACGGCCTCTGCCGATGCTCAGGCGGCACTCGTTCGGTTGATCGATCGGTGTCGAGAGGATGCGGAATGCCGGACCGCCTTCCCCGATCCCCAGGCCGAGATCGATCGATTCCTCCGGCGCTTCAGCGCCGGCGCGGTGACCGCGACCATCCGGCATCCGAGAACCCACGCGCCGGAATCGGTGACGCTGTCGCGCGGCGTCGCGACCGATATCATCCGCGGCGCGCTCTACGCACCCCGCGACGCCTCGGCGGTGCTCTATCTGATCAAGCAGGCCGCCGAGAACGACATCGCGCCACTGCTCGCGCAACTGGTGCGGACCGCGTCGGTCACCACCGACGACATGGCCCTTGGCGCAACGATGTCCGTGCTGTGCTCGGAGGATCTGCCGTCGGTCGCCGCGATCGACTTTGCCGCGGACGCGACCGGATCGATCTTCGGGACGACTTACCCCGACGTGTGGCGCGCCCGCTGTGCTGAATGGCGCGCGGGCCCCGCCATTCTTGAATCGGCAACGGCGACAAGCGACGTGCCGGCGTTGATCCTGTCCGGCGGCCACGATCCCGTCACGCCGCCGCGATCCGGCGAGCTCATGACGCGCCACTTCACGCACCATCGCCACGTGGTGGTGCCCAACGCCGCCCACAACACCTCGTTCTCCGGATGCGTGCCGGAGCTGATCGCGAGATTCCTGGCCGATGGCCCGGGGGATGGCCTTGACGACACGTGCACGAGCCGCGTGGCGTGGCCACCATTTGTGGTCGGCACCGCGGGGACCCGCCCATGATTACGGTCACCGGAGTGCACAAGCGTTTCGGCAAGACGGCGGCGGTGAACGGGGTGTCGTTCGAGGTACCGAACGGATCGATCACCGCCCTGCTGGGTCCGAACGGCGCCGGCAAGACCACCACCATCCGTTCGATCACCGGGCTGGTGCGTCCCGATACCGGACGCGTTGATGTGGACGGCATTCACGTGGCCGCGCAGCCAATTGCCGCGCGCGCCCGGCTCGGCGTCGTCCCCGAACACATCGGCGTCTACGATCACCTCACGGTTCGCGAACATCTCGAGTACAGCGCCAATCTGCAGGGCGTGGCCGCCGCGACACGGTCCGCCCGGGTCGAACGGCTGCTCGATCAACTCGGGCTCGTGCCCCTGGCATCGCGGCTGGCCGGATCGCTGTCCCTGGGCGAACGCCGCCGCCTCGCGCTGGCTCGCGCCCTCGTTCATGAGCCCGCCAACCTCGTGTTCGACGAACCGACCAACGGCCTCGACGTGATGAGCGCGCGCGAGGTTCGGCGCGAGATCACGCGGCTGGCGGCGTCGGGTTGCGCCATCCTGGTGTCCACGCACGTGATGCCCGAAGTGGCCGCGCTCTGCAATCGTGCGGTCGTGATGGCGGCGGGCGCGGTGATGGCCACCGGCACGCCAGGCGAGCTGCTCCAGAAGACACGCTGCGCCACGCTCGAGGACGCGTTTGTCCAGATCATCGGATCGGAAGAGGGGTTGAATTGAGCAGCGCCATCGCCATCGCGCGAAAAGAATGGCGGGAGATTGTTCGCGACCGCCGATCGTTGTACTCCGGACTGTTTTTCGGCGTGTGGGGTCCGCTGGTGATGGGCATTGCCCTCCTCGCCACGGCCCGCCACCAGGGCGAGTTGGGCGCCATCGAGATCGGCGGACAGGGCGCCTCGCGGGCGCCGGCCCTGGCGGCGTTTCTCGCGGCGCGTGACGTGTCGATCGTCGAGATCGCCGGCGATCCGGCCGCGGCGATTCGC
>CAZEMI010000221.1:0-15931 GCA_964513235.1 uncultured Acidobacterium sp.
TCCACGACATCTCGCTGACGTGGATCAGGCCCTCGACGCCCGGCTCGAGCTCGATGAACGCGCCGTAGTCGGTCAGGCTCACCACCTTGCCGTTGACGCGGAGGCCGGCCGGGAAGCGGTCCATCACCGTGGTCCACGGATCGGCCATCAACTGCTTGTGGCCGAGCGAGACGCGCTCGGTGGCCTGGTCGTACTTCAGCACCACCACGTCGATCTCGTCGTTGACCTTGAAGAGCTCGCTCGGATGGCCGACGCGGCCCCACGACATGTCGGTGATGTGCAGCAGGCCGTCGATGCCGCCCAGGTCGATGAACGCGCCGTAGTCGGTGATGTTCTTGACCACGCCGCGCAGCACCTTGCCCTCGGCGAGCGTCTCGAGCGTGGACTTCTTCTTCTCGGCGTTCTCCTCTTCGAGCAGCACCTTGCGCGAGAGCACGATGTTGCCGCGCTTCTTGTTGACCTTGATGACGCGCATGCGGAGCTCCTGCCCCTTCAGCGCGTCGAGATTGCGCACCGGCCGAACGTCGATCTGGCTGCCCGGCAGGAACGCGCGGACGCCGATGTCCACCGCGAGGCCGCCCTTGATCCGCTCGACGACGCGGCCGATCACCACCTTGCGTTCCGCAAAGGCGCGCTCGACCTCGTCCCAAATCTTCATCTTCTCGGCCTTCTCGCGCGACAGCACGATGTGGCCTTCGCGGTCTTCGGTGCGCTCGAGCAGCACGTCGACCACGTCGCCTTCACGAACAATCACCTGGCCGGTTTCGTCGAGGAACTCGTCGACGGGAATGACGCCTTCCGACTTGTAGCCAACGTCGATGACAACTTCGTTTGCGGTGACTTTCAGGACGGTGCCCTTGACGACCTCGCCTTCCGCGAGGTTGCGGAAGCTGTTATCGTAAAGGTCCAACAGGCGTGCATACTCCTGCGGGTCGGCGTCTTCATCCTGACCCCAAGGTGAAGTAGTCTTCATCAACTGCTTACCCGTGGCCCTGGTCACGGGGGCCGAACCGACCTGCCCGGGGTCCCCGACGCGCGGACTATGCGCGTTGGGGTGGGGGTCGGTGGCCGGCTTGTGTTCGTCTTGCGAAATTGCCATTTGCGAAGGGTGTCCTTTTATCTCAGATTGTTACGGTCTGGACGGTCGCAAGCCGATTGACTGGCTATCCGCGTTCCGCGTAACCGATAGAGATTACGTTACTTAGCGCACACTGTCAAGGCAGCCGGAAAGGATCTCGACATGGCCCGGAAGAAGCCAGCAAAGAAGGCAAAAGCGAAGTCGGCAAAGAGGACGGCTCCGGCGCGCAAGCCCAAAAAGGCCGCCCGGCGGGTCGCCAAGGCCGCGACCCTTCGACAGGCTCAGGGTCGTCCCGAGCGCAGTCGAGGGACGAAAAAGGCCCCGAGAACGACCACGCGCAAGGCCGCCAAAAAGCCTGCTCCTGCGAGAAAAGCTGCCCCTGCCACGAAGACGGCATCAATCAAGAAGCCGAACCTCGATCGTCCGCGCAAGACGGTGGCCGACATCCACGGCCTCCCGTCCAGCCTCGACATGGGCCGCAGCGCCTCCGCCGCGAAAAGCGGCCGCGCCGAATTGAGGGAACGCCTGTCGAAGAACACCAGCGCCAGCCCCGCCTTGACGGCCGGCGACGTCGATGCCGATTGGGAGTCCGCTGAAACCGTGGGCGACGAAGCCCCGGGCGGCGACAACCCCACGCCCGACCAGGACGTAGTGGACGAGATCGGCCGTGCGCTCGGCGTCGAGTACGAGGACGACGAGGAGCTCCAGGGTGGCACGGAGATCGCCGAGCGCGATCGCCATCGCTGGGAATTGGATCCCAGCTCGAAGGATGATTTCGACGAGGAGAGCTAGCGCTCGTGGTCTTGGGACTCGGGTCCTGGGACTTGGGCAAGACCCAAGACTCAAGACCCAGGACCACTACGGCAACGCAATCGACACGTACTTCACGTCGAGATACTCGTCCATCCCCCACGGGCCGCCTTCGCGGCCAATCCCCGAAAACTTCACCCCGCCAAACGGCGCGTGCGGCGCGGCCGGCAGACCGTCGTTGACGCCGACGATCCCGTAGTCGAGCGCCTCCGCCACGCGGAACGCGCGCCCGAGATCGCGCGTACACACGTAGGCTGCGAGGCCGAACGGCGTGGCGTTGGCGGCGCGGACCACCTCCGCTTCGTCGGTGAACGAGACGACTGGCGCAATGGGGCCAAACGTCTCCTCTTCGAGGATGCGCATGCCCCGGTCAACGCCGACGAGGACCGTGGGATCGAAGTACAAGCCGTCGCGTTTCTTGCCGCCGATCATGGCGTGCGCGCCCTTCGCGATCGCGTCGTCCACGTGCGCCGTCACTTTGTCGAGGCCCTGGCGATCGACGAGCGGGCCGATCTGCGTGGCGCTGTCCATCGGGTCGCCGACGCGCAACGCACGGACCGCCTCGGTGAGCTGAGTGGTGAACGCCGGACGGATCTGTTCGTGCACGTAGATGCGGTTCGCGCACACGCAGGTCTGCCCGGTGTTGCGGAACTTCGACGCCATCACCTGCTGAATCGCCTGCGTCACATCGGCGTCGTCAAAGACGATGAACGGCGCGTGCCCGCCGAGCTCGAGCGACACGCGCTTCACGGTGCGCGCGGCCTTCTCATACAGCGTGATGCCGACCTCGGTGCTGCCGGTGAACGTGAGCTTGCGCACGCGGGCGTCGGCGAAACACACCTCCGACACCGCGACGGGATCCGACGTGGTCAGCACCTGGAACACATCGGCCGGGCCACCGGCCCGCACCCACAACTCGCCCAGGCGAATCGCGGTGAGCGGAGATTGTTCGGCCGGCTTCAACACCACCGTGCAGCCGGCCGCCAGCGCCGGCGCCACCTTGCGCGTGACCATGGCCGCGGGAAAATTCCACGGCGTGACCGCGTAGACCGGACCCACGGGCTGTCGTGTCACGAGCAGGCGCTTGTGCGCGGCGTGACTGGGCACGATGTCGCCGTAGGCGCGCTTGGCCTCCTCCGCGTACCACTCGACGAAGCCGGCGGCATAGCGCACTTCCCCGCGTGATTCGGTGATGGGCTTGCCCATCTCCTGCGTCATCAGCCGGGCGATGGCGTCTTCGTCTGTGACAATGGCGTCGCGCCACTTGCGAAGAATGTCCGATCGCTCGAAGGCGGTCTTCGCTTTCCATGCCGCGAAGGCGGCCACGGATTGCTCGACCGCCTGCCTGGCCTCATCGGGGCCGGCGTCGGCGGCGCGATCGAGAACGGCGCTAGTAGCTGGATTGATGATGTCGAAAGTGTTCATGGCTTCCTCTGGCGGGCGGGACTTCCGCCTTCGCGTTTCACGCTATGGCGGACTACGAAAGTCCCGCCCCTACGTACTCCTGCCCGGCATCCTGCATCAGCGTCCACAGTTGCGCCACGTGTTCACGCTCGGTCAGCTCGGCGCCAATCGACACCCTGACGATCCACTGGGCATCGAGCAGCGCGGGCGTCAGGTAGACCTGTCCCGATCGGTTCAGTCGGCCCACCCAGTCGAGCGTGTGCTGGTCGAGCGCGGCGCCCGATAACCCCGGCGGCTGGTGGCGCACGCACACGGTTTGCAGAGGAACCGGCGCCACCACGTGCCAATTCGGTGTCTTGGCCACCTCGCCGGCCAGCCATTGCGCATTGGCCAGGTCGCGGCGGAGCCTGGCTTGTAGTCCCTCGACGCCCTGTTCGCGAATCAGGAACCACAACTTGAGCGCGCGGAACCGGCGGCCGAGCGGCAGACCCCAGTCGCGATAATTTTTGACGCGCCCATCAGCGGCGCTCTGCAGGTAACTCGGGGTCGTCGACATCACGCGGACCAGATGCTGAGGGTCGCGCACGAAGTAGAGGCTGCAATCGAACACCGCGCCCAGCCACTTGTGCGCGTTGACGATCAGCGAGTCGGCGTGCTCGACGCCGTTCCACATCCACCGGCATTCGGGGAGGATCATCGCCGAGCCCGCCATCGCCGCATCGACGTGCATCCAGATGCCGCGCGTTTTCGCCACCGTGCCGATGGCCTCGAGCGGGTCGAGCGCGGTCGACATGGTCGTGCCAGTCGTCGCCACCACGGCGCAGGGCCGGCGGCCGGCGTCGAGATCGGATTGAATCATCGCGTCGAGAGACTCCGGCCGCATCGCGTACGAGCCCTCGTGAGGCACGATGCGCACGTGCTGCTTGCCGAAGCCGGCCAGCAGCGCCGCCTTCTCGACCGAGCTGTGACTGTGCGCCGACGCATACACCACGAGCGGCTGCGCCTCGGCCTGCAGCCCGCCGCGCGAGAGGCTGTAGTTGGATGAGCGTTCCCGCGCGCACAACAACGCGACCAGCGTGCTGGTGGACGCGGTGTCGTTGATCACGCCGCTCCATGCCTCGGACAAGCCGAGCATCTGCCGCATCCAGCCGGTGACGACCTCTTCAACTTCGGTGAGCGCCGGGCTCGATTGCCACGCCAGGCCGATCACGCCAAGTCCCGTGCTCAGGTAATCTCCGAGCACACTCGACAACAGCGCGTTGGACGGGAAATATCCGAAGAAGCGCGGGTGCTGCCAGGTGGTGATGCCGGGCATCACGATCTGATCAACGTCTGTGATGATCGCGTCGAGGGATTCCGGGGTTGCGGGAGGCGATGCGGGCAGTCTGGCTGTGATCTCGCCCGGTGAGGTTTGCGCCATCACCGGCTTCGATTCGACGGTGGCGCGGTAGTCCGCGATCCAGTCGATCAGGCGGTGACCTGCCCGCCGAAACTCCTCAGGTGTCATTCGAGCCGTTCCTCGATGAGCGTCAACACGTGTGTGACGACCGCCTCGATCGGCATCGACGTGGTGTCGATGTAGATCGCATCGTTGGCTCTCGCCAGCGGGGCCACCGGCCGCGTCGAGTCCGATTGGTCGCGCGCGGCAATGTCGCTCTGCACCAGAGCGAGACTCCCCTGCCCGCCGGTGTGCGCCGGATCCGAGGCCCGGCGGCGGGCCCGCTCCTCGGGAGAGGCGTCGATATAAAACTTCAAGTCCGCGTCGGGAAAGACCACGGTGCCAATGTCGCGCCCCTCCATCACCACCGCGCCGCCGGCGCCGAGCTCGCGAAACCTGCGGACCAGCGCTTCGCGGACGTGCGGCAACCGCGCCACCGATGTCGCCGCCTTGTCGATGGCCGGCGTGCGAATCTCGCTCGTGACATCGTGACCGTCAATCTCGGTCCGGCCGTCCTGCTGCACGATGCCGGCTTGCTCGGCGAGCCTGGACACGACCTCGTCATCGTCAAGCGGCACGTGGTCCTGCTGCGCTTTCCAGGCCACGGCTCGATACATGGCGCCGGTATCGACGTGCCGGTATCCAAGCCGGTCGGCCACCGCGCGCGCGAGCGTGCCTTTGCCGGCGCCCGACGGGCCATCGATCGCGATGACCAGCAACTTCACGGGCGCGAACCCTCGCCATGCACTTTCGCGTTGAACCTTCCTGATGAAGCCACGTGTTGAACAGTGTACCATCCGTCCGTGCCCCTGACCCGCCGCGGCTACGCGGCGATCGTCTTCGTCATCGTGATCGCCGGCGGCGTCATGGCGCTCCCCTACCTGGATGCGCTGGGATTCATCATCCGGGCCGCCGACATTCCGGGGATGCCCGCGACCCTTGCCAACGGGCGGAGCTATGCATTCACGCGCGAGCCCAAGACCACCATTCCGACGCGCTCGGGCGACATTCCGGCGCGGGTCTACACGCCCGAGGGCCGCTTCCGCCGGACGGTGCTGCTGATGCCGGGCGTGCACCGCGACGGCATCGACGAGTCGCGCCTGGTCGGCCTGGCCGAGGACCTGGCGGCCACCGGATACAACGTGATGACCGTGGCGGCGCCCGACCTGCAGAAGTTCAAGGTCACGCCGGCGGTGACCGACGTGATCGAAGACGCCATTCGCTGGACCAGCGAGCAGCCGCAGTTCAGGACCGACGGGAAGATCGGCGTGCTCGGGATCAGTTTCACCGGCGGGCTCGCCATTGTCGCGGCCGGGCGCGAATCGATCCGCGATCGCGTCGCCTTCGTGATGTCGTTCGGCGGCCACGGCGATCTGTCGCGCGCCATGCACTACCTCACCTCGGGGGAAGTGCTCGGCGATCTTGAACAGGCGAAGCGGAGTTCGGCGGTGCTCGGCGCGGAGCATGTCGGCGTCCATCCGCCACACGATTACGGACTCGCGGTGACGCTGCTGAACCTGGCCGATCGCGTGGTGCCTCCGGATCAGGTGGCCGCGTTATCGAAAGGCATCGACGGCTTCCTGCTCGCGTCGTCTCTCGCCGTGACCGATCCACCGCAGTCGGTGCCGGTGTTCGAGGAGATGAAGAAATACCAGGAGACATTGCCCGAGCCGTCGCGGACCTACATGCAATACGTGAACGATCGCGCGGTGGACAAGCTCGGCCCAATCCTCCTGCCCGTCGCCGATGCGCTGAAGGATCACCCGGGCATGCCGGCGCTCTCGCCCGAGCGCGCCACGCCGCCGTCGGCGCCAATCTTCCTGCTGCACGGCGTCGACGACAGCGTCATCCCCTCGGTCGAAACCGTCCTGCTGGCGGAACACCTCAAGGGCAAAGCGGAGGTCCACGGGTTGCTGAGCGGACTCATCACTCACGCTGAGGTGAATCGTACCGCCAGCGCCACGGAGGTCTGGCGGCTGGCACGATTCTGGCGAGCCATAATGAAGCTGTGATCGCGCGTCTTCAGAAAATTTTATCGGCAGCAGGCGTGGCCTCGCGTCGCGCGTCGGAGCAGATGATCCTCCAGGGCCGCGTCACCGTGAACGGCGAAACGGTGCGCGAGCTCGGCACCAAGGCCGATCCCGCCAAAGACGCGATCAAAGTCGATGGCCGCCGCATCAAGACCGACATCACGCATCGCTACCTCGTCCTCTACAAGCCGAAGGGCTACGTGACCACGCGGAAAGATCCCGAGGGGCGCCGGACGGTGATGGATCTGATCGGTGAGGGCGCCTACATCTACCCGGTCGGGCGATTGGATTACGACTCCGAAGGCCTGCTGCTGATGATGACCGACGGCGACCTGGCCGCCGGGCTGATGCATCCGCGGCATGAAGTGGAGAAGGTCTACGAGGTGATCGTGCTCGGCACGCCCGATCCACGCGCGCTCGAGAAGCTGCGTAAAGGCGTCTTCATCGAAGGCGGCCGGACCTCGCCAGCCGTGGTGTATGTCGGCACCACGGTAAAGGGTCACAAGCCCACCACCAAGCTGACGATCACGATTCATGAAGGCCGCAATCGGCAGATTCGCAACATGGGCAGCGCGGTCGGCCTGCCGGTGAGAGAGTTGCGACGAATCCGCATGGGGCCGATTGGATTGGGCCGCCTGAAACCTGGGCAGTGGCGCGATCTCACACCGGACGAAGTTCGTCGATTGAAGTCAGCCGTGAGTCGGCCGCGTCGCAGGCCCCAAGCCCCAAGTCCCAAGCCCCTTAAGAATCCGCTATGATGGCGCGGTCGATCGTCTGTCCGTTTTCCTACCAGCAGGAGTCGAAATCGCATGAACCGCATTGCAATTCGGGCCGTGCCCGCTTTGGTGCTGCTCTTCGCCGTCTACGCGTGGGTGTCCCCGCTCGTCACCGGCCAGGCCAGCCCCATGCCGAGCACCAAGAACGGCGAGTGGCCGATCTACACCGCGGACCTCCGCGGCTCGAAGTACTCGCCGCTCGATCAGATCAACGGCAGCAACTTCAGCAAGCTCGAAGTGGCGTGGCGCCTCAAGACCGACAACTTCGGTCCGCGTCCCGAAACCAAGCTCGAAGGCACACCCCTGATGGTCAAGGGGATGCTGTATGCCACGGCCGGCACGCGCCGCGCGGTGATCGCGGTGGAGCCGCGCACCGGCGAGTTGAAGTGGACCTACAGCATGGATGAGGGCGAGCGCGCCACGCGCTGGGCGCCGCGCCAGCTGTCGGGCCGCGGACTCTCCTACTGGACCGACGGCAAGGGTGACGACCGCGTCATCTATGTCACCACCGGCTACCGACTCGTGTCGCTCAACGCCAGGAACGGTCAGCCGATCCCCGGCTTCGGTCAGAACGGCGTGGTCGATCTCAAGGTCGGCATCATGATCAACGGCAAGCAGGCCGACCTCGAAAAATCCGAGATTGGTCTCCACTCGACGCCGACCGTCGTCAACGACATCATCATCGTCGGCTCCTCGATGTTCGAGGGTCTCGGCTACGAATACGCCACCAACGTGCAGGGCCAGGTCCGCGCGTTCGATGCGCGCACCGGCAAGCAGCTGTGGGCGTTCCACGGCATTCCGCGCAAGGGTGAGTTCGGTTACGACACGTGGAAGAACGAATCCGCGGGATACACCGGCAACAACGGCGTGTGGACGCAGATCACGGTCGATCCGGAAGCGGGCATCGTCTACCTGCCCGTCGAAACGCCCACCATCGATGAATACGGCGGCAACCGTCCCGGCGACAACCTGTTCGCCGAATCGCTCGTGGCGGTCGACCTGAAGACCGGCAAGCGCAAGTGGCACTTCCAGTTCGTGCATCACCCGCTGTGGGACCACGACATGTCGTCGGCGCCGCTGCTGATCGACACCATGGTCGAGGGCAAGATGCGCAAAATCGTCGCGGTGCCCTCCAAGCAGGGCTGGCTCTACTGCTTCGATCGCATCACCGGTCAGCCGCTGTGGCCGATCGACGAGCGCCCGGTTCCGCAGTCGACGATGAAGCACGAAGAGACCGCGGCGACGCAGCCGTTCGTGACCAAGCCGCCCGCCTACGCGCGCATCTACCTGGCCGAGAACGACCTGATCGATTTCACGCCCGCGCTGCGCGCGCAGGCCTTGAAGAACCTCACGTTGTTCCGTTGGGAACCGACGCCGTATGTTCCGCCGACGGGCCCTGAGTCCAAGCTGCTTGGCGGCATCAACATCGGCAACACCAGCGGCGGCACGAACTGGCCGGGCGCGGGCTTCGACGTCGAGACCGGCATCTTCTATTCCCAGGCCGGCATGGCCAACGTCACCGTCGGCCACTACAGCGAAGAGGAATTCCACAAGGTCAGCCCGGAGAACAAGGGCAACCGCATTCCACGCTGGGAGGCGGAGCCGAACTACGGCCTGCGTCCGGAGCGTCCAGCGGGCCCGCCGGCAGCGGCCCGCCCGGGTGGCGGCGGTGGCTTCGCGAACTTCCCCGGTGCCACGGGACGTCGCGCGCTCACCGAGGGCCTTGAAGGCCTGCCCATCGTCAAGCCGCCCTACGGCGTGCTGTCGGCGATCGATTTCAAGAACCCCGACAAGCTGTTGTTCCAGGTGCCGCACGGCGACACGCCCGACGCGGTGCGCAATCACCCGCTGCTCAAGGGCATGAACACTCCGAAGACCGGCCAGAGCGGTTCGGTCGGCGTGTTGATCACCAAGACGTTCGTGGCGGCGGGCGACCCGCAGTTCACGAACATTCCTGAAAAGGGCGGGCGCGGTGCATCGCTGCGCGCCTACGACAAGCAGACCGGCGCGCAGATCGGCGAAGTGCGCGTGCCCGCGCCGGTCGTCGGCCACCCGATGACCTACATGCTCAACGGACGCCAGTACATCGTGGTGGGCGTGAGCGGCGGCAACTACACGGGCGAATACATCGCGTTCGCGTTGCCGCAGAGCGAGATCCGCAGCCCGACGACTGCAGGTCAGCAGTAGCGCAGATCCAACGCAGCAACACAAGGACGGGCATAATAATGCCCGTCCTTTTCTTTTGATGCCAACCGCAACGTCGTCAACCGTCTCCAGGTACGGCATCGCGCTCATTGCCATTGCCGTGGCGATCCTCATCCGCGCCGCATTGACGCCATGGATGGGCCAGTCGTTCCCGCTGGCAACGATGTTCACCGCGGTCGCGTTCGTGGTGTGGTACGGCGGGTGGGGCCCGGCCTTGTTCACTGCCCTGGCCGGCTGGTTCGCCGCCGGATTCTTCTTCCGCGGCGGCCAGGGGTTTGTCGGGCCGACCGTTGGCTTCAACGAAGCCGTCGCGCTGGCGGTCTACCTGCTGTCGAACATCTCGGTGATCGTGCTCGGCGAAGCCATGCGGGCGGCGCAGCGGCGGCTCGAACATCAACAGCAGAGCCTCTCCACCACCAACCTCGCCCTCGAGAACAAGGTCGAAGCGCAATCGCTGCTCGCCGCGATCGTGGCGTCGTCAGACGACGCGATCATCAGCAAGGCGCTCGATGGCCGCATCACCTCGTGGAACAAGGGCGCGGAGCGCCTGTTCGGCTATACCTGGCAGGAGGCGATCGGCCAGTCGATTCATGTGATCGTGCCGCCGGAGGGACGCGACCAGGTGGCCGACATCCTCGCTCGCATCCGTCAGGGCGAGCGGGTCCAGCACCTCGACGTGGTCCGCATCCGCAAGGACGGCAAGCGCGTCAGCGTGTCGCTCACGGTGTCGCCGGTGCACGATCGGCACGGCCAGGTGATCGGCGCGTCGAAGACCGCCCGCGACGTCACGACGCGCAAGGCGTGGGAAGACAGCCTGGTGCGCAGCGAAGAAGCGCAGCGGCTGCTGGTCGGCATTCACGACGCCACGCGCGGCCTGCAGGATCCCGAGGCGGTGCTGCGCGAGATCGTGACGCGCGTCGGCCGCCACTTCGACGTGATCCGCTGCGCCTACGGCGAGGTGTCGCCGGAGCAGGATCACGTCACGATCACGCGCGGCTACACGAAGGACGTGCCGACGGTGGCCGGACGATACCCGATCAACGTGTTCGGTCCGCCGATGGCGGGCGAATTGAAGACCGGGCGCACCGTGGTGATCAACGACGTCCGTACCGATCCCCTCACCGATGCGCCGCTCGCTCACGAGACCTACGCACGGATGCAGATCGTCTCGCTGGTGTGCGTGCCGCTGCTCCGCGGCGGCACGCTCGCGGCGGTGCTGGTGATGTGCGACGGCCGGCCGCGCGAATGGACCACCGACGAGGCGCGCCTGCTCGAGCAGGTGGCCGAGCGCACGTTGTATGCGGTTGAGAGCGCGCGCGCCGCCGCGGCGCTTCGTGAGAACCGCGACGTGCTGGCCCTCGCCATGCAAGCCGGCCGCATGGGCGCCTGGTCACGGGACGTCACCATGAACACGATATGGTGGAGCCCCGAGTTCGCGACGCTGTTTGGCTTCGCACCCGACGATCGCAGCTACAGCAGCGAGCGCCTGCTCCAGCAGATCACGCCCGAGGATCGCATGCGGCTGCCGAAGGCGATCGAGGACGCCCTGGCCAGCCGCCGGGATTACGCGATCGAGTTCCGGTTCCAGCACGCCGAGACCGGCGAATGGCGGTGGATGGAAGCGCGCGGCCGCGCCCAGTACGACTCGAGTGGCAAGCCGACGGTGCTGTACGGGCTCGGCATCGACATCACCGAGCGCGTGCGGGCGGTGGAAGCGCTGAAAGAGGCCGACCGCCGGAAGGACGAGTTCCTCGCCACGCTGGCGCACGAGCTGCGCAACCCGCTCGCGCCGATTAGCTCCGGCCTCCACATTCTCCGCACCGCCGGCGACAATCAGCCGGTGGCGACCACCGCGCGCCAGATCATGGAGCGCCAGGTGGCGCAGATGGTGCGGCTGGTGGACGACCTGCTCGACGTCGCGCGCATCACCACCGGGAAGGTGGAGCTGCGCAGCGAGACCGTCGATCTCGCGGCGGCGGTCAACGATGCCGTTGAAACCAGCCGGCCCTTGCTCGACGCGGCCGGCCAGCCCATTACCGTGACCGTGCCCGAGACGCCGATTTTCGTGCATGCCGACCGGACGCGGCTCGCACAAGTGTTTGCCAACCTCCTCAACAACAGCTCGAAGTTCAGCGATCGCGAGCAGCCGATCTCGATCGCCGTCGCGCTCGAGGACGGGCAGGCGGTGGTGCGCGTTCGCGACACCGGCGCCGGGATTCAGCGCGAGTCGTTGCGGAAGATCTTCGACATGTTCGGCCAGGCCGATCTGGGCGGCGCGCGCTCGCGCGGCGGCCTCGGCATCGGCCTCTCGCTCGTCAAGCGGATTGCCGAAATGCACGGCGGCAGCGTCGAGGCGCATAGTGAAGGCACCGGGCACGGCAGCGAATTCGTGGTGCGCATTCCCGCCATCGCGGCCAGGCGCGCCGACCCGGCGCAGCCGCCGGCCGAAACGGCGTCTCAGCCGTCACGCCGGCGCGTCCTGGTGGTCGACGACAACACCGACGCCGCCGAATCGCTGGCCGCCTTGCTGGCCATCGGCGGGCATGACACGCGGCTCGCGCACGATGGCGTGCAGGCCGTGGAAGAAGCGAGGACGTTTCACCCCGACGTGGTGTTTCTCGATATCGGCATGCCCGAGCTCGACGGGCATGAAACGGCGCGGCGCATCCGCGCGCAGCCGTGGGGCAAAGATATGGTGCTGGTGGCGTTGACGGGATGGGGGCAGAACGAAGACCGCCGCCGCTCAAAGGAAGCGGGCTTCAACCATCATCTGGTGAAGCCCGCGGATCCGGCAGTGGTGGCGAAGCTGATTTCGTCGCTGGAGACGAGCTCGTATCCTGTCCCAACGGTTCGTAACGTTGGTCCGATGTCATGACCTGTTCGAACACCTGAATCTCGACGAACGACTCACGAGGACCGATCCTTCCGCATGCGATCGCCTCGCAAATAGGCGACCCAGTACACGCCGGCCACCAGCAGGGTACCGCCAGCCACATTGCCGGCGGTCACCGCGACAATGTTCCTGCCGGCCCCGACGATCGACACCGCGCCGTGCGCATCCACGGCGAACCCGAAAGGCAGAAAGAACCAGTTCGCGATCGAGTGCTCGAAGCCGATGGCCACGAAGGCGGTAATGGGAAAGAGGATTGCCAGGATCTTATCGGTCACACTCCGCGCGCCTATCGCCAGCCACACGGCCAGGCAGACGAGCGCGTTGCCCAGGATGCCGCGCGTGAAGGCCTCGGCCAGGGGAAGATCCGCTTTAGTACGAGCGATGCGCACCGCCATCTCACCTACGGCGCCATCTCCCAAACCGGCGATGTCGGCCCACACGACGAGCAGAACCGTTCCCAGGCAGCCACCCACATTACCAACGTAGGCGAGAAGCCAGTTCCGCATGACCTCGCGGGTGCCGATCAGGCGGCTGGCCCAGGCCATCGCGATGAGATTATTCCCGGTGAACAACTCGGCGCCGGCCACCACGACCAGAATCAACCCGAGGCAGAAACTGACGCCGCCAAGCCAGCGTGTGGGGCCAAAGCCAAAGCTGGATTCCGTAACCACCACCGTGAACAACAGTGCGCCAAGCGAAATGAAGGCCCCGGCGAGCACTGCCAGCACGAGCAGCGTGAGGGTATCGGCGTGCGCCGTCGCCACGCCGAGGCGCTCAACCTTCCGGGCAATCTCCTGCGGTGGATACGCATCGCTTAGGTGGGGTTCTGTATCCATCGAGCTTGTGCCCGCTAAACTAATCATGGAGTAGACCGCTACGGCTCTCACACAGCCATCGCAGGACACATCGCCGGCATGCATTGTCGGTATCGCCCGGTAGCCAAGAGGGTAACACGCCCGCCGATAGAGAGATCCGGTCGTGGTGGCGAAGCTGATTTCGTCGCTGGAGACGAGCTCGCGTCTACGCCCGCGAGGTTGACCGCTTGCCGGCGAGCACGGTCGCGATTGGGAACAGCCGCTGCCGGCCGGTGCGCGTGCCTTTGTAGTTGTCAACGAATTCGAAGCTGCCTTCCCGCAGCTCCATGATCGCGACGTCAGCCGGCGCGCCCACGTTCAGCGTGCCGCGGTCATCAAATGCCGGGAAGACGCGTGCCGCATTGACGGTCGCACACGCGATGATCTGACTGAGCGGCATGCCCAGCATGATGAACTTCGACATGACATTCGGGAAGTCAACGACGCCGGTGGTGCGCGACATCACGTTCCAATCAGTGGAGAGGGTGTCGGGCCAGAAACCCTGCTTCGCGGCGCGCTCCACCGTGGCCCAGTCGAAGTGATCGGCGACGCCGTTGCCAAAGTCGAACATAATGCCGCGGCGGCGCGCAGCCGCCACGTCCGGGAACAGGCTGCCCTTCTCGTCGAGGATGCCGTTGGCTCCCGGTGCGTACAGATGCGTGACGATGTCGCCGCGCTTGAGCAACGGCAGGATCGCGCGCATCGGCGAGTGATTCTGGCCCACGTGGATCATGACCGGGAGATTGAAGGGCTCGGCCGCCTCCTGCGCGCGCCGTAGCGCCTCGAGATCGTTAGGGCCGGCGACGTTAGCCGAGAGTCGCGCCTTCACACCGACGACGACATCGCGATTGCGGGCGATGGCGCCCTGCGCCAAGGACACGTTGGCGCGATTGATGTCGTGCAATTCGCCGCCGGGGGCGACCCCGGTGCGCGCAATGTTGATCAGGGCGCGACCGATTTGCGGTGCGGCCCTTAGGTTGGCGGCGATTTGATCCAGGTTGTCCGCTCCCCCCGATCCGCCATCGACAAAGCCTGTCACACCATCCTGCAGGCACATCGGCGGGCCTTCCTTCGTACGGCCGGCGTGGGAGTGGATGTCGATCAGGCCCGGCGCGACGATCTTGCCGCGTGCGTCAATCGTGTCGGTGGCGTCGCCCGCAAGGTTCACCCCGACCGCCACAATGCGGCCACCGGCGATACCCACGTCGCGAACTCCGTCGAGCCCAACTGAGGGATCGATGACACGCCCGCCCTTGATGAGCAGATCGTAGGTCGCCGCGAATGCGGTCGGAATGCGAGCGAGCATCGCAGCGCCCGCGGCGGCTGCGCAGCAAAACTGGCGCCGATTCATCATCACAGCGGCTCCCGAGATGTCATTTGTCGGCTCTTGGTCGCTGATTCAGAGTCCACAGTCAGTTCGTCGCATCGTCGCCATCCGGTTCTGGCAAGGCAATCCGGGAACTTCTGAGCGTTGGCAACGGCTTTCGCGGCGCTCCCACGACAGAATCGCGGCTACCATCGTCGCTGTCGGTGGGACGGCACGGTTGGTAATGGTCCAATTCCATTACGAGAGTGCCGCGCCCGACCGTGCGTGCGCGAAGATCGCTCGAATACCCGAATAGAGCACACCGCCACGCAGAAACCCGACCGACACGTCGGCTTCAAATTGTGACTTGCGAGGACTTGTTGTGTGCGGGACCAGCGTAACCAATGCACGATCGGTGTCCGCAGCTGGCACGCTGATGACGAGTGCGGGCCGGACCTTGGCCGCCATCCCGAGATCGACCAACCACACTTCGCCACGGCGCGGATTCGCCATGACGCTATTCGCGGCGGTCTAGCTCAGTGAAGAGACGGTCAGCAGCCGCGAGAAGGTCTTCATCGTTGGGAAGATCGTGCGGCGCCTGGGCGACGCGACGGGCCAGCTCCGCGACGATTTCGGATCGATCGCGCTCCGGGAGCGCCTCGAAATCATCGAGCAGTTTCTTACCGGCTTGTGTCACGAAACCAGAGTCCCACGTTGTCTTCGTGAGGTCAAGCGATCGGTTCCGAGGCCTAACAGGCCGCTCACATGAAAAGAACTAGGGATCGCCAGCACAGCTTCGGTGGACGCGGCCGGCTGGGCCACCGATGTTGCCGGCACTCCGACCACGACCACCGCGAACGCGATCCAGCCGATACGGGTCGCCATCTTCACCGTCGTCTCATGAATTGCGGCGTTACGATCCCTTAGACACCGATGGATGGTGATGGTTCATCGTCCGCCAAAGGGCAATGGCGAACCAGACATGCGAAAGGGGCCAAGGAAGACATCTGCTTCTCGGCCCCGATGGCACCCTGGGCACCTAGTATTTCGGCTCGGTGTCGTTGCTGCGCAGCACGGGCGATCCCGCCGAGTTCAGGATCGGGGAGTCGCCGGGCACGCGATACGACGGGGTCGCCG
>CAZEMI010000222.1:0-63766 GCA_964513235.1 uncultured Acidobacterium sp.
GCCGCCGTTTCTCAGGATCTCGAGGCCGGCCTGCGACGCGAGCGGATCGCTGGTGGCGACGATGCCGTGGCGGGCCAGCACCTCCGAGCGCCCTTGCGCGAGCCAGCCCTGCGCCCGCGATCCCGGCACGGCGGTGATCCCTACGCCAGGCTGCGGCTTCTCGGCCGACGGGCGGCCGAAGGGATTCGGAGACTGCGCGATGCCGACCGCTACCCACGCGACCAATAACGACGCGCCGGCCACAATGGTTCGCACCTGATGTCTACCACCCCGGTTGTTGCGAGTAATCATGATTCCCCTCAGTCTCTCGTCCTTCAGAACGAACTCCGGGCGCCATTCTAGCCACAGATCGACACCGATTAGACACCGATTAGACGCCGATTAAGACGCCGATTAAGACGCCGACCAGCACGTCTAAGGATCGGTGTTTAATCGGTGATAATCGGTGGCCTGACTAATCGGTGATAATCGGTGGCCTGACCACCTCAGCTGCCCAACAGATTCAGCCCGGCGATCGGCCGGCCGGCAATCTCCGCGGCACGCGCTCGCCCGCCGTGGGCCGGCAGGGGATGATCGCGACCAGCCAGACGCTGGCGTCGGCCGCCGGACTTCGGGTGCTGCAGGACGGCGGCAACGCCATTGATGCCGCGGTGACCGCCGCGGCGGTGCTCGCCGTCGTCGAGCCGAGCATGAACGGTATCGGCGGCGACCTGCTCGCAATCGTCCACGACCCGAAAACGAAGAAAGTCTACGGCCTCGATTCAACCGGTCGATCTGCGTATGCGGCGACGCCGGAGGAATATGCGAAGCGCGGGTTGAAGGAGATGCCCGGCCGCGGCGTGCTGACCGTGGATGTGCCCGGCGTGATCGAAGGCTGGCACCAGCTGCTGACGCGATTTGGAACGATCACGCTCGCCAAGGCCATGGCGCCGGCCATCAAGATTGCGCGCGACGGATTCCCGGTCGCGGAGTTGATGGCCGACGATTGGCAGGACAGCATGACGACGCTGGCGGTCGATCCCGCCACCGCCGCCACGTTCCTGCCCGACGGCAAGGCGCCGAAGCAAGGCGACATCTTCTCGAACCCGCGGCTGGCGCGGACGATGGAGGTGATCGGGAAGGAAGGCCGCGACGCCTTCTACAAGGGATCGATCGCGCGCGCGATGGTCGCCGACATCAAGCAGCGCAATGGCCTGCTCGACCTGCGCGACTTCGCCGATCACAAGGCCGACTGGGTGGAGCCGCTCCGCATCAATTACCGCGGCTACGACGTGCTGGAAATGCCGCCGAGCACCCAGGGATTTGTCGCGCTCGAGATGCTGAACATCATGGAGAGCTTCGACATCAAGAAGCTCGGCCACAACACCGCCGATTACCTGCACGTCGTCACCGAAGCCAAGCGCATCGCCTTCGCCGATCGCGGTGCCTTTCTCGCGGATCGGGATCACATGCAGAAGGACGTGTTGAAGCGGCTGCTCTCGAAGGACTATGCGGCCCAGCGCCGGAAGGAAATCGACATGGCGAAGGCCGCGAACACGTACGGCCCGACGCGGGACTTCTCAGGCCAGGATCTCGGCGACACCATCTACATGACCGCCGCCGACGGCCAGGGCAACGTCGTCTCATTCATCCAGTCGCTGTTCAGCAGCTTCGGCGCCGGATTCGTCGCCGGCGAGACCGGTGTCACCCTGCATAACCGTGGCTCCGGCTTCAACCTGACGCCGGGGCATCCGAATCAGATCGGCCCGCACAAGCGGCCGCTGCATACCCTCGTGCCGGCGATGATCATGAAAGACGGCAAGCCGTGGGTGTCGTTCGGCGTGATGGGCGGCGACAACCAGGCACAGGCCCACGCGCAGGTCGTGGCCAACTTCGTTGACTTCGGCATGCACGTGCAGGAGGCCGGCGATGCCGCCCGCATGCGTCACATGGGGCAAGAGCTCGCCCTCGAGAGCGGCATCGGCCCGGAGGTTCGAAAGGCGCTGGAAGCCAGGGGCCATGTCATCAGAGATGGCCGCGGTGCGATGGGCGGTTACCAGGCGATCTTCATCGATCCGAAGACGGGTGTCTTGCTTGGCGGATCTGATTTACGGAAAGATGGACTGGCCATTGGGTGGTGACGCGAAAGTTGACAGTTGAAAGTTGACGGTTGGCAGTTGAGTTGAAAGTTGACGGTTGGCAGTTGAGTGGCAAGTTCGGAGTTGAAAGTTTCAGAGGATGATCATGAGACCACTGGTTAGCGCCATTGTGATTGCCGGATTGGTCGCGACCGCGTGCGGGAAGTCGGAAGCCGAGAAACAGGCCGAGGCCACCGCGAGGGCCGCGGAGGAAATGGCGAAGGCCGCGCACAGCGTGGCCGATGCCGCGGCGAAGCAAGGCACCTCCGCCGCAGCGCCAGGAACGGCGGACATGGCCAAGGCCATGCAAGGCATGGCAGCGGCACTCTCCGGCACCGGCGCGGATGGCAAGCCGGTGAGCCCGGTGGCGTTCCAGGCGCTGCAAACGCAGTTGCCGAAGGTGTCGGGCTGGGAGATGGGCGAGCCCGAAGGCGAGCGCATGACGATGCCGATGCCGTTCTCGCAGATCGAAGCCGACTACCGCAAGGGTGACGCCAACGTCGACGTCAGGATCGTCGACACCGGCATGGCGCAGATGCTGGTGGCGCCGTGGTCGATGATGATTGCCGCCGGCTACAGCAAGGAAAGCAGCGACGGCTACGAGAAAGCGACCACCATCGGCGGCAATCCTGCCGTGGAAAAGTGGAGCAAGCGCGACAACCGGGGCGAGCTGAACATCCTGGTCGGCAAACGCTTCATGATCACGGTCGAGGGCCGCGACCTGTCGGGCATCCAGGACGTGCAGGCGTTCGCGTCGGCGATGGACTTCGCCGCGATCGCGGCGTTGAAATAGAGACGCGTCTGGCCCGCGCCTTGAGGCGCGGGGCATACTACAGGCGAAAGCCAGCCTTCAAGGGATCGTCCCCGTCGATCAGGAACGTATGCTCGCCGGTGATCCAGGCCGAGCCTTCGATCTCGGGGACGATCGCCGATCGTTCTCCCACCTCGACTCGATCGACCACGCGGCCGCGGAACGTCGTGCCGACGATGCTCTCGTGAATGAAGGGCACATCGTCCAGGAGCAGGCCCATGTCGTTCAGCACGGCCATCACCGCGGCGGTGCCGGTGCCGCACGGGGATCGATCGACCTCGGCATCCGCGAAGATCGTGACGTTGCGCAAATGCGCGTCGGGCAGGTGTGCCGGCGCGGTGAAGATGGTGCCGTAGATGCCTTCGAGGCCCGGGTCGGTCGGGTGGACCACGCGGCGCAGCTTCTCCACTTCACGCGCGATGGTCATGCCGAGCGTGCGCAGCTCGGGAAGATGCGCGGGATCGATCGGCACGCCGGCCGCTTCCGCGTCGACAATCGCGTAAAACGCGCCGCCAAACGCCACGTCGACCGGAATTTTCCTGCCGCCCACCGTTACCATCAGCGACGGCTCGAAGACGAACGACGCCACGTTGCGGAACGCCACGGAATCGACGCGCACCGATTCGCCGTGGTGCGCCAGATGCGCACGCGCCTGGACGAGACCGGCCGGCGTGTCGTAGCGGATGTCCACCTCCGTGGGTTTGCCCGAGGGCGTCCCGCCGTTCCCGGCTTTCGCCGCGCTGCCGGACCAGATCAACCCGCGCTCGATCGCGATCGTGGTGACGGCGATGATGCCGTGGCCGCACATGGTGCTCCAGCCCTCGTTGTGCATGAACAGGATGCCGGCGTGGGCGTCGCGGCTGACCGGTTCGGTGAGGAGCGCGCCGTACATGTCGGTGTGGCCGCGCGGCTCGAGGATCAGTCCCTGGCGCAGGTGATCCAGGCGCTTGAGGGCCCAGGCCCGCTTCTCGAGCATCGTGCGGCCGTCCGGGGCCGGCAGGCCGTCGATGACCAGCCGCAGCGGCTCGCCGGCCGCGTGCGCGTCGATGGTTTTAATGCGATGGATCACTCGGGCCACAGATTAAGCACAGATCAGAGACAGATGAAAGCCTGAGTTCGCAAATCAGTGCCTAATCGGTGTTTAATCGGTGGCCGTGCGGGCTTTCTATTCAGATCATTTCGTGCTGCCTCTTCCCGAGGGCCACAAGTTCCCGATGGCGAAGTACTCGGGGCTGCGGGAGCGCCTTCTTGCCGAGGGCATCGTCGGAGCGCAGGACCTCCACGAAGCGCCTGCCGCCTCGTGGGACGACCTGCGGCTCGTGCACGACGCCGGCTACGTTGATGCCGTCGCGAATGGCACGCTGCCGCGTGAGGCCCAGCGGCGCATCGGGTTCCCATGGTCTCCACAAATGGTGGAGCGCGCGCGCCGATCGGTGGGCGCGACGATTGCCGCGGCGCACGTTGCGCTCGAGGACGGCGTGGCAGCCAACCTGGCCGGCGGCACCCACCATGGCTTCGCGGATCGCGGCGAAGGCTTCTGCGTGTTCAACGACGTGGCGGTTGCGGCGCGGGTGCTGCAACGCGATGGCCGGGCGCGGCGAATCGCGGTGGTCGATCTGGATGTCCACCAGGGTAACGGCACCGCCGCCATTTTCGCGGACGACGAGACCGTGTTCACCTTCTCGATGCACGGCGAGAAGAACTTTCCGTTCCGGAAAGAGACGAGCGATCTCGACGTCGCCCTGCCGGATGGCACCGGGGACGACGCCTACCTCGAATTGCTGCGTTCGCATCTCGCCGGCGTGCTGAACGGGCATCAACCGGACTTGGTCTTCTATCTTGCGGGCGCCGACCCGTATGAGGGCGACCGTCTCGGCCGGCTCACACTCACGATCGCCGCGTTGCGCACTCGCGACGAGATGGTGTTCGATGCCTGCCGACGCCGTGGCGTTCCCGTGGCCGTGACGATGAGCGGTGGCTACGCCAACGACATCAATGCTATCGTCACCATTCACGCCAACACGATTCGCGCAGCGAATCTGTGTTTAATCTGTGTTTAATCTGTGTCTAATCTGTGGCCTAATCAGTGGCTTAATCTGTGGCCTTTCGCCTCCTGACGGAGCAACACGTTCACTCGCTGCTGCCGATGACCGACCTCATCCCGGCCATGGAATCGGCGCTGGCGAAATTTTCGGCCGGCGAGGTGCTGCAGCCGATGCGCTCGGTGCTCACCGTCGGGCCGACCAAGGCGTACTTCGGACTGATGCCCGCCTACGTGCCGTCGCCGGCGAGCCTGGGTGCAAAGGTGGTGACCGTCTTTGGTGAGAACCACAAGAAACAACTGCCGTCGCACCTCGCCACGATTCTCCTGCTCGATCCGGAAACCGGATCGCTCATCGCGCTGATGGACGGCCGCTACATCACCGAGGCGCGCACGGCCGCGGTCTCCGCCGTGTCGGCGCGATTTCTCGCGCGAGCGAACGCCGGCCGGCTGGCGATTATCGGCAGCGGTGTCCAGGCCCGCAGCCACCTCGAAGCCCTGCAGCACGTGCGCCAGCTCAAGGACGTGCGCATCTGGTCGCCGCGGCCGCAGAGCCGCCAAAGGTTCGTGGACGTCATGAGCCCCCACCTCCCCGTACCCATCGTGGCCACGGAGACTGCCGAGGCCGCTGTCCGCGATGCCGATCTAATCGTGCTCGCCACTTCGTCCAAGACTCCGGTGGTCGAGAGTGCCTGGGTCGGCCGGGGTGCGCATGTCATGTGCGTGGGCGCTTGCCGGCCCGATCAGCGCGAGATGGCGCCCCAGCTCGTGCAGCGGGGCCGGCTGTATGTCGATTCCAGGGCGGCCGCGCTCGTGGAATCGGGCGACGTGGTCATGAATATCGCCGAGGGGTTCTTCGACGCATCGCACGTCCGCGGTGAAATCGGCCAGCTGGTGCTTGGCCGCGTCCCCGGCCGGAAGAACGATGCGGACGTGACCATCTTCAAGTCACTGGGCATGGCCGTGGAAGACGTCGTGGCCGCGGACCTCGTGTTTCGACGCGCGTCGGAAACCGGCGCGGGAACGGAGCTGACGTTATGAACGACGCGCCACCGCCCAAGAAGCGCACGTGGATCCCAATCGTTCTCGGCATCCTCTTCCTCTTCGTGGTCCTCGCCGTCGGCGGGATCATCTTCATGGTGTCGTTGGTCCGGCAGAACATGGCCGTCGTGGAGATGAGTGCGACGTCGGCCGAAGACGAGTTCGCGAAAGTCCGGGGGCGCTTTGCGGGACAGCAACCGTTGATCCAAATGGTGGACGGGCGGCCGCAATACCTCGCCGAGCGCGCCACCGAGTCATCGTCTTCAGGTCCGCTCCGGAGCATGCACGTGATGGCGTGGGACGACGAGGAGCAGAAGCTCGTCACGTTCTCGTTGCCGTTCTGGCTGTTGCGGCTGAAATCGGGACCGATCCAGCTGAGCGCGTACTCGCAGGGGTGGGACGATCGCGGGGTCAGCTTTCGCGTCGAGGATCTCGAAAAGCACGGGCCGGGATTGCTGATGGATATCAACGAACGCCGCGAGGGCCGCGTCATTATCTGGGTGGAATAGTTAAGAGTTAAGAGTGCAGAGTCAAGAACTTGCGCATGCGCGCGAGGAAGTTCTGCTTCGCTTCGGGCGCGGCAATCACCGCGGAGCTGGCGCGAGCTTCCTCAAGACCCGTGCGGCGGGTGCCGACGATCGTCGACACGTGATCGACCAGCGACGGGTTCGCTTCGGCGAGCGTCCGGAAGTCGGCGGCTGAGATTTCCAGGACCACCGCGTCTTCGATCGCCAGCACCGTAGCGGTGCGCGCATCGCCGGTCAGCATCGACATCTCACCGAAGAATCCGCCGGCCGGAATCACCGCGACTTCCTGGCCCGAGGGATCGATCAGCACGCGCACACGGCCGCTCAAGACGACGAACATCGAGTCGCCGGCGGCGCCCTGGCGGACGATGGTTTCACCCGCGGCAAACAGGTGTTCATCGGCCGAGAGCGCCAATGTGTGCCGGGCTTCATGACTGAGCGACGCAAACAGATCGACCGCCACCAGGCCGCTCGCCGCCCGAGCCACGTCTTCGGCGGTGCGTGACGGGACCTCTTCGCGGGAATACTCGATCTGTATTGGCCAGGGAATCTCGATGTGGCGCCGGCGGAATTCGTACCAGATGTTGCTGCGCACTTGATCGCGCGCTTCCCGCTCGGTGCCATAGTCGTCGACCCAGAAGTACGCGGTGTAGTTGATCGCGGAATCCCCAAAGCCCTGCACCAGCACCTTGGGCTCCGGCGCGCGGATGGCGAGTGGAGCGTTGCCAATCGCCGCGAGGATCGCCGCCTTCACCTCGTTTGGCGGCGTCAGGTAGCTGGCGCCGACCTCGACGCTGACGCTGTTCGAGATCGTCGGCTCCGAGTAGTTCAGCACCGGCTCTTTCGACACCAGGCTGTTGGGGACGACCATGAACTCGCCGTCCTTGGTGCGCAGCTTGGTCGCGCGCCAGGTGATCTCCTGGACCTGCCCCTCGCGCCCGCTCACCTGGATCCACTGGCCAACGCGAAACGGCTTCTCGATCTGAATCGCCAGCCCCGCGAACAGGTTGCCGAGCGTGTCTTGGAGCGCGAAGCCGACCACCACCGCACCCACGGCGGAGGTGGTGAGCAGCTGCTCGCGCAACAGCAGCGTGGCAATCACCATGAAGAAGGCGATCACCGCCACGTCCTGCACGATGGCGGGGAAACGTTCGGAAGGACGATCGTCGCGCCACGGGTTCACCAGCAGCGTGACCGCGGCGTTGACGATCGCCAGGACCAGCGCGAGCCTGGCGATCGCCGAGAGCAGTGCCGTGTCGCCCAGGCCCTGCCGGACGGCGACCGCGAGTAAGACGTAGCCGAGTAGCAGCCAGCCGGAGAAGATCAGCCGGCCGCGGATGAACCGGCCCGCCTTCGCTCGGAAGCTTCGGCGCGGCAGGCCTACGGCAGACCCCCTTCTTTCTTGAATGCCGTGATGTCAGCGGCCACCAGCTTCACCGGAACGATCTTCGGGTTCGAGCCGCCCTTCGAGTCTTTCTCGGGATCCACTCCGCGAGCCCCGCCCGACGCCGTAACCTGGGCCTGCTTCTTCTCGCCCCCCCCTGCCGGCAACATGCGACCCAGGCCGAAGCGGCCCTTCTTTGGCGCCTCGGCCTTCTTCTCCTCGGCTTTCTTCTCCTCGGCCGTGGCGTCGCCACCGGTCAGGCCGGCGGCGCCCGGATCCACGGTGGCGATCGCGGTGATGGGCACCGGTTTGAACGTCACGTTCTTGGTGTAGCGAGCGTCGAGTGTTGCCGTGGCGGTGAGCTTCTTCGACGCGATCTGCTTCGTGATGCGATCGAGGCGATCCTGCATCTCCGGATGCGACGCGAACAGGCCGCGCTTCTCCTTGGATTCCTTGTTGCGATCCTTCAACGTGGTCAGGAATGTGATCAATCCATTCGGCGCATAGCCGGTCTTGTTCGCGAGCGCCACGCCCTGTTCGTCCGATTCGTTCTCTTCCGCGCGGCCAAACCCGCGTTCGACGATGTTCTCGTAGACCGCGCCGACGGCGCGCTCCATGAGCGCGGAACTGCCCGACAGCGTCTCGGCCGCGCCCATCTGCACCGCCTGGCTTTTCTGAATCGCGCGGATCGTGTGCTTCTCGGTGATGTGGATGATCTCGTGGCCGAGCACGCCGGCCAGCTCCGCTTCGTTCTTGATCAACGCCAGCGCGCCGCGCGTGATGTGCACATAGCCGCCGGGGGCGGCGAACGCATTGACGCCATCGGTGTCGAGGACGATGAAGGTCCACGGCAGCGCCGGCCGCGTGCTGCCCTGCGCGAGCGCCGTGCCGACCAGCGAGATGTAGCGATGCACGCCGGCATCCTGCACCACGCCGTAGCGCGTGCGAATGCGGTCGCTCACCAGCGCGCCGAGCGCCTGCTCTTCGGCGTCGGTCATCTGCAGATCGCGAACGTCTTTTGCCTTCTTGGCGATCGACAGGCCCTTGCCGATGCCACCAATCTGCCCCTCAACTGGTGATGCCACAACGGCCACTGCCAAAATTGCGAACACGACGTGCTTCATGTTGGTTTAACCTCAAAAATCGCGACCGGTTTGGTCTTGCCTTTCACGACGACGTCGCCGAGGGGATGGATATCATACCGCCCTTTCAGCTCGGCCCGCGTCGACTCGCTGATGATGATCCGCGTGCCAAAGTCCTTGTTGAGCGACTCGAGCCGGGCGCCGAGATTCACCGCGTCGCCGATCACCGTGTAACTCATGATCGTATCGGAGCCAATGTTGCCGGCCACCATATCCCCGGTGTTGATGCCGATGCCGATGTCGAGCGTCGGCTTCCCCTGGCTCTGCCATTCCTGGTTCATCTCGGTCAGGGTGCGAATCATCGCCAGGGCGGTCTGCACCGCGTGATCGGCGTGCTCGGCGTCGTCCAGGGGCGCGCTGTAGAGGGCCATCACCATGTCGCCGACGAACTTGTCCACCGTGCCGCGATGCGCGAAGACCACGCCGACCATGCGCGTAAACAGTTCATTGAGCTGGCTGACCACATCCTCCGGCGACCCTTTCTCCGACATCGTCGTGAAGCCGCGAATGTCCGAGAAGAGCACGGTCATGCGACGCCGCGCGCCGCCCAGCGCGGCGAGGGATGGATTGGCGACGAGCTGATCGAAGACGTCCTTCGAGACGTAGCGGGAGAAGAGTTTCTTGACCTTGCGCTTCTCGCGTCCCTCGACGACGTACTTCCATGCGAGATCGCCGACGAAGGCAAACACGATCGCCAGCGCGGGAATGGTCAGCGGGATCCAGACACCGCGCGCAAACCATGCCACCGATTGCCACACCAGAATCACCGCGGCGGCGGTCGCGACGGCCGCGGTGAGCCACGCGCTGAGGAATAGTCCCGCCACGCCGACCACGCCGGCGCCGGCGGCCGTGAGCGCCACCGTCACCCATGGCGGTGATCGCACGATCGAACGATTCGCCAGCAGCGCGTCGGCCATGTTCGCGTGCACTTCGGGGCCGTTGATCTCGCCTTCGGGGAACGGCGTGGTGAAGACCTCGTGCAACCCGTCCGCGTTCACGCCGACAATCACGATGCGATCCTTGAACAACGACGGATCGACGCCGGGCTTCTGCTCTTCGAGGATTTCCTGCTGCGCGCGGAACAGGTCGTAGAACGAGTACGACGTGAAGGTGGGTTGACCGTTCGCGTTCTCCGCCGGGCCACGCCACGGCACCAGCGCCGCGCATTGACCTTCATCGACGCTGACCGCGGGAGTGACGGTCGCGCCCGCGGCCGTGGTGGCCGCCAGCGATAGCGAGGGAATGGTGCGTTCACCCA
The DNA here is from genome assembly GCA_964513235.1 of uncultured Acidobacterium sp. Classification (GTDB taxonomy): domain Bacteria; phylum Acidobacteriota; class Vicinamibacteria; order Vicinamibacterales; family UBA2999; genus 12-FULL-67-14b. Next base: position 10,322 of record CAZEMI010000222.1, read on the forward strand.
CCTGCACGACCGGCGCGAGGCGTCGAACCGGACCATCCGAATCAAGAATGAACAGCGTGTGACCGATGGCGCGCGACGCTTGAGCGAGCGCCGGAAACGGCGGGGTGACGCGGGGTCGTGCCTGCACGCAGACCGGCGTCGCCAGTTTGACGTTGAGTGCCGGCGCGGAAAGATCTTGCGCGAGCTCCTTCGAAGGATCGATCAGTTCCGCGCTCGCCGCTTCCGCGACGTGGACCACGTTGCCGGCGTTCTGTGTGGATTCGACGAGCGCCGCGTCCGATTCCTCGCCGGTCCACTCGGTGTCGCCGACCATGAACTTGCGGATGTCGCGCTCGGGAAAGAGCACGTCGTAGGCAATCACCTTCGCGCCGGCGGCGGCGAGGTAATCGATTACCGTGGCGTGCACCAACCGGGGCCACGGCCAGCGGCCCACCAGCGGCTCCATGCGGCGCAGGCTGTCGTTGTCGATGAACACGATCGACACGTCGCCGGCCGGCGCCGACGGGCGCGCCGCGGCGGCGACGCGAAGATCGTACGTCTTGAGTTCGATGTCTCGGACGAACGTGAGGAGACCCAAGGCGGCGGCGAGCAGCGCGGCCGCCACTGGAATCAGTCTGTGCATCCTGCCACAGTATTCCGCACTTTCACCGTGGGCGCTGTTTCACGCTCCTATTGGCATCCGATTACGGCCTGGATTTGCTGCGCCGAGGCAATCAGCTGATTCGCCTGGGCGACCGTCAACCTCTTGCCGGACTGCGCGGTCGTTTCGTTGATGAACGCGCCGAGACGATTGCAGACGGTGTTCGTGTCGCCGCTAGTCGCGCCGTTCAGGGCGTTCAGGACCATGTCGAGTTTCGCGTCCAGGCTGTTCGCGATTCCCTGCTGGAGATTGAAGCTCTGCACGGTAACACTCAGCTGGCTGACCTGAGCCGCGGCGGCCTGGACGAGGACCGTGAAGCTGCCGGCTGCGGTGTTGCCGGCGGCGTCCGTCGCGGTGCACGGCACCTCGGTCGTGCCGATCGGGAACGTGCTGCCGGTCGGCGGTGCGCAGATCACAGTAATGTTCCCGCCGACGACATCTGTCGCAGACGCTGAGTAGTGCACGATCGCGCCCTCCGGACTGGTCGCATCAACCGTGATGCTGCCGGGCAGGCTGAGGACCGGCGCCGTTGTATCCACCACGATGACACGCATCGTCCGGGTGCTGGTGTTGCCCGCCGCGTCGGTGGCCGTCACGATCACGTTCGTTGTGCCGTGTGGGAATACACCCGAGTTGCGATCGGCGACGACACTGGGATTGCTGTCGAAATCATCCGTCGCCGAGAACACCAGCGTGACGGCCGCCCCGCTGCTTGATGTCGCTTCCGCTGTGATGTCGTTGGCCGTGATCACCGGCGGCGTGACATCAACCCTGAGCGTGGCTTGCGCCGCGAACTGGTGCCCGAAATCATCCTCGACATTGACGGTGATCGTGGTGATGCCTGGTCCCATGGCGGTTGCGAGACCACTGGCGCTGATCATCGCCACGGCGTGATTGGCGCTGCTCCAGGTGACGCCCGGGATCACGTTACCGTTGGTGTAGTGCGTGCTGCCGTCGCTGAACAGCGCGCTCGCGTTAAATTGCAGCGTCTGGCCGACCGCGTTCAGCCATGCCGCAGTCGGGCTGACAGCCACGGACACCATCACCGGATTGATGTCGAGCTGGAAGGTGCGCGTGCCCGTCGCGCCGTCCTTGTCGGTCGCCCGGAACGTCAGGGTGACCGGTCCGCTCTGCTGGTAGGTGTGCGTGACGCTGAAGGTGCCACGCGGCGTCTGCCCCTGCGCGTTCAACGCGAACGAGAACGGCTGCACGACACTGTCGCCGAAGTCGACTTCGCCGGACCACGGTGCGTCGAGCGCGCCCTGATCGAGCAGCTGGCCGGTGAACGTGGCCGGCCCGCCCTGAACGAGATCCGGGAAGTAATTCAGCTGCACGCTCGGCGGCGCGTTGTTCACCACGAGCTGAGTAGTCTGCGCGGCGCTCGTAGCGCCGTCCTTGTCGCTCACTGTCACGGTGATCGTGAACGCCGTATCGGGCGCGGCAGGATTATCCCGATACGTGTGATTCACGAAGAAGTTACCGGTTCCGTTGTTCGTAAATACGTTCATCGTCGTTGTGGCGCCGTCACCCCAATTGATCAGCGCCTTGGCGCCCGGCATCTGCGTATCGTTGACGCCCGGATCCGTGAAGGTCACGTTGAATCCGACGGGCTGACCCTCGGTGATCGCGTTGAGTGATGGCAGCGTGTTGACCGTGGGCGCGACGTTGTTCACCGTGAGCGTGGCCGTCGCGGTTCCGGTCAGGAAGAACTTGTCCTGAACCTGGACCGACATCGCATACGACCCGTTGTCGCGATAAACGTGGTTGAGCGGGATCGATCCCAGGCTGGCCACGGTCGACTGGAATTGTCCCGTGTTATCGCCGTACGAGATCCTGACGGTCCACGGACCATCACCCATGGCATCCGTGAACGACGCCGTTCCAGAGAACGTGCTGCCTTCATTGATCGCCGCGAGCGGCGTGTTATCGATCGTCACGGCAGGCGCCGCGTTCACCGCGATCGGGAATGACCTCATTCCCGTCGCGCCGTCCTTGTCGGTCACGCTGGCGCTGACCGTGAAATTGCCGCTGCTCGAGTACGCGTGGCTCAGGCTGAAGGCGCCGGCCGTCGTGCCACCGCCGCCGCACGATCCGGGCACGTTGGGCGTCACCACCTGAGCGCCACTGCCGTCGCCGTAATCCACCGTCGCGGTCCAGGGCGCATCGGCAGGCACGTCCGAGAACGAGATGCAGCCGAAGTTCATGCTGCTGCCGGCATTCGTGCTCGCCGACTGCGGGCCGAACACCTGCGGTGCGACGTTGTTGACCGTCACCTGTTTTGTCGCGATGCCAATGCCGCCGGCGTGATCATCCAGGGTGACCGTCACCATGAACACGCCGTTATCGGCGTACTGGTGCGACAAGTTGAACTGGCCGGTCGGCGTGAAGCCGTTTTGCAGGTTCGACAACGCCAACGGTTGCGGACCAGTGCCATCACCGTAATCGACGGTCGCCGTCCAGGATTGCTGATCCGGATCCGTGAAGTTGCCGCCGGTGCTGAAATTCTGGAAATTCGCGGACTCGTTCGTCGTGAACGGCCCGCCGAAGATCTGAACGGCCGGGACGGTGTTGACGACCGTGAGCGTCGCGCACTTGTTGTCGGCCGCGGCGCACGAAATGTTTCCGGCCCTCGCGACGATCTCGGTTTGGCCGGCCCCGATCGCGGTGGCGTTGCCGCTGCCGTCAACCATCGCGACCGCAGGATTCGTGCTGTCCCACTGCACCGTGGGAATGTTGTTGCCGCTTCCCCCCGACGGGCCGCCTCCGGTGCTCAACGAATCGAACGGCGGCGTGCTCAGCGCTTCGTTGGATCCGAGCGCGATATTCGACCCATCAGCGCCGCCGACCGCATAGATCACGTCGCCGATCACCGCTGCTGCCGGCGTCGTACGACCCGTCGGCATCGATCCCACGCCCGCCCAACCTTCGGGACGCATCGCGGTTGCCGGGTAATACACCCACGTGTCGTAGTTCAGCGCGCCGTTGGTCGTGCCGCCAATCAGCCACAGGCCGCCGTTGGCGACGGCCGCGGCCATGCCGACTCGCTGCGCCGGCATCGGCGCACCCGACGACCACGCGTTGCCGGCGATGTCATAGAGGTCCGTTCGGTTCGTGCCGCCGGCGCCGGCCACGACGATCGTGCCGTTCAACACGCCGGCGCCGATCAGGTTCCCGGCCACGGGCAGCGGCGCCAGCGACGTCCATCGCTCACCGCCCGGCGCCGCCGGATCGAATCGCTCAACCGTCGCAACCTGGCCGCCGTTGGCGGGTGTCGTGTCGCCGCCAATCGCGTAGAGGTAGGAGCCGTCGGTGACGAGCGCGAAGTTTGCGCGCACCGTCGGCATCGGATCGCTCGCCAGCACGCTCCACGTATTTGATCCAGCCGGATCCAGCACCTCGACGATGCCGGAGGCCTGGCCGCCGGGAGTGTGCCCGCCGATGACGTACCACTTGTTGCCCAGGACGATCGCACGGGCGCCTTCGCGGCCGTGATTCAGCGGCGAAGCGGAGTCCCACGAATTGCTGCTCGGATCGTAGGCGTCAACCGTGTTAAGTGGCGCGAACGGACACGGGTTGAGTCCGTTGCATGCGCCGGCGGTCCCGCCGATCGCGTACACCTTGCCGCCGTCCGCGAGCGCCGTGAGGCCGAAGCGCGCCATCGGCATCGGTGCTTTGCGCGACCAGCCGGTAATCGACACACCGCTTTGCGTCGCGCCGTTGTTGAAGAACAGCCGGCCTTCGTAGCGGGTGCCCGTCCACTGCGCGTCGATGGTGCCGGACGCCGCGCCGTTCGTGCACGACAACGTCAACACCACATCGGTGAGCGTTACCGTTCCGTTGACCTCGACGACGGGCGTTCCCGCCGACCACACCATGTCAACGTTGCCGTTTTGCGTCAGCAGATTCTGACTGCTCCAGCTACCGGCGCCGGGCGTGAGGGGAAATTGCGGCGTCGAGCAGACCGAGAAATCCGCGAGCTGCGGGAATTGAACCTGCCACGAGGGATCGTTCGGACCGAAACTCGGAGGCCCGGACCCGCCACCGCCACCACCGGACATCAACACTTCCGTCGAACCGTCACTGAACGTGCCGGTTGCCGTGAACATCTGCTGCTGACCGCTGCGCAGCGTTACTGGCGTCGGCGTCACCGCGATCGACACCAGCACGCGCTGCACATTGATCGTCGTCGACGAGGCCGCCATTGCGCCGAAGCTGTCGCGCACCGTCAGCGTGACGTTGTGGTTGCCTGGTGAAAGGGGATTCGCCGCCGTGTTCAACGTCGGCGTCGCGCCCGACAGCTGGTAGATGCCGTCGATATCCCAGTCGTAGGCAACGATCTGATCGCCGCAGCCACTATTCGGATCCGAGGACAGCGTGCCGTTCAGTTGAACGGTGCTGCCGGAACTGACGGTATAAGGACCGCCGGCATGTGCGAGCGGCGCGACGTTGCCTTGATTGACGGTGACGACGAGCGTCTTGGCAGCCGTCCGCGCCGGCACGTTGTTGTCGGTGACCGTCAGCGTCGCACTATAGGCGCCGAATGCCGCGTACGCATGCGTCGCCGTGGCACCGGTTCCAGTCGTGTTGTCGCCAAAGTCCCACGCATAGCTGACGATCGCGCGGTCCGGGCGCCCGGCCGACGACGATGAGCCGTCGAACGTGACCGTCTGCCCGCAGGCCGCTGGATTCGGGGCGGCGGTGAACGAGGCGGTCGGCACGTTGTTGTAAATCGAGAGTGTCGTCGACGCGGTGGACGTGGCGTTGAACTCATCCGTCACCGTGAGCGACACGGGGAAGGTGCCAACGCCGAGCGCATCGACCTGCGCGGCCGACAGTGCAGGGCTCGCACCGTTCAGCGTCACCGCCCCGTTGTTGATTGACCACGAGTAGCTGACGATCGAATCGCCGCACGATGCGTCCGGGTCGAACGATCCGGTGCCGTCCAGCAATGCCGGCGATCCGAGATCGACAATGTACGGCCCGCCGTGACTCGCGACCGGCGCGTGGTTGCCTTGATCGACGTTGATCACCATCGTGCTGACGTCGGTATTCGGGGGCGTGTTGTTGTCAGTGACCGTCAGCGTCGCACTATAGGCGCCGAATGCCGAGTAGTCGTGGATCGCGGTCGGACCGGTCGCGGTCGTGTTGTCGCCGAAGCTCCACTCGTAGCTGACGAGGCTGAATCCCGCGGCGGCGTGCGAAAGGGTGCCGTTGAACACCACGGTCTGGCGGCATGCGGCTGGATTCGGATTCGCGGTGAACGAGGCCGTTGGCAGCGGCGGCGGCATGACCACTTGTCTGAGGGTGGCGGCGCTTGGACTGAAGTTGAGCGGGCTGCTGTACTGGGCTGTGATGGTATGCGTCGCGATATCCAGTGTTGCCGTCGTGAAGGTGGCGCGACCGAGTGAGTTCACGGGCACCGACGGGCCGAGCGTCGTCTCGCCATCTTTGAAAGTGACGCTGCCCTCGTTCACAGCCGGTGTCGTATTTAGCAGCGCGCCCACGGTGTTGTGCGACAACAGCGCGGCCGCAATGTCGAGTCTCCCGTCGCCGTTCAGATCACCGGGGATCACGGCTGACGGACTGCCAACGACGCTGAAGTTCGTCGCGGCGGCAAAACTCCCGGCACCATTTCCGATCAGGACACTGACGGTGCCGAACTGCCGGTTGCCGGCAGCGAGGTCCAGACTGCCGTCGTTATTGAAATCAACCACGGCCAGCGACCCAGGTTGGCCGAATCCGGTGTATGTCGTGGGCGCGCTGAAGCCACCCGCTCCGTTACCAAGTTGTACAATGACGACGTCGGGAGACCATCTCGTACCCGCGACATCCAGCTTGCCGTCGCCATTCAGATCGGCCGCGACAATGGCGGGACTGAGCGCTCCGCCAGGATACGGAACGACCGCGCCAAATGCACCTGTACCGTCGCCGAGCAGGATGCCACTCCTGGCCGCGAGGTCCGCGCGTCCATCGCCGTTGAAGTCGCCAACCGCGATCGACCCGCCCGTGCAGCAGCCGGGGATCTCGGGCGCTGCGCTGAAGCCGCCCGCGCCGTTGCCAAGGAAAATGCTGATGATGTTGAAGAACTTCACCGCCGCCAGGTCCGGATTGCCGTCGCCGTTGAAGTCGCCCGAAGCGAGGCCGGTGAGGCTCGAGCCCGCGCCAATCGTGTTGCCGGGAGACAAAAAGAAACCATTCCCCAGACCCGTCAGGATGGTGATCCCGCCACTCGAGGCTCTGCTCAACGCGAGGTCCAACTTGCTGTCTTTGTTGAAGTCGGCGGCGGTGATCGACGCATTGACGGAGTTCGCCGGGAATGCCGCCGCGATGGTCGGCGCGAAAAATCCTCCGGTTCCGTTGCCGCGTTGCATGGTGACCGTGTTGTTATCCATGTTCACCGTGGCGACGTCGATGATGCCGTCGCCGTTGAAGTCGGCGCCGGCGGCGGCCTGCGGATTCGGGCCGGCAGGGTACTGAGTCACCGGAGCAAACGATACCGGTGTACCGGACCTGCTTACGGCGGCCGTGAATGTGACGGCCTGACCGAACGTCGAGGGATTTGTCGACGACGTGAGCGTCGTGACCGTGTTCGCATTCGGATCGTCAAACGGCGCCTTGTCGATCTTGATCGTGAAGCTGGACGTCGGTTCGACATTCCCGTCGTTATCTACCGCGTGATAACTAACCGTGGAGGTACCTTCATTCGAGACTGCGAACGACACGCTGGCGCCATTGACCGTGCCGCCGCCGCTCTGCGCGCCGCTGAGCGAATACGTGATCGACTGCACGCCCGAGGCCGACACAGGTCCACCCGAGTCGGTCGCGTTCAGTTGAACGATGACATCCGTGCTGTGCCAGCCGTTCGCGTTCGGCGCCGCGTAGGCCGCCGTCGTCGCGGGCGGCAGCTCATCCTTCGCGACCGTAAGCGTCGTGCTTCCGATGATGCTGCCGGACGCCGCGCTGATCGTCGTCGTTCCCAACGCGACGGAGGTCGCGAAGCCGTTCTGATCGATGGTGGCGACGGCCGGATTGCTGCTGCTCCAGGCAATTTGTGGCTGGTAGATCTCCGCGCTTCCGAGCGGGACGGCGCCCGCGGCGTGACCGCCGACGACCAGCACGAGGCCGTTGCCAAGCGATGTTATGGTGTTGTGCGTGCGCGCGGTCAGCAACGAACCGGTCGCCGACCAGGTTGAGGTCGACGGATTGAAGAGTTCGGCGCTGCTGAGAACGCCGGCGCCGTTGTGCCCGCCGGCGACGAGCACCCGGCCGTCGGGAAGCACCACCGTCGCGCCGTTGTCACCGGTGCCGCCTGACGTTCCGCGCGCCGTGGCCATCGGCGTGGTGAGCGAGAACGTTCCGGTGGCCGGATTGTAGACGTCGGCCGTCGCGGTCTGGCCACCAGCGGTCGTCCCACCCGCGAGCAGCACCTTGCCGTTGGGCATGGTCGCGATGAAATGGTTGTAGCGAGTCGTCGAGAGGTTCGGGAGCACCGACCACAACCCGGACGCCGGATCGTAGATCTCCGCTTCGTTCAACCCGTTATTCGGTGTCGGGCAATTGTTCGACGGGCCTCCCGCAAGCAGCACGCTGCCGTCAGCGAGGAGCGTCGTCGCGGCGTTGCTGCGGGCGAGATCAAGGGCTCCCGTGGCCTGCCAGGTGTCCGAGATCCAGTTGTAGATCTCCGCGTTCGTGCGGTACGTGCAATCGGGCCAGCCCTTCATGCCCGCGACCACCATGACGTCGCCGGTGTCGAGCGCGACGGCGCTGTGGAACGCGCGCAACCCGAGAGTCAATGGTGGACCCGCAGACCAGGTGTTGGTGAGCGGGTTGTAGATCTCGGTCGTGTTCGTCAGCGCGTTGGTGGCGAAGTTGATACCGCCGACGACGAGCACTGTGCCGTCTGGCAGCAGCGTGGCGGTGTGAGCCGTGCGCGCGATTGACATCGTCCCCGCCGGCGTCCACAAGCCCGTCGCGGGATTGTAGCGTTCCGCGGTCGCAAGACTGTTGGCGCTGCCGTATCCGCCGGCGACGAGCACGGATCCATCCGGGAGGCGCGTCGCCGTGTGGTAGTAGCGCGGCGTGGCCATCGAGCCGGCGCTCACCCAGGTTCCCGTTGGTCCGCTCACCGGCTGGGACGAGCCGTCATTGAAAACCGCAGTCGCGGTGAACTGCGTCGACTGGTTGACTTCGATCGTCGGAGCGGCCGGCAGGACGTTGATGCCCAGCAGGATCTGCCCGGCCGCGCGATTGACCGTTGGTAAGAGAACGGCCGTGAGGATAAACGCCGCCGCAACGAGAAACTGAGCGACACGTGTCGCCTGATACTTTTTCGGGCGCATGGGGGGAGCTCCGAACGCGTTACAGAAAATCAATTGTTAAGGTTGAGCTAAGGTGGCGATTATGCAGCGCTGGTTCTATTTGTCAATGAGTATATGAGTACTGATTGTGCATTTAAGAGACTTTATGTAACTTTTTGATACTAACCGCTCAGGGCGGGTGTCGCGCGACAGTACCCACGTCCGCCGCCATTCGCAGCTGGATGCCTCGCTGTCCAGGAACACAACGCAAAAAGGGCGGCCCGGAAGGGGCCGCCCTTTTGCATTGAACGACTCGGATATTACCAGACTGTATTTCGGTTTGCAATCGTCGCTACGATTCGTAGTCGAGCGGTTGCGAGGAGGTACTCGATGGTCGTGTCCGTTAACGGCGCCGATCTGTTCTACACGACTCACGGCAGTGGAGTGCCCTGTATCATGCCGTGCACTGTCGGCACGTCCGTCTTCGAGCGGCTCACGCCATCACCGCTCACCGATCATTTTCAGTTCGTCTACGTCGACCTGCGCGGAGCAGGCCGATCGACCGGTGACCCCGGGGACTTGACGTTCGACGTCCTGTCGAGCGACCTCGAGGCCGTCCGCACGGATCTCGGCCTGCCCCGCGTGGCCGTGCTGGGGTACTCGATCCTGGGCGCGGCCGCCCTGGAGTACGGCAGGCGGTACCCCGACACTGTGTCGCACGTGATCATGGCCGGCACGCCGCCTGCCGGCGACCTTCAAGCGATGCTCACGGCATCCACGGCCTTCTTCGCCGTCGACGGATCGGAGGAGCGGAAAACCCTCCTTCAGGAGAATATGGCCCGGCTGTCGCCCGACACGCCGCCCCCACAAGCCATCTTTGCCCAGACGCCGATGCGTTTCTTCGACCCGCGCTTCGACGCGGCCTCTCTCTTTGCCGGGTCGATGTTCAACCCCCGCCTGTTCGAGCACCTCCTCGGAACACTGACGGTCCGCTGGACCATCCTCGCTGGCCTCGAGTCGCTGCGCGTGCCGATCCTCCTGGCGCACGGACGGTATGACTACGCCGTCCCGTTCACGATGTGGGACGGCATTGTCGACAAAGTGCCCAACGCGCACCTGCACCTGTTCGAACGAAGCGGCCACCAAACCTTCTTCGAGGAACCCGTGCGATTTGCCGAAGTGGTGCTCGCCTGGATGGCGCGTTCCGCCGTCACCAGACAAGAATGAGAGCGGCAACGCTGAGAGTCCATGCGACAACGTCCGGCCTTCGGCTGGCCGTCGGCTTCAGGACATTCGATTCGACTTGATGGCCTGCCATGAGGGAGACTTTCGCCTGCTGTAAGCAGGCGGAAGTCGAATCGAATGGTACCGCTACGGGGTTATGCGAAAGGTTGGGACATTCCGTTCTCGGGCACCACCGCGTGCTTGTTCGCGGGATTCTCATAGTGATCGGTGTGGCCTGGTGGCCGATGACAGGTATCATAGCGACATGGACCTTCAATTCACGGCGGTGTTTCGAAAAGTCCCGGAGGGGTACATCGGATTCGTCGAAGAACTGCCTGGTGCGAACACCCAAGGCGCCACGCTCGAAGAAGCGCGCGCCAATCTTCACGAAGCCGTCGAAATGGTACTCCAGGCGAATCGCGAACTGATTGAGGAAGCCGCACAAGGCGGCGAGGTTATCCGCGAGGCTTTCAAGGTCTGAGCGTGAAACGGCGTGCGCTCGTCCGACATTTGCAGGATCACGGCTGCGAACTGTTGAGGGAGGGCGCCAACCACTCGATTCGTCAACCGAGCCGTCGGCAAGACGTCGGCCGTCCTCGACATACTGAGATCAACGACGACCTGGCGAGAAAAATCTGTAAGGACCTCGCCGTACCGCCACCTTAGCATCGAGTCGAAACCACGACATTGCGTCCGCGGCCAGCCGTGGCCGTCGTCGCAAGATGGAGCGATCAGTCCTTCGATGCGCCAACGTCCAGCCTTCGGCTGGCCGTCGGCTTACTCAGGACATTCGACCCGTCAGATGGCTCGCCATGAGCGAACCTTCGGTTCGCCGCCAGGCGAATCGAAGGTGAGTCGAATGGTACCGCTACGGGGTAATGCGAAAGGTTGGGACGTCCCATTATCTCGCCGGCACCAGCCGTTTCAGCTCCTCGACCCAGTTCTGCACCACGATCACGAATTGTGGATCGTCATCCACTGCAGCGACCTTGATACGGAGAAAGCGCTGGCCGTCCGCTGATACGTCGTAGGTGCGAAGGAAGTCGGTGATCGGCGTACCGCCCGCGTCGCTCGGCGCCAGGAATCCCGTGCCGTTCGTAACCTTCACGATGGCGCCCCAGTTGAATCGCGAGTCGCCAGGCGCCGATTCCACCGGTACCTCCATCAGCGCGCCATCATCCGCGAGAAAGAAGAGTGCGCGTCCGCTTCGAGCCCAGAGCGGTTGACGACCCCCGGTGGTGGACACGCGCCACACGCCCCGCTCCACCGCCGGGAAGGTGCGGACGTTCACCTCGAAACGGTGGGCCGCCAGCATAACGCGAAACGAGGCTTTGCCTTTCGCCCCCAACGGACGGTGGTACGCGGTAGAGGTAATGTGCCAGGCGGAAGCGCGCTATACTGAAGGTCCGATTCCGCTTTCCTGAGCACTGTGGCCGTTTCGGCCCCCAGCCCTCACCAAGGCAATTCCTCGAGGGTGTGTGTGCCAATACCAGTTGTCGCCTTCGCCCTGGTGGGTGCGGCGTTCGTGCTGTTCATCGGCTGGTACTGGACCGAGACCAACAGCAAGGATCTCGGGACGATGAGCCGTCAGTGGCTCGCGGAGTACAACGCCTCACATCCGTGATTCGTTCGGAGCGGCTCGCGCTCAGGCCTTGAGGTTCAGAAGGTCCTGCCAAGTGAACGCCGTCATCGACTTCGTTGATCTCCGGCCCAGCGACCTAAGTGCCGCACGGTTGTCAAGAATCAACGCTTCCTTCTTCTTGTGGCTCCACCGTTTCAGTTGATGCTCGCGCGCAATCGCGCTTGCGGCCGTAACGTGCTCTTCGGCATAGACCATGCGAACCGGCCTGCGGGCTGCAGTGTACTTGGCGCCCTTCCCATCGTTGTGAGTTTGTTCCCGCGATGCGAGATCCTCGGTGTGGCCGACATATAACGTGGTATCAGCACAGCGAACGATGTAAGTGAACGGCATTGGACGACGATGCCATCGTCATCACAAGCCGAGCAAGTTGAAGCGATCGGTCTTCGACTTGCGGGATGGCTTGTGTGAGGGTCCTTCGATGCGCCAACGTCCAGCCTTCGGCTGGTCGTCGGCTTACTCAGGACATTCGACTGACGTTGGATGGCCCGCCACGGGGTCCTTCGATGCGCCAACGCCAAGCCTTCGGCTTGCCGTTAGCTTACTCAGGACATTCGATTCGACTTGATGGCCTGCCATGAGGGAGACTTTCGCCTGCTGTAAGCAGGCGGAAGTCGAATCGAATGGTACCGCTACGGGGATTCGAACCCCGGTATCCTGACTGAGAATCAGGTGTCCTGACCCCTAGACGATAGCGGCACGTCTGGTCTACGAACCTTTGATTTTATCCTTCCGAGGACACGGAGATCAAGCAACGGAGAACACGGAGGCCCCGGCCGCGAGTGACATAATTACTGGATGCACTTGGCACGGCCGTCGGTTGCTGTTCTGTTTCTCATGATTTCCATTGCGTGCGGCGAGTCCACGCCGCCGCCCGCAGCACCTGTCGGGCCGGCGGTTGACCCCGCCACGGCCGGGGCGGTGACCGCCGTGGTGAGGTTCGAGGGCGCCGTCCCGGCGCCGAGAATGATGCGGCTCGACGGCGACCCGAAGTGCGTGCAGGAGAACGGCGCCGCCGAACGGGCCGCCGAATCGCTCGTGGTCGGCGAGAACCAGGCGCTGCAGAACGTGTTCGTCTACGTCAAGGACGGCCTCGGCGCGTTTGGCTTTCCGGTGCCGACCGAGCCGGTGGTGCTCGATCAGGACAAGTGCCGCTACACGCCGCGCGTGGTTGGCGTGCGGGTGGGACAGCCGCTGTCGATCCGCAACAGCGATCCGCTGCTGCACAACGTGCGCGCCGACCCCGAGATCAATCAGCCGTTCAACATGTCGACGCCGCTCGAAGGCATGAGCTTCACGCGCACCTTCGCGACCAAAGAAATCATGGTGCCGTTCAAGTGCGACGTGCACGCGTGGATGACCGCGTATGTCGGCGTCCTCGATCACCCCTACTTCGGCACCACCGGGACCGACGGCCAGGTCGTGCTCGGCAACCTGCCGCCGGGCACCTACACCATCGAAGCGTGGCACGAGACGCTGGGGACGAAGACGCAGCAAGTCACCATCGCGGCGAAAGAATCGAAGGATGTCACTTTCACCTTGGCACGCTGATCCGGCGTCAACGGCCGACACCAACGTCGGGCCGCACTTTGGTGCGACCGCGGCGAAGGCGCGCACGTCGCGCTTCGGCGACTACGTCACGCTGACCAAGCCGCGCCTGAATTTCCTGGTCCTGTTGACGGTGGCGGCGGCGTATTCCCTCGGCGCGCCTCCGGATGCGACGCTCATCGCTCTCGTGCATACGCTGCTCGGCACGTTCCTGGTGGCCGGCGGCGCCGCCGCACTGAATCAAGTGTGGGAGCGCTCGACGGATCGGTTGATGCGGCGCACCGCACAGCGGCCGATGGCCGGCGAGCGGCTGTCGGTGGCCGAAGGCGCGACGTTCGGCATCGTGCTGACGGTGATCGGCGCGGCGCAGCTGGCGTATTTCGTGAACCCGCTGTCTGCCGCCGTGGCGCTCGTCACGACGGCAAGCTACATGCTCCTCTACACGCCCCTGAAGCTGCGGACGTCGCTCTCGACCCTCGCCGGCGCGCTCCCCGGCGCCTTGCCGGCGGTGATCGGCTGGGCCGCCGCGACCAACACGTTGTCGATCGAAGCGTGGGTGCTGTTCGGGATTGTCTTCATGTGGCAGATGCCGCACTTCCTCGCGATTGCGTGGATGTATCGCGACGAGTACGCGCGCGCCGGCATGCCGCTGCTGCCGGTGATCGAACCCGACGGCCGATCGACCGGCCGTCAGGCGGTGCTCTACACGGCGGTGCTGATCCCGTTCAGCATGCTGCCCACCGTCGTGGGCCTCGCGACGGCGTGGTACCTCGTGGGCGCGATCACGCTCGGCGCGATCCTGATGGTGCTGAGCCTGGAGTTCTCGGCGAAGCGAACGGTCGACACGGCGAGGCGCCTGTTCTTCGGCTCGATCCTCTACCTGCCGATCCTCTGGGCGTTACTCGTCTTCGATCACCGGGCTCGTTGAAGTGCAAAGTGCGGAGTGCAGAGTTAAGAGTTCAGAGTCGGTGAACGGCGCATGACGGTTACCGATCTACCCGCAGTGAACGCGACGCTCAACGCGATTTCGTTCGTATTCCTCCTCACCGGCTACGTCTTCATCCGCCGCAGGCAGCGGGAAAAACACCGCCTCTGCATGATTGCCGCGCTGGTGATGTCTGCGCTGTTCTTGACCTCGTATGTGATTTACCATCTCAACGTCGGTTCGGTGCCCTTCAGGCGCACGGGCTGGATCCGGACGGTCTACTTCGCGGTCCTGATCCCCCACGTGATCCTGGCGGCCGCGATCGTGCCCCTAGTCGTGATCACGGTGTCACGCGCCCTATCGAAGCGGTTCGATCGGCACCGCGCCATCGCGCGATGGACGCTGCCGCTCTGGATGTATGTGTCAATCACCGGTGTGATCGTGTACCTGATGCTCTATCAGATGTGACCTGATGAACCGAGTGGCGCAAGCGATCCTCCTCGCCTCGATCGCGGTAGTGATTGGCGCCACACCTCTCTTCGCGCAATCCGACTGGTCCGCCGTGCGTCCGACGCCGATGGTGACGCTGCAGATCCGCAAGCTGGTCGGGCTGCTGATGCTCGCCCCGGCCGTCACGCTGTTCCTGTTGTACCTGTTCCGGCCTCGGCCCTACGTGCTGGCCGGGATGACGTCGTGGGTCGCCGGCAGCGTGATGATGCTGGTGCTCAGCTTCGACTCGGGCACGCCGAACCCGGCCGACGGTCCCGAGTACGTGTCGGTGGGCCGCCTCGCGGTGGCGACGTGGGCGCTGGCAGCGCTGGTGTTCGGCGCCGGCCTCCGCCTCGCGGCGGCGTGGTTCCGCGACCCGGCGGTGATTCCCCGAAGCCTGCGTTGGGGTGTTGTCATCGCCACGCTCTGGACGCTGGCGGCGGCGATGTTCCTTCGTCCCGCCGCCGTGGTGGTGCCGGCGTTTGTGATGATGAGCGTGTGGCAGGCGCAAGGCGCCATCTCATACCTGTCGCTGGCGACCTCGCAGCGCATGATCGGCCCGCTGCTGACCGGGCTGGGCGTCACCGGCATGGTGGTGGTGAATACCATTGCCCTCGGCGTGGCGGGGGCCACCGGCGGCATCGGCGGCGCGTCGACGCAGGTGGCGTACTTCAATTTCGTCTCGGCGTCGCTGCTCGTGCTGGGCATGCACCTGCTGATCTTCGAGGACGTGATCCATGAGCTGCGCACAGCCAACCGGGATCTCGCCACCAGCCGCGACGAGATGAAGACCATGGCGGTCACCGATCCGCTGACGCGCTGCTACAACCGCCGGCTGCTCTATGAGATCGCCGAGCACGAGCTCGAACAGCATCGCCGCTACAAGCTGCCGCTGTCGCTGCTCTACCTCGACATCGATCACTTCAAGGCGATCAACGATCAGCGCGGTCACCAGACCGGCGACGAAGTGCTGAAGACGATGGGCGCGATCCTGAGAGAGCTGACGCGCCAGGCGGACTACGTGTTCCGCTGGGGCGGCGATGAATTCCTGGTGCTGCTCTCGGCGGCCGAACCCGAAGCCCGCAACAAGGCCACGCAGATTCGCCGGGCCTTCCTGGAGTCGGCGATCGTCAATAGCCTGCCGGACGGCGTGGACGTCAGCATCGGCACCGTTCCCGTGCCGCCCGATACCAAGGACTTCGATCCGCTGATCGATCAGGCGGACCGCGAGATGTATCGAAGAAAACGAGCGCTGGCGGCTTCTTAAGGGCGATACAGCAAATACTTCGCCCGCAGCCTCCGCCAACGCGCTTCGTCGGCGCTCCAACCGCTCGCGACAACCGCCGGATCCTGACCTTGCCGCACCCGCGTGAGGATGTCCTGCGAGCCCACCAGCCGCCAGGCGTTCTGCAGGTCGTACTTCTCGCCAAACAGCGCCGACAGCGCGCCGACCATCTCGAGCCCGACGCGCACCGGCTGGAGTGCGGTGCGGTTGGTGATCACCATGAACACGCCCTGGCATTCTTCATTGGCGTACTTGCTCGACTTCGGCGTGAAGCTGATCGGATAAAAGCGGATGCCCGCGAGACGCCGCGCGTTGAGCGCCGCCGCCAGCCGCGGTCCGTCGATCCACGGCGCGCCGATCTGCTCGAACGGCTGATCGGTGCCGCGCCCCACGGAGATGTTCGAGTACTCGATGGCACCGATGCCGGGATAGAGCGTCGCCTGGTTGAGATTGCGCATATTCGGCGACGGGTTGATCCAGGTCAGACCCGTCTGGTCGTACCAGTCGTCGCGCTGCCAGCCCTCCATCGCCACCACCGTGAGGTCGGCGCCGAGCTTCCTCTCTTCGTTGTAGAGCCGCGCCAGCTCGCCCATGGTCATGCCGTGGCGAATCGGCATCGGCAGGTAGGCAATGAAGGTGTTCGGCGTCTGGCCGGGCCCGGGCTCGGGCGACATCGGGCCTTCGATCTGCCAGCCGTTCACGGGATTCGGCCGATCGAGCACCACGACGGCGATCTTCTTGTTCGCGGCCTCCTCCATCACGTAGCCCATGGCGAGCTGATACGTGTAGAAGCGAACGCCGACGTCCTGCAGATCGATGACGATGGTGTCGATCCCCGCGAGGGTCCCTTCGACAGGCCGGCCGGTGCCGCCCTTGTAGAACAGGGAATGAATCGGCAGGCCCGTCTTCTCGTCCGTGGTCGCCGGCACATCAGCGTCGAGCACGCCGCGAATGCCGTGCTCGGGACTGAACAGCGCGACCAGCTTCACGTCGGGAGCGGCATTCAGAAGATCAATCGTCGCCTTCCCATCACGCGATCGGCCGGTGTGATTGGTGACGAGGCCGACGCGTTTGCCGCGGAGCGGTTTGAAGCCGTCGCGGACGAGGATGTCGATGCCGGTGAGGACTGGCGTCGCCCTGAGGTCCGCCTTCGCGCGCGGCTCGTTATTTACGGTCGCGCCGCGCGCTTCCACCTCCGCGCTACGCGCTACGGCGGACAAGTCGGCGGATCGAGTGGCTGCACCGCTGATCGCAGCAGCCGCAACCGTCGCGATCTTGCTGCGCAGCACCCCGACGTCGCCGGTGCCATCCGGATGGAGACGGCTCGAAAGGAAGATCACGTAGCCGCCGGACGAGGGATCGATCCACAAGCTCGTGCCCGTGAATCCGGTGTGGCCGTACGAGCCGATCGGAAACAGGTCGCCCCGGTTGCTCGAGAACTGCGAATCGATGTCCCAGCCGAGCCCGCGGACGGCGCTCACGCCGGGAGGCGTGGCCGGCGAGGTCATCGCTCGCACAGTGGCCGCCGACATCACGCGAACGCCTTCCAGCTGTCCGCCGTTCACCAGCATGCGCACGAAGCGCTGCAGATCGCGCGCGGTGCTGAACAGGCCGGCGTGGCCGGCAATGCCGCCCATGCGGCGCGCGGTGGGATCGTGCACCACGCCGCGTAAAGGCGCCGCGCCGGGGCGTTTGCACGGCCAGGCGTCCTGCTCGGCGCAGCGCTCGGTCGGCGCAATCCGCGGCAACAACGTCTTCGGCGGGTGGTAGCCGGTTTCTGTCATGCCGAGGGGCTCGAACACCGCCCGCTTCAAATACGCGTCAAGTGATTGCCCGGTGATCCTGGTGACGATGTCGCCGAGCAGAAAGAAATTGATGTCGCTGTAGACGAAGGTCTCTCCGGGGCCGGCCGTCGGTACTTCGTCCTTCGCCAGCTCAATCGCCGCGTCGTAGCCGCTCCACGGGTGAAGGTCCACATCGGGCCGGAGGCCCGACACGTGCGTCATCAAATGACGGATGGTGATGTTGCCCTTGCCGTACCGCTCGAAGCCGGGGAGGTGCGCGGCCACCGGGTCGTTGAGCCGCAGGCGCCCGTCCTCGACAAGTGTCATCACGGCCGTGGTGCCGGCCACGACCTTGGTCAACGAAGCGAGGTCGAAGACCGTATCAAGAGTCATAACCTCTTCCGCCGGCACCGTGGCGCGGAAGCCAAACGCCTTTTCATACAACGTCTGATCGCCCTGGCCGACCACGACCACGGCGCCCGGGGTAAGTTTCGCGGCGATCGCTTCGTTGACGAGCGTGTCGATTCGGGACCATTGCGGCCCTTCGACTCGGCTTTGACCGGCCGATTGGCCGGCCAAAACCTCGCTCAGGGCGGCCATGCTGAGAACGATCGCGGCAATTCTGGTCGGTAGCGTTCGAGCCATGGCCGCTAATATACTGATTCGGTTAGGCTTCTTTTAGAGGGAGATACAGGCAATGCGTGATTCGAAGACGTTCCTTTCGGCGGCCGCCCTGGTGGCGGCGCTCGTGGTGGCAGCAGTCCCCGCGGCGGCGCAGACGGGCCGAATCGGTGGCACCGTCAAGGACCCGAACAATCAGGCCTTAAAGGGCGCCACGGTCACCGCGGAAAACCCAAATGCGTCGCCCTCGTCTTTCACGGCGACCACCGACGACCGGGGCCGGTATTCGATCATCGGCCTCCGCACTGGGGCGTGGAAAATCACGGCGTCGGCGCCGGGCTTCCAGCCCTCGTCGGGCAGCGTAAGCGTGCGCACGATTGGCGCCCCAATGGCGCCGATCGACTTCGTGCTCGCGCCCGGCGCGGCCGGCCCCACGGGGGCACTGGCAGGCGTGAACACCAAGGAGCTCCAGGCCGAGCTGCAGAAGGCGATGGACCTCGCCAACGCCGGCCAGCACGACGCGGCCATCGCGGCCTACAACGCGATTGTCACGAAGACGCCGGCCCTCACGTTGATCCACGGCCAGATCGCCGTGGTCCAGCGACTGAAGAAGGACTATGACGGCGCGATCGCCTCCTACCAGAAGGTCATCGACGCCGACCCGAACAACGACCGCGCCAAGATCGACATCGGCATGACCTATCTCGAGAAGGGCGACTTTCCGAGCGCAGAGAAAGCGCTCATGGAAGTAGCCACCTCGGTGAACGCGAACCGCGAAGTGTTCTACAACCTCGGCGAGGTGAAGTTCGCCAAGGGCGAAACGGATGAAGCGGTGAAGTACTACCAGCGCGCCGTCGACATGGACGCCACCTGGGGCAAACCGCTCTTCAAGATCGGCCTGGCGAAGCTGCAGAAGGCCGACACCGAGGGCGCGATCGAGATCATGAACAAGGTGATTGCCGTCGATCCGAGTTCGGCCGAGGCCGCGCAGGCCAAGGCGCTGATCGAGCAGTTGAAGAAGGGATAGGTCGGACGATCCGCCTACGCGCCTTCGGCGCTCCGGCGCGATTTTTGGCCGCTGGATGCGTTCGGCCAAAAAAATAAGGGGCCCTAATCAGGGCCCCCTCCGAGCCAGCGGCCTAGTCAGCCTGGCTCAAAAACAGAGAAGTAAGTGCTCCTGTGGGGAAAAAACAAACTTCTCGGCCCTCCATACAGCAAGCGACATGCCGGTTCGACTGGGACGAGTGGCTGATGGTTTTGGCCTGAATTCGAAAAGCTGTAACGAACACCACCCGGGAATCCAAGCGATTGAAAAACCGTGCTCCGGGATGATGGATCTAGCCACCGATTGACACCGATTGGACACCGATACCTCCTACAGACGCGAGCGGATCTCCCAGAGGTCCGGAAAAATCGGCGCCATCAGCGTGGTGGCTAAGTACTGAGCGCCGCTGGACCCGCCCGTGCCCACCTTCGCGCCGATGGTGCGCTGCACCATCTTGACGTGGCGATAGCGCCACTCCTGCAGGCCCTCGTCGAGATCGACGAGCCGCTCACACATCTCGGCGTGCTTCGGATCTGTGCGATACACCTCGATCAGCGTGGCTTGTATGTCGGCCGACGGCTCGATCTGCGCGGTGACATCACGTGTCAGCGCGGCATCAGGGACCGCATAGCCTTCTCGCGATAGATAGCGCAGGAACCCGTCCCACAACGTGGGCTGGACGTATCGCCGCTCGAGAGCCGCGCGCGCCCGTGTGGCTGCGCCGAATCGGTCGATCGCAGCCTTCGACTTGTTGCCGAGGACGAACTCCAGCTGTCGAAACTGATCGGATTGAAACCCGCTCGCCGCCTCGAGCCGTTGCCGGAACGACTGGAACTCGAGCGGTGTCATCGTCTCGAGGATGTCGAGTTGCGCGACGAGCACTTTCAGGATCGTCAGAATCCGCTTGAGCGTGTGCTGTGCACGATGCGCCTCGCGGGCCTCGAGCAGGTTGATGACGTGATCGACTTCGTGCAGCACCTGTTTGAACCACAGCTCGTAGACCTGGTGAATGACGATGAAGAGCATCTCGTCATGTTCGGGGCCCTGCGACCGCGGCCGCTGCAACGCCAGCAGCTCGTCGACGGCGAGATAGCTGCCATAGGTCACGGATCGGTCGCTCATGATCAAGAGCTTACAAGGTCGCGCCGCGATATGCTGATGTCATGGACGGTCGAACGGCGCGGATCGCCGCCATCGGCGGCCTGTCACTGCTGGCTGCCGGGTGGTGGCTCTTCCAGGCGTCCGAGCGATCATCCTGGCCGCCTGGGGCGATGCCGCGCGGCAACCTCCTGCTCGTCACGATCGATACGCTTCGCGCCGACCGTCTCACCGCCACGCTCACGCCGAACCTCGCGAGGCTGGCCGCAAGCGGGCGCCAGTTCCGAACCACCTATGCGCACGCGCCGCTGACGCTGCCGTCGCATGCCTCGATCCTGACCGGGCTCCTGCCACCCGCCCATGGCGCAAGGGGTAATGGCGCCTTCAGGCTCGACGCCTCCAAACTCACGCTCACCGAGCGATTGCAGAGCGCGGGGTACCGGACCGGTGCCTTCATCGGCGCCTTCGTGCTTGATTCCCGATTCGGGCTCGACCAGGGCTTCGACCATTACGACGGCGTCGCCGACGAGCGGGCCTTCGCCGCGGACTTCGGATTTGCGGAACGGCGGGCGCCCGAGGTCCTCGGCGCCGCCACCAAGTGGATTCTCGATCCGGAGGCGCCCAACCGGCCGTGGTTCGCGTGGGTGCACCTCTTCGATCCTCACGCCCCCTACAACGCGCCCGGCGCCGAGGCCGGCTACGACGGCGAGGTGCGCTTCGTCGATCGCGCGCTCGGAGATTTTCTCGCGCATCTCGATCGCGGCGGCGCCCTCGCGCGCACATTGATCATCGTCACCGCCGATCATGGCGAGGCGCTTGGCGAACACGGCGAAAGCACGCACGGATTGTTCGCGTACGACTCGACGATGCGCGTGCCGCTGGTCGTCAGCGGTCCCGGGCTCGGCCCCGGCATCCACGATGACGTCGCGGCGCTCGTCGACCTGGTGCCGACCGCCCTCGATGTGCTCGGCCTGCCGGAGGAGACCGCGCTGCCGGGACGCTCCCTGCGGCTCATTTCGGGCGGTTCGGCCGGCTCGCGAGCCACGTATCTCGAGGCGATGGACGGCTGGCTCACCGCCGGCGCGGCGCCGGTGTCGGCGATCGTGCGAGACGGGTGGAAATTGATCGACACTCCCCTCCCCGAGCTGTACGACCTGGCCTCCGATCCGGCGGAAGCACACAACGTGATTGCGGCGTCGGCCGAGCGGGCACGGCAATTACGCGCCGCCCTGCCGGCGCTTGCCGCCGGCGCTGTCGCGCCCGCAACGGTGTCTCTCACTCCGGAGGCCGAAGCCCGCCTCCGGTCGCTCGGGTATGCCTCGGGTGCGCCGCGCCCGCGAACCGGGCCCTTCTCGCCAGACGACGATCCGAAGCGGGTACTGCCTCTGTACGAGCGGTTCCTCGGCATCCTCGCCGGCGGCGCGCGCGACCTCGACGGACTGCGCGAGGTGCTGGCGGAGCGCCCCACGTTCGAAGCGGCGCGGCTCGCAGCGGCGTCGGTCCTGATCGAGACGGGCCAGGCGGCCGAAGCCATCGCCTTGCTCGAGGCGCCGGCGGCAGCCGCGGATGCGAGCGCGGCGCTCGGCGAGCGGCTGGGCGCCGCCTACCTCGCCGCGGGGCAGCCCGAGCGCGCCGCCGCGGTTCTCCATCTGGTGGTATCCGCGGGCTCGGCGTCGGCCGACGCGTGGAACGCGCTTGGCGTCGCGCAGGCCCAACTGGGCCGGCGCGCGCAGTCGCGGCAGGCCTTTGACGAAGCGGCGAAGCTGGCGCCGGCGGCCGCGCGCATCCGGTTCAACCGGGCGCTCGCCCGCCTCGAATCGGGGGATCGTTCCGGGGCCGCGGCGGAAATCTCCGAGCTCACCCGCCAGTTCCCGGCGTTCAGCGATGGCTGGAAGCTGCTGGCCACGCTGTCTCACGAGTCGGGTCAGTCAGCTGATGCCGTGACCGCCTGGCAGCGCGTCCTCGCCCTCGACCCCCGCGATCTCGACGTGTTGTTCAACCTCGCGGTCACGCTGCGCCAACTGGGGCGCACCGATGAGGCCCGCGACGCCGCCCGCCGATTTCTGGAGAGCGCCCCGCAGCCTGCCTACAACCGCGAGCGTGCGATCGTCGCGCCGCTGGCCGCACCGCGGCAATAGATCCGCAATGTCCCGTACGCGCGAAGGGCCGGGGAAATGTCCCCGGCCCTTCGTGCGTGACGGCGAATCGACTAGAAGTCGAACCGGAAGCCCAACTGGAACGTCCGCGGGTCGAGCGTCGCGATGATGCGGTTGAACTGCGAACCGTTCAGCAGGTTGAAGTTGCTGATCGCGTTCGAGTTCATCGCGTTGAAGAGGTCGGCCATCAGCGTCAGGCGGTACTTACCGCCGAGTGTGACCGCCTTGTCGAGGCGCAGGTCGACGATGGTCACCGTGTCGGACCGGTTGTTCTCGATGTTCTCGGCGAAGAACGTCTGCGTGCCGGCGTTGGGCAACGTGACGCGGAGGAGGCGCGAATATGCCCAGCCGCTCTGGGCGCGCACATTCACCGCCGTGCCGATCTGGTACGGGAACACATACCGGCCGAGCAGTCGGGCCTGCCAGTTCGTGCTGTTCTGCCGGTTCGACACGTCCGGAAACACGTTCTGGAAGTAGTTGATCCCCAGAGGATCCGAGTTCAACGGGCTGGTCGAGTTGGCATTCTGCCGCAGCTCGTCGCGCCACTGGTAGTCGAAGCTGCTCTGGACGAACAGCCCGCCAGCGAAGCGCTTGTTGAGCGCGAACTGCAGGGTGTCGTAGTTGTAATCGCCGCCCCCGACGCTGTCGGGAATGTTGGTCACAACGTTCTGCACCTGTCCACGCAGGCTGTCCGGAATGTCGAACAGCGTCAGCGTACGCGACCCCGTTACGCCGTTGACGAAGTCCTGCTCGTTCACCGACACCGTGCGCGGCACCGTGAACTGGCCCTCGCGAAGGACGTTGAACGTGGCGAACTCGTCACGGGTCATCTTGCGCACGTAGGCGGCGCGGAAGGAGGTCTCGCCCCAGAACTGGCGCTCGGCCGACACGCTGATCTCGTCGGCATACGGCGTGCGCAGATTCGGATCGAGGGTCGTGCTCGTGCCGCCGGCGGAGGCGACGAGAATACCCAGCTCGTGCGTACCGTCATACAGGCGATTGCCGTTCACATCGTTGAAACTGTAATCGCGGGTGTTGGTGCCGCCCGGGTTCACGTTGGAGAACCGGTCGGCGAAGTTGTAGTAGTAGCGGCCGTAGAACGCCTTGACGACGGACTTGCCGTCGTCGGTCGGCGAGTAGCTCACGCCGATGCGCGGGACCACCTTCGTCGACGTCAGGAGAGTTTTTCCGGCTACGGTCGTGGGCGGGAAGACGTCCGCCAGCCCCGGATTCCGAATCGAATCCATGTAGTACGGCTCCTGGCGATCGACGCGGACGCCGAGGCTCAGCGAGAATCGGTTGTTCAGGCTCCAGCGATCCTGGAAGAAAAACGACAACCGCTTGTCGCGATCGTCAGCACCGGTCCAGCCGGTGCCGAAATCGCCGAAGGAACCGAGGTCAGTCAATCGGACCTGATCGACGCTGCCATTCAGATCGCGATAGAACAGCGGACCCGAGGATCCGTTGTTCGCGAACTTCGACTGATCGTCCTGCCACTCGAAGCCGAACTTGAAGTCGTGCGAGCCGGCCTTCTCGGGAAGGAAATAGCTCGCCGTCATCGTCACCTGCGGCTTGTTGCGGTCGAAGGTGAACGGTCCGCCGGCGCTGCCGGCGAGCCAGCCGGCGCCGGTCGACACACCGGTTCCGGTGTCCTGCCGCGGCGGGTTGCTCTCGAACGGCACCGCTGGCGCCATCGGCCAGCCGAAACCGAACAGGCCGACCTTGGTGTCGGTGAAGAAGCGGTTGGTCCACACGCGCTGCCACTGGCCGTTGTACATCCACGACCGGCTGTCCTGCGCGAGGATCGAGTCAGGGCCGGTGGTGTTGGACAGGCCGCGGCGCGGCTTGAACTTGCGCGCCCACTGGTAATACCCAATGACGGTGTCTTTGGACGATGCCTTCCACGTCACTTTGCCGGTGCCGTTGTCGAACACGCCAAGGTCGCTGAATTCCTCGGGAACACCGGAAATGATCTTGTCGATCTTGAAGTGGTTGTAAGCGCCGTAGAACCACACCTTATCGCGCTTGATCGGTCCGCCGATGTCGCTGTGGCCTTCCCAGAAGATCAGGTTAGGCTGGCCGGTGTAACCGCGGGTAGCCGTATCGGAATCGATATTGTCCCCGACGAAGCTGCCGTCCTGGTAGGTGAGATTCTGCAGCGTCTTGAACTCGTTGCCGCCGCTCTTGATGGTGGAGAACACGGCCGACCCGGGGGTCATCATCGTGACGTCGCCGCCCGCGGCGCTCACCGTGACCTCTTCGTGCGCGAAGAAATCCTGGTAGATGCCGGCACCGCCGGTGCCTTCCGTGGTGTCCACGCCGTCGGTGACCACGCGATTCTGATTGCGCACACCGAAGCTCTCGTACCCGGTCTGCTGGCTCTTGTGGCTGCCGCCCACATCAAAGCCGAGCATGCGGACGCCCGGCGCCTGGCCCAGCGTTGCCCACAGGTCGGTTGCCGACGGAATCGCCGCCAGCTTCTCGGCGCTGAACTCGGAGCCGACCTTGGTCGAGGAAACGTCCACCAGCGGAGACTCGGCGGTGACCGTGACCGTCTCCTGCAGCGTCGCAACCGACATCGTCAGATCGACGTTGAGGATCTGGCCGAGCGACAGCAGGATGTTCTCGCGACGAGTGGTCTGGAAGCCGCTCAGCTCGAAGGTCAGCGTGTAGCGTCCTGGAGGAAGCGACGGAAAGCGGTAGCGCCCGTCGATTTCGGTGACTGCGGTCTGAGAACCGATCAGCGCTGGTGACATGGCCGTCACCGTCACGCCGGGTAGGGTGGCTCTCTGGGAGTCAGTAACGATGCCTTGCAGGCGGCCCAGGTCCTGGGCGGCGACCGGCGACACTAATGCCAGTCCAAAGAGGAACGCAGACGTCAAACGCCTGATACCTGTCATAAATTTTCAATCTCCTTGTGGGGAAGAACAACAAACCGGGTCAACGCACGGCCCGGATAACACACCTTCGAACGTCGAACCGGACGACTTACACCGAACTACAGACGAACCTGCCGGCGGGCCCTTATGTGGAGCCGCCATCAAGGGGACGAAGATACAAGAAATCGCGACAATCGGCAATTCCGGGAGTTTGAACGATCGTTCTAGAGACCGTCACGGGGATGGGTGGAGCGAGATGAAAAAGAGGCGGGGAGCGCCGGCGTAGCGCCCTCCCGCCCTAACGACTCCCCCACAGGAGTCGAGCTGTTTAGCCCCTTACCACATGAATCGGACACCCACGCGCGCGGTCATGGGCGCGAGAATGGCCGACGGCTTCTGGTACCCGAGCCCGGTCGCGCGGCTGATCGTCTCCGACGCGTGGCTGTTTGTGAGGTTGAACAGATCCATGAACAGCCGGGCGCGCGAGCGCGAGCCGAAGTTGACCGTCTTCTCCGCGCGGACGTCGAATACCCAGATGTTGTCCTCGCGGTTGCTGTCCATGGGCTCGGCGAAGGCCGTGCCCGTGGCGATCAGCCCGGTGATGGCGGTGATGGCCAGCGTGCGGGCGTAGTTGGAGCCCGACTGGTGGCGCAGCACCGGCGACAGGCGAATGCCGTACGCCGCGTCGTAGCTGCCGGTGGCCTTCAGGTTCCAGGTCGTGCGATCCTCGGCACCTGGCTGATTGGGGTTCAAGGGAAAGGCCGGGTTATTCGGGAAGTCGGTCAGCAGCGTGTAGGCGCCGCCGATCGACGCCGACCAGCGGTTGGCGTAGCGGCGGTTGATCGAGACCTCGACGGTCTTGGCACGCGAGAACTGGTCGACGTTCTGGACCACCTGCGTCGCGGGGAACTGCGTCGCCTGCGCCGACGGCAGGCCGAGGAACGTCAGGTTGCGATCGTCGCCCGTGCCGCGCCGGCCATCGAGGCCGATGTCGACGTAGGTGTACGGGGTCGTGTAGCCGGCCGCGCGCAGCGGCTGGTAGGTCGCGATCAGGTCGTCTTCGGTCTTGTAGACGAACCCGGCGCGCAGGCCCAGCACTTCGCCGAGTTGCTGCTCGAGCCAGAAGCTGGCCTCGTGCGTGTAGGGCTGGCTGATGCCCGGGTCGAGGCTGATGGCGCCCAGCAGCGCGGCACTCAGCAGGTTGCCCTGCTCGCCCGGCTGCCAGCGGCGGTCGCCGTTGACGTCGTTCCAGCTGAAGGTCTGCTGCTTGGCCGGGGTGTTGGGATTGGCCGTGCTGCCCACGCCGACACCGGGGTTGTGCAGGTAGTAGCCGTAGTTGCCCTTCAGCACCGTGCGGCCGGTGCCGCTCAGGTCGAACACCATGCCGACGCGCGGGGCAAAGCCGCTCCACGAGAACATGTCGGTCTCGGGGAACGTGAGCGCGGCCACCGACGCGGGACCCACGGTCGCCGCCAGCTGCTGCTGCTCCGGCAGCGTGCTCTTGTAGTGATCGAAGCGCACGCCGGCGTTCACCGTCATCCGGCCGCGGTTCCAGGTGTCGTTGATGAAGAAGCTCGACACGTCCAGGGCTGAGGCCGACGTCAGCGCGCCCGACTTGCCGAGGCCCAGCTTGCCGGAATCGGTGGCGGTCGGCAGTCGGAAGATCACCTGGTTGGACACGCCGTTGTTGTAGACGTGCTCGATGTTGCCGCCCACGCCCTGCTGGAAGCCCTCCCAGCCGATTTCCTGGAGGATCTCGCCGCCGAACTTGATGGTGTGGCTGCCGGAGGCGGTGTCCAGGAAGTAGGTGGCCGCGCCGGTGAGCTGCTTGCGGTCGCGGTCAAGCTGCCACTTGCGGTGCGCGCCGTCGATGGCGAGCGTCCCGGAGTCGCGGAAGAAGTAGCTCTCTTCGCTGTTGGCGAGGGTCGGGAAGTAGTAGCCGAAGTCGCCGAAGCGGGCTTCCACGTACAGCTTGTCGCTGATCGTGCCGTTCCATTCACCCTTCCACACCCAGCTGCCGGAATCCTGCTTGAACGTCGGACCGGCCGACTCGTAGATGGACGTCGCAAACGGCAACCGCGTCGGCTGCAGCTTCTGGCCCCACTGGTAGTAGCCGATCAGCTTGTGCTTCTGGTTGACTTGGTAGGTGGTCTTGCCGACCGCGTTCCACAACTGGGTGTCGAACGTCGAGTCGAAGTTGAAGTTCGGCTGCGCCACGGCGTTGAACTGCTTGTTGTACGTCCCGAACCACCACACCTTGTCCTTCTTGACCGGGCCGCCGACGTTGAGTGAGTAGTTGTAGTAGCGGTCGATTTCGTTGCTGTGCTCACGGATCGGGCTGTTGTTGAACGCCGTGGGTACGGTGTACGAATCGGGGATGTTCGAGCCTTGCAGCGAGTTGTTGTACCAATCCAGATAGCCCTCGCCGCTGAATTGATTGCCGCCCGACTTGGCGATGAACTGGCTCTGCACGCCCGGGTTCGGCATTTCCGCCGACTGGCCCGACGTGCCGAGGAACACTTCCTCGAGCGACGAGTAGTCGAAATAGAAGCCGGCGCCGCCGGTGCCTTCGGTGGTGTTGATGCCTTCGATCAACACGCGCACCTGGCCGCTGAAGCCGTAGGCCACGTAGCCGGTCTGCGTGCCGGCGCGGTTGCCGCCCACATCGATGCGCGACATCTGCACGGCCGGTGTCACCGCCAGCAGCGACCACATGTCGCGGGCGTTGGGAATCGACTGCAGCTGTTCGAGCTTGAACGCCTGCACCGTGCGGGTGGCGGTGGTGTCGATGATCGGCGAAGAGCCGCTGACGGTCACCGTTTCCTGGAGCGTCGCGAGCGCGAGCTCGACGTTCACGTTGGCGGTGAAGCCCAGCGTGATCGAGATACCCGAGCGCCGCAACGTGTTGAAGCCCGCCAGCTCATAGGTGAGCTCGAAGTTGCCCGGAGGCACCGCCGGGAAGCGGTAGTTACCCGTTTCCGACGTGACCGTGGTCTGCGGCTGAATCAACGCGGGGCTGTTTGCTGTCACAGTCACGCCGGGCAGTACTGCGCCCTGCGAGTCGGTGACACGGCCCTGAATAGTACCCGTGCTGCTTGCGCCGCCGCCCTGCGCGAATGCGGTCGCGCCAAACGACAGCGCCACCAGCAAGGCCAGAAGGCCCGTAGTCCAACGCCTCATGCTCTCCTCCTCAGTTCATGTGGGGGCTGGGGCGATTTCAGATCTCAGATCTCAGAAGTCAGATTTATTCCTGGAATCGCAAATAAATCAGCCATCTGCCATCAGCGCTCTGCAATCGCGTAAGCATCCCAACAACACAACATCAACAACACCGATTTCCGACGACGTACAGGGGCAGAAAATGTAACCCTAAGTGACGCACACGATACAGGGATGACGGGATGAATTGCAAGGAATCTAGGTTAAACAGACGGTCAGTAGGGACGGTATTTTCGATCCGTCAAAAACGGGACAGATCAGGCCTGAAAACATGTGCCCACAAAAAAAGGGGGTGCCATCGGGCACCCCCCTCCAACTCCCCCACAGGAGTGGGAACTTCAGAAGATGAATCTGAAACCGACGCGGGTCGTGAACGGCGCCAGAATCGCCGACGGTTTTTGGTAGCTGAGACCGGTGGCGCGGCTGATCGTCTCCGATGCGTGACTATTGGTCAGGTTGAAGGCGTCGAAATAGGCGCGAATGCGTATGCGCGGCGTGATCGACAGGCTCTTCTCCGCGCGCACGTCCACCACCCAGACGTTGTCTTCGCGGTTGGCATCCATTGGCTCGACGAAGATCAGCGTGCTGGCGCCCGCGGCGATGAGTCCCGAGCCGGCCGGCGCCGAGATGGCTGCAGTGCGCGCGTAGTTCGCACCGGACTGATGTCGGAGCACGGGCGAGATGCGGAGGCCGAACGGAGAGTCGTACGACGCCGTCGCCTTGAAGTTCCAGGTGGTCCGATCCTCCACGCCGGGCTGGTTGGGAGTGTTCGGGTAGCTGTTCGGGGCGGCATTCGGGAAATCGCGGAGCAATGTGTACGCGCCGCCGATCGAGGCCGACCAGCGGTTCCCATAGCGTTTGTTCATCGACGCTTCGATCGTCTTGTAGCGCGAGAACTGCGGCGTGTTGGTCACGTAGCGCGTGGTTGCAAAATTCGCGGCCTGCGCCTGCGGCAACCCTAACATCGTCAAGGTGCGATCGTCGGCGGTGCCACGGCGGCAGCCAGCTGCTCCTGCTCGGGCAGCCATCCATGGTAGCGGTCGTAACGCACGCCGGCGTTGAGCGTGGCGCGGCCGATGCTCCAGGTGTCGTTCGCAAACACGCCAATCTGATCGAGCGCCGCTTTTGAGGTGAGGCAGTCGTGGGCCGCCAGCGAGCCCACCTCGCATGACGCCGTGGGCAGACCAAAGATGACCTGTGTCGAGTTGCCGTTGTTGTAGACCTGCTCGATGCCGCTCGACCCGCCGCGACGCGATTCAAACCCTTCCCACGACCGCTCCTTGAGCAGCTCGGCGCCGAACTTGAACGTGTGGCTGCCCGCGGCCGTGTCGAGGAAATACGTCGCGGCGCCGGTGTACTGCTTCCGGTCGCGATCGAGCTGCTGCTTCTGATGCGCCCCCTCCGAGACGGTCCGGCCGCTGTCGTGCCAGAAGAAGTTGTCGGGCGAATTCGTGATCAAAGGGAAGTAGTAGCCGAAGTCGCCGTAGCGCGCCTCGACCAATCGAGATGGTACTCGCCCTGGAACTGGTTCGAACCGCTGCGAGCGATGAACTGCGACTGCACGCCGGGGTTCGGCATTTCCGCCGACTGGCCGCTGGTGCCGAGAAACGCCTCTTCGAGCGACGCGTAATCGAAGTAGAAGCCCGCGCCGCCGGTACCTTCCGTGGTGTTGATGCCTTCGATCAGCACGCGCACCTGGCCGGTCATTCCGTAGGCGGCATACCCGGTCTGCGTGCCGGCGCGGTTGCCGCCGACGTCGATGCGGGTCATCTGTACCGCCGGCGTGACGGCCAGCAACGACCACATGTCGCGCGCGTTGGGAATCGATTGCAGCTGCTCCATCTTGAAGTTCTGCTGAACACGCGTGGTACTGGTGTCGATCACCGGCGACGATCCGCTCACCGTCACCGTTTCCTGCAGGGTCGCGATTGCCAGCTCGACGTTCACTTGGGCCGTGAAACCGAGGGTGATCTGGATGCCCGACCGCTTCAGCGTGTTGAAGCCGGCAAGGTCGAAGGTGAGTTCGTACGCCCCCGGAGGCACCGCGGGGAAACGATAGTTGCCGGTCTCGGACGTGACGGTCGTCTGCGGTTGAATCAACGCGGGGCTGGTCGCCGTCACGGTCACACCCGGCAGAAAGACCGGGACGGATAGCTCCCGCCCTAAGACGGGCGACTGCCGTCGGCCCCTCGCCCAATGCGAGGCGGAGCCTCGCCTAGGAAAATCTGGTGATGAGCAGACCCGTGAAGATCGCGGTGGCGCCGGCGATCTGGTTGCCCGAGATCGGTTCGCCGATCCAGATCGCCGCGACGATCATCGCGACGATCGGCGTGAGGTAGCTGTAGACCGAGGTGCGCGAGCCGCCCAGCCTCTTCAGGCCCGTGTACCAAATCCAGTACGACACGTTCAGCGCGAGCAGCGCTGAGGCCAACGTCAGGAACCAGCTGAATCCGGAGACCCCGCCCCAATTCACCTCCATCAGGGTCGGCACCATCATCAAGACGTAGCACGCCGCGCCGATCGAGAACGTCAGGCCGATCACGACGAGCGGCGAGTGGCGTTTGAGGATGGGCTGCGCCGCCACCGAGTAGGTGGCCCAGCACACCACGCCGCCAAGCATCAACACATCGCCGCGCAGCGTCTGCGGCGAAAATTCCACGCCGTGGCCGACGACGAAATACAGGCCGACCAGCGCCATGAACACGCCCGCCCACCGCAGCGGGCTGATGCGTTCGTGACCCGCCACGGCCGACATCAGCGCGATCACGATTGGCGAAATGCCGACGATCAGCGAGCCGTTGCCGACGCTGGTGCGGCGCACGCCGGCGACAAAGCACAGTTGATAGAGAAAGGTGCCCACCAGTCCGAGAAACAGCAGCTGGATCCAATCCGTGCGGGTCAGCGGCGCGCGCGGCCGCGCGTCATCACGCGTCCATCGAATCGCGGCCAGAAAGATGGCGGTGGCCACGACCAGGCGCGTGGCATTGAAGGGGATTTCCGGGAAGTCGCGCAGCGCGACCTTGACGACGGAAAAGTTGGTGCCCCAGATCAGGATCATCAGGAGCAGAAGCAGGTCGAGGCGGGTCACGGAAGCTAAAAGTCTAAAGTTAAAAATTAAAAGTTAGAAACAACAGAGGTACAACAAAAAACAGGAGCGAAGCCTGTTTGGCCTGCTCCCGTTTTAACTTTTCACTTTTAACTTTTAACTTCCTATACGAACGGATTGAGGAAGAACAGAATGAGTGAGATCAGCAGCACGTAAATGACGAGGGATTCGATGAGCACGAGGCCCAGAATCAGCGCGCCGCGGATTTCACCGGCGGCGCCGGGATTGCGGGCAATGGCTTCGGCGGCCGAGGCCACCGCTTTGCCCTGCCCGAGCGCGGCGCCGAGGGCGGCGAGCGCGAGCGCGAACCCGGCCGTGATAATCGACCACTGCGCGACGGTGCCCGCGGGAGCAGCCGCCGCTTCCTGGGCGTAGACCGGAGAGGCCAGACCGAGGACCACGAAACCAAACATCAACGACAGCACCAACCGACTTGTTCTCACGGAAAACGCCTCCATCTCAGATCTCTGAGCACTTCGACCGCGACGGCCACGGCGAGCGACGACACACCCACCAGCAGCCCAACCGGGTCGAGGTGCAAACGCACCATCATAACGTAGGCTGCGAGGGCCAGCATACCATGCCTTGTGAAAAACTTCACTAGCGGCCAGCACGGTGGTTTTCCAGGAGGCTCGCCGCTCGACCGAACCGCAATCAAGGCGTCCACCGCGCCCCGGATGGCCCAATAGGAAAGGCCGATCAGGAACCCACCACCGAGGACGCTCAGGCCGCTCGTCAGATCTCGCCGCCACGCAGAAAAGCTTATGGCGGCGAGGACGCAGACCACGGCCGCGTCACGAACAATTCGATCGATCACACAGAACCAAGGGTTCCAAACGTTCCAGGGTTCCAAACGTTCCAGGGGCAGGGTTCGAAACTCGTTCGAACCTAACCATTGGAACCTGTGGAACCCATGGAACCCTTGGAACCTCTGGAGGCCGCGTTGGAGAGTTTCAGAACGCGATAGACGTTGAGCACGCCCGCGGCCAGCCCGCAGAAAAAGCCGATGAACGACAACCACGGCTTGGTATTGAGCACCCCGTCGAGCCAATACCCCGCCCCAAACCCGAGCACCAGGGCCAGCACGAACGACATGCCGATCGTGCTCATTTGGCCGATGAGCTGCCACGTGGTGGGCGAGGTCGGGGCCACGGGCTCAGTCTACCCCCTGCGCCTAATCGGTGTGAATCGGTGGGCCACCGATTGGCGCCGATTAGGCACCGATTTTCTGTGTCTAATCGGTGTGAATCGGTGGCTACCCTCTGCGCCTAATCGGTGTTAATCGGTGGCATACTGGCCGTAGCGCCCGCCGCGGTGAAAGACGCGGAGTAGACAGATTATGAGTGGATACCTTGCTCGGTTCGCGGCCGGGAGCGTCGCCGTCGTGTGCGCCGCAAGTTCTGTGCTTTCGGTGCCTTCTGTGGCCCTGGAGAGTTCTGCGCCTTCTGTGACCGCACAAGCCAATGAACGCGTCCTGTACGTCAGCGCGTTCGACGAAAAGACCCGCGTGCCGATCACCGGCCTCGGCGTGCGCGATTTCGTGGTGCGCGAAGACGGCGCCGCGCGCGAGGTGTTGCGCGTCACGCCGGCCACCTCGCCCATGGCGGTGGCCATCCTCGTCGACAACACCCAGGCCGCGACCGCCAACATCGCCGACACTCGCCGCGCGCTGCAGTCGTTGGTCAAGGCCCTCGACGGCCTTGGCCCGGTGTCGATCATCGGCATCGCCGATCGGCCGACCATCCTCCGGGACTACACCACCGATCAGAAGCAGCTGCAGGACGGCGCCGGCCGCGTGTTCGCGATGCCCGATTCGGGCGCGACGTTGCTCGATGCCATCCACGAGATCAGCCGCGGCCTGCAGCAGCGCGAGGAAGATCGCGCCGCGATGGTGATCGTCACCGCGGAGAACATCGAGTTCAGCACCCGGCATTACCGGGACGTGCTCGACGCGCTCGCCCGCGGCGGCGCGCAAATGCACGCGGTGATCCTGAACACGCCGGCAGGCAGCTCGCTCGATGATGCGGCGCGCAATCGCGCCCACGTGTTCGACATGGGGCCGAAGACCAGCGGCGGCACACGCACCGACATCCTCACCAGCCAGGCGTTTGAAGGCAGGCTCCAGGAGCTCGCCGCGATCCTCAAGAGCCAGCACCGCGTCGTCTACGGGCGTCCGCAGACGTTGATTCCACCGGAGAAGATTGACGTGTCTGCCGCCAAGCCCGGGATCGTCGCCGCCGGCGGCCCCGCGCGAGGCCAGGCGCTGAGGTAATCCCAGACATGCGTCTCGCGCTCTGCGTTGCCATCGCCGCCGCTGCCGTGCTGTCCACCGAACGATCCGCCGTAGCTTTAACGGAGGCGGACCGCCCCCAGGCGGGGGCCGCGGCGCCGCAAGCACCAGCCGCGCCGCAGGTGTTCCGCGCCGGCGTCGAGCTGGTGTCAGTGAACGTGACCGTGACCGACAGCCAGGGGCGTTACGTGACGGACCTCGAAGAGGCGGACTTTTCCGTCTTCGAGGACGGCGCCAAGCAGGAGCTCAGCTTTTTCAATCGCAGCAATCTGCCGATCGCGTTGTCGCTGCTGATCGACTCGAGCGCGAGCATGGAACAGCGGATGGAGCACGCGCAGGAAGCGGCGATCGGGTTCGCGAAGCGGATCCGCGGCCAGGACCTCGCGCAGGTCGTGGACTTCGACAGCCGCGTCGAGATCAAGCTGGGCTTCACCAACAAGATCGAGGAGCTCGAGGCCGCGATTCGCACCACGTCGCCGGGTGGATCGACGGCGCTGCATAACGCCGTCTATATCTCGTTGAAGGAGCTCGCCAAGGTCCGGGCCAAGAACCCCGACGAGATTCGCCGCCAGGCGATCGTGGTGTTGTCGGACGGCGAGGACACCTCGAGCCTGGTCAGCTTCGAGGAAGTGCTCGAGCTGGCGAAGCGATCCGAGACGGCGATCTACACCATCGGCCTGCAGCCGCGCGAGACCAGCGCGCTGCGCGGCTTCCGCGAAGCCGAGTTCGTGCTCCGCCAGCTGGCGCAGGAGACCGGCGCGCGCGCGTTCTTTGCACAGAAGATCGAGGACCTGAAGGACGTCTACGCCCAGATCGCCGACGAGCTGTCGAGCCAGTACTCGATGGGCTACGCGTCGAAGAACCCCCGGCGCGACGGCGCCTTCCGCCGCCTGGTCGTGCAGGTGGCGCGTCCGAACACGACGGCAAGGACGAAACGGGGATATTACGGACCGGTATCGTAAGGGTCTTGGGTCTTGGGTCCTGGGTCTTGGGTCCTGGGTCTTGGGTCTTGAGTCCTGGGTCCTGGGTCCTGGGTCTTGAGTCCTGGGCAATGCAGGTCCCAAGACCCAAGTCCCAAGTCCCTGCATTACTATTGCCCCCGTGCGATCCACTGTTTACCTGATCGGCGCCGGACCGGGCGCCCCGGATCTGATTACGCTGCGCGGCTACCGCTGCCTGCAGCAGGCTGACGTGGTGATCTTCGATCACCTCGTGCATCCCGACCTCCTCGACGTGGCACCGGACAACGCCGAGCGCATCGACGTCGGCAGCGCGGCGCCCGAGCCACGCGACCAAGAGGCGATCTGCTACCTGCTGGCCGAGAAGGCGCGCGAAGGCAAGATCGTGGCGCGTCTCAAATGGGGCGACCCGTTCTTCTTCGACCGCGGCGGTGAGGAAGCGTTGTTCCTGCACGAGCAAGGCGTGAGATTCGAAGTCGTGCCCGGGGTGCCGGCGGCGGTGGGCGCCACCGCGTACGCGGGTATTCCGATCACATATCACGGCGGCGGCGATACGGTGACGTTCGTGCGCGGCCATGAAGACGATGGCCGCGAGAAGGCGCGCGTGCGCTGGGACAGTCTGGCCGAGCTCGATGGCACGATTGCCTGTTACGCGGGACCGAAGCAGCTGCCGAAGATGCTGCTCTCGCTGATCGAGCACGGCCGATCGCCGGACGAGGCCGCGGCGATCATCATCCACGGCACGTTATCGTCGCAGCGCACCATCGCCGGCACGTTGCAGGCGCTCGCCGAACGGTTGAAGGAACAGCCGATCACCGAGGCGGCGCTGTTGATCGTCGGCAAGGTGGTCAATTTCCGCGAGCACCTGCGCTGGTTCGATTCGCGCGCGCTGTTCGGACGCCGCGCGCTCGTGATGGACTCCAGCGACGAACCGGGTGATATCGCCGGCCTGCTCCGCGCGCATGGCGCCGAAGTGGTCAGCGACACCGACGTGGATGTCTATCGCCAGCTGCTCGATCGGAAGATCGACCTGGTCACGTTCACCAGCGCATCCGCGGTGTTGAATTTTGCCGCCACCTACGGCGCAGACCAGGCGTCGGATCTACTCAGTCATACCGTGGTCGCCACGCTGGGCGCCTCGGCCGCCGACGCCGCCAACCGGGCGCACATCGCCCCGGCGGTTCAACAACAGGAAGGGTCGCTAGGCTCGTTTGCCGAGGCCATCGCCAGCAATTTCAGAAGCTCTTAGGCACCCTGCGCACCTTGGCTCTTAGCGCCAGGGCATGAGGTTTTCGATCCACGCGATTCGCGTGAGATCGTTGTAGATCACCGTCACCATCAGCGTCATCAGCAGCACGAAGCCGACAAACAGCATCTTCTCTTTCATCTGCAGGCTGAAGTCGCGGCGCGAGATGGTTTCGATGGCCATGATGAAGATGTGGCCGCCGTCGAGCACGGGAATCGGCATCAGGTTCAGCAGGCCGAGGTTCAGGCTGATTGCCGCCATCAGCGCCAGGAGCGAAATCCAGCCGTCCTGCGCGGATTCACCGGACAACTGCGCGATGCCCACCGGGCCCATCAACTGCTTGGGTGAGGCTTCGCCGGTGAAGAGATCCTTCAGCGTGTTGAGGATCAGCCCGGACATTTCGATGTTGCGCTGGATGCTCATGCCGATCGCCTCGATCGGCGTCGGCTTGAACGTCCGCCTGGCATCGCGCATATACATGCCGACGAGCGTTCGGTCGCCTTCCCGGTACGGCGTCACCGCAATGGCTTGATCGACACCATCGCGGCGGACAGTGAACACGATCGGCTGGTCACCGGGCTTCTGCGAGATCGTCTCGATCGCTTGCAAGACGAACACCATACGCTCGCCGTCGATGGCCCGAATCTGGTCGCCAACTTTGAGGCCGGACGACTCTGCCGGTTTCCCCGACACGAACGAGAGGACGCTGGGATAGACATCCGGCAGCACGCCGATGGTGCCGATTTCGAAGGTCGCGTTGTTGCGCGTCTTCACTTCCCTGAGATCGGGGCGCACCTTCAATCGCTCTTCGCGGCCGCCCCGAATCAGCACCACGTCGACCTCGCGCTCAGGCCGCCCGGCAACGGCCATCTCGAGGTGTTCCCACGTCGTGATTTCCGCCGAGCCGAACTGGGTGATGATGTCGCCGGGCTGGATGCCGGCCTTCTCCGCAGGTGATCCCGGCTGCACCGCGCCGATGGTTGCCGGTTGGTCGAGATGCGCGAGCACGTCGGCGCCCTGCATCAACACCACCGCCAGCAGGACCACCGCCAGCAGGATGTTCATCACCGGCCCGGCGATCAGGATCTGAAAGCGCTGCCACTTCGTCTTCGCCAGGAACTCATCGTCCCGGCCCGTCGGCTGATCCTCGGGATTCTCGCCGGCCATTTTCACGTAGCCGCCGAGCGGGATGATGCTGATGCAGTACTCCGTGTCGCCGCGCTGGACCTTGAGAATCTTCGGCCCGAACCCGAGCGAGAAGGTGAGCACGCGCACGCCGTTCCAGCGCGCGAGCAGGAAGTGGCCGAGCTCGTGAATGAACACGAGCACGCCGAGCACGAAGAGAAAGGCCAGAAGCGTAGTCACCGTATTGATTCTAACTCCCTCGCCAGCTCGGCCGCGTGCATCCGGGCCCACGCGTCGACCCGCCGCACCTCGGCCAGCGTCGTCGCCGGCTCGGGCGTATGGGCATCCATCGCCTGCTCAATCACTTGTGGAATGTGCGTGAAGCCGAGGCGGCCCTCTAGAAAAGACGATACGGCGATCTCGTTGGCCGCGTTCAACACGATCGGCAGGCTGCGTTCGGCTTCAAGGGCGCGGTAGGCCAGCTTCAGGCACGGAAAGTCATCCCACGCCGGCCGATGAAATTCCAGCGGCTTGACCTGAGTGAGATCGAGAAAGGGCACCGGCGCGTCCCAGCGATCGGGATACGCGAACGCGTATTGGATCGGCAGCCGCATGTCGGTCATGCCCATCTGCGCGATGATCGATCCGTCTTTGAGCTCGACCATCGAATGCACGATCGACTGCGGATGCACCAGCACTTCGATGCAGGCTGGCGGCACGCCGAACAGCCAGTGCGCCTCGATCACTTCCAGGCCCTTGTTCATGAGCGTGGCCGAGTCGATCGTGATCTTCGGTCCCATCTGCCACGTCGGATGTTTCAGGGCGTCCTCCGCCGTGACCTTTTCGAGCGCCGCGAGCGATTGGCCGCGGAACGGGCCGCCCGATGCGGTGAGAATCAACCGCCGCAGCTCGCCTTCCTTTCGGCCGTGCAGGCACTGGTGAATGGCGTTGTGCTCGCTGTCGACGGGCAGCACCGCCACGCCTTTGCGGCGCGCCGCATCCATCACGATGCCGCCGGCCATCACCAGCACTTCCTTGTTGGCGAGGGCAATCGTCTTGCCGGCCTCGATCGCCGCCAGCACCGCGTCGAGTGCCGCCGTTCCAGAAGAGGCGCACAGCACCACGTCCACGTCCGGATGCGTCGCGATCTCGCACAGACCGTCGTTGCCGACGCCCGAGAGCTCCGCCGGTGAGCCGCCCAGCACGGCGCGCAGCTTGTCCATCGCCTCGCCGGTGGCCATCGCCACGGCGCGCGGACGGAACTCCAGGATCTGCTTCACCATCGCGCCAACGTTGGTGGCCGCCGCCAGCCCGACCACCTCCACGCGATCCGCATGCGTGCGCGCCACGTCCAGCGCGCTGGTGCCGATCGATCCCGTCGAGCCGAGGATGGCGATGCGCTTCACAATGGTTCCAAAGGTTCCAATTGTTCCAAAGGTTCCAGAGGTTGGGGAACGATTTGGAACCATTGGAACGCGTCGAACCCTTGCATTAGACCGTCCGAAGAAAGAAGTAGAAGACCGGCGTGGCGAACAGCAGCGCGTCGATGCGATCGAGCACGCCGCCGTGGCCGGGGATCAACGTGCCGCTGTCTTTCATCTCCGCGGCCCGCTTGAGCATCGACTCGAACAGATCGCCGATGATGCCCGCCACGACGATGCCGAGCCCGAGGCTGGCGTGCCACCACCACGGATAGATCGGCAGCCAATACGAGCCGGCGATCGCGAGAAAGGCCGGCGCCACGATGAATCCGCCCACCGCGCCCTCGCGCGTTTTCTTCGGGCTGCGCCTGGGCGCCAACGGCGTGCGGCCGAGTGTCTTCCCGGTGTAGAACTGCGCGGTGTCACTCACTACCACGGTCGCGATCAACAGCAGCACGGCTTCCCTGCCGGCGATCGCGTGCACGCCGACCAGGCTGCCTAACGGTAAGCCGATGTAGATCGGGGCGAGCATGGCCGCCGAGGTATCGACGAGCAACGGCCGCCCCTCCCGCTCCGACGCGAGCACGTTGAGGGCCACGAGCAGCAGCGACGCGGCGAGCACGGACTCGATGTCGACCCATCGAAACGGCACCATCGCGCACGCCAACAGCGTCGTCAGCAGCGCCGTCAGGTACGGCACCTTCGCGCCGATGCGATCGACGATGTGGTCGTATTCGTGGAAGGCCAGCGCCGCCACGGCGAGGGCCACGCCGAGGAGCGCGGGTGAATCGAGGAACCAGATCAGGGCCAGCGCGACGGCGGCGAGGGTGACGCCGCTCAGGACTCGGGTCATCGGGGACTTGGGACTTGGGGCTTGGGGCTTGGTTTGCTCACCGAACTCCAGCAGGCACGGGCGAGGTGATGCCGCCAAACCGCCGATCGCGCTTCTGATAGGCGACGACCCCTTCGAGCAGGTGGCGGCAGCGGAAGTCGGGCCACAGTGTGTCGGTGACCCAGATCTCGGCATAGGCGATCTGCCACAGCAGGAAGTTGCTGACGCGCATCTCGCCGCTCGTGCGGATCAGCAGATCCGGATCCGGCTGGCCGGCCGTGTAGAGGAACTGCGCGAAGCGATCTTCGTCCAGGTCTTGCGGAGCAAGACCAGAAGACAAGATGCGGCGCGCCGCATCGACGATTTCCGACCGTCCGCCGTAGTTCAACGCAATGTTGAACAGCATGCCGGTGTTCTTCGCGGTCTTGTGTTCGGCTTCGAGCAGCTCGGTGCGGATGTCGGGCGGCAGCGCCTCGACACGGCCAATCACGTTGAAGCGGATGTTGTTGCGCAGCAGCGTCGCGAGCTCGAGGCCGAGGTACCGCTTGAGCAGCATCATCAGGGTGCTGACTTCAGCCGCCGGCCGCTTCCAGTTCTCGACGGAAAACGCGTAGAGGGTGAGGACTTCCAGGCCGAGACGCGCGGAGGATTCCACCACGTCGCGCACGGCTTCCACGCCGGCGCGGTGCCCTTCCACGCGAGGCAGGTGCCGCTCGCCGGCCCACCGCCCGTTGCCATCCATGATGATGGCCACGTGGCGAGGCAGCCGATTGAATTCGACCTGGCGCGCCAACTCTTCTTCAGGACCGCCGGCGGGAATCCACTCCAGCAATTGATCGAGGCTCATGGAGTCGGTCTTCGGATAGTACAACGAAAAGGCCGGCCAGGTTTCCCAGGCCGGCCTCGACATTCTTCAGCTACCGAGCTATCGGCTCGTGGTTGGCCACGGTACTTGTCCGCTCTTCGGCACCGCGCCCATGCCCTTGTTCATGAACCTTTGCAGGCGCTTGCCCGTGTAGGTCTCCGTCGTGTAAATGTTGCCCCGCGAGTCCACGGCAATGCTGTGCACGCCGAGGAACATGCCCGGCTGGCGGCCGCCGTAGCCGAAGTTGTAGACCTCTTCCATGGTCTGGCGGTTGAACACGCGCACGTGCTCGTTGACGCCGTCGGCCATGTAGAGCCACGCCTGCTGCGGGTCCTTCGAGAAGGCGATGTCCCACACCGAACCGTCGGCGCGGGTCTCTTTGGCGACGAACACTTCCTTCACGAACTTGCCTTCGCGCGTGAAGATCTGGACGCGGTCGTTCGGACGGTCGCAGACGTAGACCATGCCGTCGTTGGCCATCTCGGCGCAGTGCACCGGATTGCGGAACGTCTTGGCCACCGGCGCCGATGGATCATAGGGCCCGAGGTCCTCATCGGTCGGCGGGTTGCCATACGCGCCCCAGAACCGCTTGATCTTACCGCTGTCGAGGTCGATCACCGCGACGCGGCGGTTGAAGTAGCCGTCGGCGAGGTAGCCTTCATTCGCCTTCGGATCGATGAAGATCTTGGCCACGCGGCCGAAGTTGTTCATGTCCATGCTGTTTCTGACATAGCTCGGCTTGCCGCCGGCAGCTCCGGGCGCGAGGCGCGCGCCGGCCTTGCCGTACTGCGCCACGAACTTGCCGTCGCGCGTGAACTTCAGGATGTGGGCATCGTTGCCGCCGTTGCCGCCGATCCACACGAAGCCCTTGTGGTCCACCACGATGCCGTGGTTGCTTTCCGGCCAGTCATACGAGCCGTCCTTCGACGGTCCGCCCCAGCTGCCGACAAGATTGCCGGCCTGGTCGAACTCGAGCACCGGCGGCGCCGGATTGCAGCATTCGCCCACCCGCGGTGCACCTGGCTTCACCACCGCGAGCTCGGTGCGATCGAGATTGCCCGGATCGTTGCCGCGATGGATCACCCACACGTGATCGTCGGCGGAGATGCCGATGCCGATGGTCATGCCGTGAACCCAGTTGTTGGGCAGCGGCTTTGGCCAATACGGATCCACTTCAAACCTCGGCACCTGCTTGGCTTGCGCCGCGGTCTGATCGAGCAGCGCCTGGCCTGCGCCGAGCGCAAGCAGGATCGCGACAAATGCCGCGCCCACGTAGAACTTGCGATTCCTGGTTACCCGTTCCATCTTGGCTCCCCCGCGCGACCGGAGGTCGCGCAAAAGCATACTGCCTGGCGAGGCGCAGCCGCCTCGCCACTCTGGCGGGCGCCAGTATACTGAGGACCAATACCTGTGTCGAGCGTGGAAGCAGCAACGAAAATTCCCAGCAAAGCATTGAGCCGATTGGCGGTTGTCACGGCCGTGCTGGTGGCGCTGGCGCCCGGACTGGGCGCCCATGAAGTGCCCAACGAGGTCACCGTCTTTGGCTTTGTCCGGCCCGAAGGCCAGACCCTCACCCTGCTGCTCCGCGCGCCCCTCAACAGCATGCGCGACGTCGAGGTGCCGACCCTCAACAACGGCTTCCTCGACTTTTCGCGCGTCGACCGCGCGCTAAACGACGCCGCGACGTTATGGATCGTCGATTTCGTCGAGCTCTACGAGAACGGCCAGCGCGTCGGACGCCCGCGCGTGACCGGCGCCCGCGTCTCGCTGCCCTCCGATCGATCGTTCGACTCCTACGACGAAGCGCGCGCCAACATCCTCACCGGTCCCAGGCTCGACCAGGGCACGCAGATCTACTGGGAGCAGGGGATGATGGACATTGCGTTCGAGTACCCCATCACCTCGGACCAGTCCGACTTCGCGATCCGTCCAGGCCTGACGCGGCTCGGCCTGCAGGTCAACGTCGTGCTGCGCTTCCAGCAGCCGGGCCAACCGGAGCGCGCCTTCGACGTGCACGCCGACACCGGCATCGTGCATCTCGATCCGCGCTGGCACCAGGCGTTCTTCCTGTTCGCGCGCGAGGGCTTTTTTCACATTCTCGAAGGCATCGACCACCTGCTGTTCCTGCTGTGCCTGGTGATCCCCTTCCGCCAGTTCCGCCCGCTGGTGATCGTCGTCACGGCCTTCACCGTGGCGCATTCGGTGACGTTGATCGCCTCGGCATACGGCATGGCGCCCGACAGCTTGTGGTTCCCGCCGCTGATCGAAACGCTGATCGCCATCTCGATCCTGTATATGGCGTTCGAAAACATCGCCGGCGCGAATCTGCAGCGGCGATGGGCGGTGACATTCGGCTTCGGGCTGATCCACGGCTTTGGCTTCTCGTTTCTCCTGCGCGAGCGATTGCAGTTTGCCGGCGATCACCTGGTGGCGTCGCTGCTGGCGTTCAATGTGGGCGTGGAGATCGGCCAGCTGCTGGTGCTGCTGATCATGGTCCCCGCGCTTGGTCTGCTGTTTCGATTCGTGGTGGCGGAGCGGATGGGAACGATCCTGCTCTCGGCGCTCGTCGCGCACACGGCGTGGCATTGGGCCACCGATCGCGGCACCGTGCTGATGGGTTACCGCTGGCCGGTCTTCACTCTCGCCGAGGCGGCGTCGTTCCTGCGACTGCTGATGGTGATCGTCGCCGCGGCAGGATTGGTGTGGGTGCTGAATCTGTGGCTGGGAAAGCCGTCTCCGGACGATCTCGTCAGCGCCCGCGACCCGCAGGCGCGGTGATGATTGACCTCGTGGCGCTCGACGCCGACGACACGCTCTGGCACAACGAGCCTAACTACACTTCAACCCGGGAGCGGCTGAGCGCGCTGATCGCAAAGTACGGGCCGGTCGAGGGGATCGACGATCGGCTGTACGCGACCGAGCGCCGCAACCTCCAGCACTTCGGCTACGGCGTCAAAGGCTTCGTCCTGTCGATGATCGAAACGTCGCTCGAGCTCACCGGCGGCCGGCTCGACGGCGCGGACGTCCGCGAGATCATCGAGTGGGGACGAGCCATGCTCGGCTCCCCCATCGAGCTGATCGAGGGTGTCGAGGACGCCGTCGAGGCGCTCGCGGCCCGCGTCCCGCTCATCCTCGTCACGAAAGGGGATTTGCTGGATCAGGAAGCGAAGCTGGCACGTTCAGGTCTGGGCCGGCTCTTTCAGGGGATCGAGGTCGTCTCGGAGAAAAACCGGCGCGCCTACGAACGTGTGATGGCGCGCTACGCCGTCGCACCCGGGCGGTTCGTCATGGTTGGAAACTCGCTCAAGTCCGACATCCTGCCGGCACTCGATGCC
Source organism: uncultured Acidobacterium sp. (assembly GCA_964513235.1). Taxonomy (GTDB): domain Bacteria; phylum Acidobacteriota; class Vicinamibacteria; order Vicinamibacterales; family UBA2999; genus 12-FULL-67-14b. The sequence goes on from CAZEMI010000222.1 coordinate 54,350, forward strand.
GGCGCGCACGCAGTGCTGGTGCCGTACACGGTGGAGTGGGTCCACGAGCGCGTTGCTCCGGAGGACCTCGTCGAGGCGCGCTATCACCAGATCGCGCACCTGAAAGAACTGCCAGCCGTCCTCGAACGGCTGGCAGCGTCCGGGCTGAGCCCGCGCGCCTGACTCAGAAACGGAACCGCAGGCCCACCTGCGCCTGGCGCGGATCGCCCGCGCCGCTCCGGATCGTGCCGCTGAAGTCGAACAGCAGGCCGCCGCTGATCTGCGAGACGATGTTGTTGGCGCTGTTCGTCAGATTGAACACCTCGACCAGCACCTCGACGGACTTGCCGCCGCCGAGCGCCGCGATTTTCGACGCCCGCAGATCGATCGTGAAGAACTCGTTGTCCTTCGTCTGTTTGTTGCGGCCGACATCGCGCCCGTTGACGTACTTGCGGTCGTTGGCCTGGCCGTCGTTGTTGGCATCAGAACCGAGCAGGTCCGTCCCCGTCGTCGGATTCGCCGAGCGGTATTGCACGAGCGCGCTCACCTGTATGCCCCGGGGTAAATCCGTCAGCGCGAACACGTTCACTCGGTGCCGGCTGTGCCGATCCGAAAGGCTGTACTCCGACTCGAGATTCAGCAGGTCGGCATATCGCACCGTAAACGGGTCGCGCTCGTTGTCATCGTCCGACTTGTCTTCGGAGATGACCCAATTGGCCTGCATCTGCCAATGGTCGCTGTACCGCTTGGTCGCCGTCAGTACCAGGGCCGTGTACTCGCTCTTGCCAGTGCTCTCGGTTGTCAGCACCTGCCCGAGTGTCGGGAACGGGCGGTTCGGCGAGCCGGTGCCCGCGTATATCGGACGCCCATCGGCGCCAACCGTCGCGGTAAAGTCGACGTTCGGGTCGGTGAAGCGGCTCAGGTAATTCGTCTTCGCATAGTTGACCGCCGCTCCGAACGCGAGCATCGGCATCAGTTCGCGCTCGACCGACGCGCTCAACTGAGTGCTCTCGGGATTCTTGAAGTCCTTGTCGACCACCGACACACCCGGGTTGGTGTTGGCAAAGCCGGTCGTCGACACGACGTTCGGGAACGTCGGCACGCCGAAGTTGGAGCCGGGAACGATCACGCCCGTGTAGGTCGCAAAGATGACGCCGTTGGCCGTGCGCGGATTGGCCCAGACCAGGCCGGGCGTGCGCGCCTTGAACATCCCCGCCGTGCCGCGAACGACCGTGCGGCCGTTGCCGCCGGGATCCCACGACAGTCCGAGGCGCGGCTGCCAGCCGCTCCAGTCATCCGGAATCTCGCCCGTGTCTGTCGGGAACCTGGGATCGCTGAAGTACTCTGCGTACGGCGTCTCCGACGGCGGCGTCAGCATGGGCGGACTGTTGTGCCCTTCCCATCGCAGGCCCGCGTTGAGGGTGAGGTTCGGACGAATGCTCCATTTGTCCTGGAGGTAAACCGCCGGCTCCCACACGGGAATGTCCTGCCGGCCCGAGTCCTCGATCGATCGCCCGCCGAGAGGAACGCGCTGCAGGTAGAGGACGAACGACGACAGCGCGCCATCCGACGTCGGCGCGTTGAGGAACGCCTCGAACTGGGGCATGCCCCCGGTGAAGATGTAGCGGCCGCGCGCGAAGCCCTGGAAGACCTGCGTCATCGACGTCCAGTTGATCTCGGCGCCGGCCTTGAGGAGATGCGCGCCACGCGCCAGCGTCAGGCTGTTGGACGCCTGAAAGCGCTGATCCGTGGCGTCGTTGATCGGCAGGAAGAACGGCCGGCCGAAACGGAACGAGCGGTCCTGGCCGCCCGGGAAGTTCGCGATGGCGGTGTCGGGCAGATCCGGACCGACGTACGGGCGCGGCCGTGGCTCGCGCGCGTACTGGACGCGTGCCTCGTTGACGGCTTGGCCGAACACGCTGTTCAACTGCGCCACCACCGAGTGGCTGCGATCCTGTTCGATGCCGTTCGCGCTCACGGTCCACGTCGGCACGTCGAAGGTGCCGTTGACCTGCTCGGCCCACGAATAGGCATAGCGCACGCTGGCCTGATGCCGATCCGCCAGGTTGAAATCGATCTTGCCGAGAAACACCCGCGCGTCGTTGGTCTGCGGCATCGGATTGGCCGCGCCGCCTTCGCTCGGCAGGCCGAATCGGGTCTCGAGAATGTTCAGCAGCCGGATGCCCTCGCCGTTCGGGTTGATGGTCCGATCCTCGAACGCCGATTTCGATTTCAGCCGCTCTTCTTCGTTCTGATCCCACGACACGAACACAAACGCCTGATCCCTTTTCAGCGGACCGCCGAACGACCCGCCGAACTGATGCTGGCTGAAGTCGTCGTCTTTCGTGCCGTCGGAGTTCTCGGACAGCAGCGCGCCGTAGCGGCCGAAATAAAACGCCGTGCCGGTTCTGGTATTGGTGCCGCTCTTCGTAACCATATTCACGAAGCCGCCGGCCGATCGGCCGAACTCCGCCGACGCGCCGTCGGTGACGACCTGGAATTCCTTCACCGCCTCGAGGCTGACGATGTACTTGGGACGCTGGCCACCGCGCTGCTCGCCGAAAAACGGGTTGTTGGCGTCGGCGCCGTCGATCATGACGTTGTTGTAGATGCCGCGCTGGCCGTTGATGCTGATTTCCGCCCCGTCCGGGCCCTGCACAATGCCGACCGTCGGCGCCAGCTTCACGAAGTCGAGGAAGTTGCGGCCGTTGATCGCGAGGTTGCCGATCGCCTTTTCGTCAATCAGCGCGGTCTGCTCGGAGCGCGTTGTCTGGATGAGCGGCGTTCCGGTCACTATCACTTCCTGCGTGAGCGCGGCCGGAGCGAGCGTGAAGTCGATGCTCAGGGTCTGGCCGACGGCCAGGACGACGCCGTTGCGCGCGGCCCTGCCGAAGCCCTCGAGGGCGGCTTCGACGCGGTAAGTACCGAGCGGCAGCGCGATGCCGCGGTAACGGCCGTTGGCGTCGGTCACCACCTCCCGCTTGAACCCCGTGGCATCATGCGTGAGCAGGATCGTCGCGCCCGGCGCCACGGCACCGGACGAATCCGTGACGATGCCCTCGATGGTGCCTGTGGTGGCCTGCGACTGCGCGCGGGCGGGCGCCGCCACGACGGTCAACGCGGCGATGAAGGTGAGGATGAGCGGCGCGACATGCGCGCGGGCCGAAACAGTCATACGGAAACCTCCCTGGCGTCGGGGTCCTGCCATCCGGCAGAACAATGCAAGCAAAACGATAACAGCAAATGAGGCGGTGAGAAGGGCCGCCTCTGATCTTCGCGCACCCTGTGCACGCTGTGCACACTTAGTAAGTCACCTTCCAGAGCATCAGCCCGTGCGGTGGTGCCGTCTGGCCAGCCCGGCGTCGATCGCGCGACGCAATGATGCGCGCCATATCCGACACTTCAAGTTGGCCGCGGCCGATGTCGACGAGCGTGCCGACAATGATCCGCACCATGTGGCGCAGAAAACCCGTGCCGCTGATCTCGAATCGCAGCAGCCGGCCGTCGGCATGCGGCGCGCCATCATCCAGCGGCGACAGCGCGATCGGCTGATCGGTGTGGAGGTTCATCTCCACCAGCTCCGCCGAGAGCACCGTGCGCACGGTGGTCAGCACGTCGCTGCCGCGGCCCTGGAACGCGGCGAAGTCGTGCTCGCCGACGAGCGCCGCCGCGGCGTCGATCATCCGATCGAGATCGAGCCGGTGCGGGACGTGCCACACCACGTGGCGAAAAAACGGGCTGGGCGTGGCGCCGTTCCAGATCGCGTAGCGATACGTCTTGGTCTTGGCGTAGATGCGCGCGTCGAACCGTTCGAAGGTCTCCTCGATCTGCCGGATGCGGATGTCGCCGTCCTTGAGGCGCCCATTGAGCGCGCGCAACAGCTCATCGCAGGCGATGGGATGATCGATGCTGATGCTCGCGACCTGCGCCGCCGCGTGCACCCCCGCATCGGTGCGCCCGGCGGCGTTGAGCGCATTGTGCGCGCCAACGATCGCGGCCATTTCATCTTCGATGGCGGCCTGGATGGAGTGCGCATTCGCCTGCCGCTGCCATCCGGCGTAAGCGGTGCCGTCGTAGGCGATGGTCAGCTTGAGCGTGCGGGACATTGTCAATCGACAATTGACCGATGGCGTGACTGTTGGGTGATCGACGATCGGAAATCGTCGGATTCAATTTGCCAATCGACGATCGTCAATCGCGACAATAGAATCTCCAGCTCACAAGATCACCCAACCGCCAAACAGTCACTAAATCGTCATTCAGTCATTTGACAATTTATTTCCGCGAACCAGGCTTGCTCACCGGCACGCCCTTGCCGCAAAGCGGGCAAGCCTCAGGCGAGTAGGTGTGGACCTCCATGGGTAAGAGCGCATGGAACGGCACATCGAGCCCCTGCTTGCCGCCGCTGCGATCGACCACCGCGCAGGCGCCCACCACGACCGCGCCCGCCGCGCGCGCCACGTCCATCGTCTCGCGCGTGGAGCCGCCGGTGGTCACCACGTCTTCGACGACGAGTACTTTCTCGCCGGGGTCGAGGGCAAAGCCGCGGCGCAGCGTCAACGCGCCGTCCTGCCGTTCCGCAAAAATGGCGCGGATCCCGAGGGCCCGTCCCACCTCCTGCCCAATCACGATGCCGCCAAGGGCCGGCGACAGCACCGTGACCGCGCTCAGCGGTCGCACGAGCGCGCCCAGCGCCGCGCCCAGCGCCTCCGCATGTTTCGGATGCTGGAGCACCAGCGCACACTGCAGGTATCCCGGGCTATGCAACCCTGACGTGAGGCGAAAGTGGCCTTCCAGCAGCGCTCCGGATTGCCGGAACATGGTCAAAACGTCCGATTCGGTCATGCCAGGGCAGTATATCGAGCGGTACCAGCCTGTCTCGCCGACTTGTCCGCCGTAGCTCCTTGAGCGGAGGCGGAAGCGCCGGCAAGCCCGTCCGGCGCGAAGGCGGACGAAGGTGAAACCGTACTTCTTCCTATCACGTCTATGATGTTGGGCTGAGGTCACGCCCGGCGGCACCGCTTTTGCTGTTGCCACGGTTTGCAGAGCCTCGATTTCCTACGAACGGAATGGAGTAGCAGTGTGATGCGTTTAGACAAGCGTTTTTGTGCCCGGACGGCCGTCGCCGCCGGCCTGGTGGCGTCCGCGGTGTCCGTTTTTGGGGCGTCGTCTGTTCACGCGCAGACAAGTCCCACGATCCCGCCGGTTTCGCAGCCGGATGTGGTCCGCCGCATGAGCATCGACGATGCGGTGGCCACCGCCCTGGAACAGAACCTCGACTTGCAGGTCCAGCGGATCAATCCGCAGTTGCAGGATCTGTCAACGGCCCAGTTTCGCGCCTCCTACACCCCGAATTTCGTGTCGACGTTCAGCACGTCCGACGCGACGCAACCGTCCACCAGCTTCCTCGACGCCGGCGGCGGAAGTACCGGCATCACCAGCGGCAATTCGATCTTCAACTTCGGCGTGGCGTCGCTGACCAATTGGGGCGGCGGCAGCTACGACGTGCGCTGGAACAACACGCGCAGCACCACGACCAACCTGTTTCAGAGCTTCAATCCGCAGATCAATGCGGTGGTCGCCGCCACCTACATCCAGCCGCTGCTGCGCAATTTCAGAATCGACGGCACGCGGCAGCAGCTGCTGATCAGCGAGAAGAACCGGGATATCGCCGGCACCCAGCTCGAACAGTCGATCGCGGTGACGGTGCGCAACGTGCGCAACGCCTACTACGACTTGATGGGCGCGATTGCCAGTCTCGGGGTGCAGCGCCAGTCCCTCGACCTCGCGCGCCAGTCGCTGAAGGACAACCGCGCCCGCGTCGAGATCGGCACCATGGCGCCGCTCGACATCGTGCAGGCGGAAGCGGAAGTGGCGACCCGTGAAGAAGCGGTGATTCTCGCCGAAGCGGCGATCGAGCGGCAGCAGGACCAGGTGCGGGTGCTGGTGTTCAACCCCTCGTCTCCGGACTTCTGGACGGCGCGGATCGAGCCGATCGACACGGTGACGTTCACGCCCACCGCGGTCGACATCGACGCCGCGGTGAAGAACGCCCTCGGCAAGCGCACCGACCTGGAGATGGCGCGGCGCAATCTCGAGATCAACGACGTCAATATCCGCTTCTTCCGCAACCAGACGTTGCCCGAAGTGAATGCATCGGTGAACTACAACGCCCGCGCCATCGGCGGTCTGCAGGTGTCGCGTGCTCCCGACCCGGTGACCGGGCTGCCGACCGGCGCGGTGCAGTCGAGCGCGCAGCAGAGCTATTTCAGCACGCTGACGTCGGCGTTCGCCGGCGACTTCCCGGGCTGGAACCTGCAATTGAACATGTCCTACCCCATCGGCGGCTCGTCGCAGGAAGCGCAGCTGGCGCGCGCCCGGTTGCAGCAAACGCAATCGCAACGGCAGCTCGCCGTTCTCGAGCTGCAGGTGGCCACGCAGGTCCGCGAGGCGGGGCGCAACGTCCAGACCAACGCCAAGCGCGTCGACGCGACGCGCGCGTCGCGCGCGCTCGCCGAGAAGCGCCTCGAGGCCGAGGAGAAGAAGTACCAGGCCGGCATGACCAGCAGCTTCTTCGTGCTGACGGCGCAGCGCGACCTCAACATCGCCCGTAACGCCGAACTCATCGCGCTGGTCGAGTACGCCAAGTCGGTGGTGAACTACTCGGCCGTCCAGCAGGCGCCGCTCTTCGGGCAATAGGCACCTTTCGCACCGTACGCACCCGAGGCACGTTAGACTTGTGGCCGTGCCTGTGACGGCCACAGTCATCACCTTCAACGAATCCGCCAACATCACGGCCGCCCTCGAGTCGCTCTCGTGGGCGGATGAGATCGTTGTCGTCGACAGCGAGAGCACCGACGATACCGTTGCGATGGCGCGGCGGTTCACCGATCGCGTGATCGTCCGGCCGTGGCCGGGGTACGTCGAGCAGAAGAACTTCGCGGCCGCGCAGGCCAGTCACGACTGGATCTTTTCACTGGACGCCGACGAGCGCGTCCCGCCGGCGCTGGCCGGCGAGCTCACGGCGTTGATCGCCCGTGGGCCGGCGGCCGCCGGGTACCGCGTGCCGCGCGTGACGTTTCATCTCGGGCGCTGGATTCGATCGACGGATTGGTATCCCGACTGTCAGCTGCGGCTCTACGATCGGCGCCGCGGCCGGTGGATCGGCCGCTATGTGCACGAATCCGTCAAGGTCGAGGGTCAGGTCCAGGACCTGCAGCATGAGCTGCAGCATTACGCGTATCGCGACCTCGCCCACCATTCCCAGACGATGGATCGCTACACCACGCTGGCGGCGAAGCAGATGTTCGCGGAAGGCCGGCGGGCCGGCTGGACCGACCTCGTGATGCATCCGCCGGCGGCGTTTGTCCGCAATTACGTCCTCCGCGGCGGCTTTCGCGACGGCGTGCCAGGGTTGATCGTCTCGGCGATGAACGCGCGTTATGTCGGCCTGAAGTTTGCGAAACTCTGGGAGCTCGGTCGAACCCAGGGCGGCGGCGCTGCATGAGCTTGGCCGCGTCTGGGGTGGGCCTGTTGCGGTTGGCTCTGCTGCCGGCGTGGCGGACCGGCGTGGCGCGGCATCTGCGAATTGCCAGCCCGCACGGCTGAAGGTTAGATCGCCGCGAGGTCGACACTTTATGGCGAGACCAGAAAAGTCGTTTACTGGTATCGACTCTCGTGGAACGCCGCGATCGCGATCGTCGCGCCGTTGGTCGCGTATGCCTGGTACCCGGCGGCAACACGGTGCGTGGCTTTGCTCAGTGCCGTGGCGCTGCTGGGCCTCGGGTTGGCGGCACGGCGGCGCTTCCGCGATACCATGCTGACCAAGTCTCACTGAACTGAAATCTGCGACACTGTGGGCGCGTGTTCGCGCTCCACATCGATACCGCGCGTACCTGGCGCGGGGGACAGCAACAAGTCCTTCTGACCGTGCTGGGCCTGCGGGCCCGGGGCCACCGCGCCGTGCTGGTGGCGCATCCCGAAGGCGAGTTGTTCCGGCGCGCCTCGGAGGGCGCCGACCTGTTTCCGCTCGCGCCGGTCAACGAGATCGATCTCGCCACCGCGTGGAAGCTGTCGAAGATCATCCGCCGCTGGCAGCCGCGGATCGTGCACGCCCACGATCCGCATGCGGTGGCGATGGCGGCGCTTGGCTTGTCGTTCGGGGCGCCGGATCCGCGCCCGAAGATCATTGCCTCGCGGCGCGTCGACTTCCATCTCCAGTCGCACGCCTTCTCGCAGTGGAAATACCGCCAGGTCGACGGCTTCATCGCCGCCTCGCGCGCCATCAAGGACATCCTCGTGCAGGATCACATTCCCGCCGGGCGCATTGACGTCGTCCACGACGGCATTGACGTCGAGAAGATTCAGCATCGGCCGGCGCTCGATCTGCGTGCGGAGTACTGGCTGCCGCACGGCGTGCCGGTGATTGTCAACGTTGGCGCCCTGGTCGGCCACAAGGGGCAGCGCTACCTGATCGACGCGATGCCGTTGGTGCTCCGCGAAGTGCCCGACGCGCACCTGGTGATCTTTGGCGAGGGCGATCTGCGGCCGCCGCTGGAGCGGCAGATCAAGCAGTTGTCACTCGCCAAGCGTGTGTTGCTGCCCGGCTTTCGCGAGGATGTGTTGTCGCTGATGAAATCCGCCGATCTGTTCGTCATGAGCTCGGTCACCGAAGGCCTCGGCTCGGCGGTCCTCGACGCCATGGCGATGGGACTTGCGGTGGTGGGGACGACGGCCGGTGGCATTCCCGAGGCTGTGGTGCCCGGCGAGACCGGCGAGCTGGTTGAGACCGCCGATCCGAAACCCCTCGCGGCGGCGATCGTGAAGCTCTTGAAGAATCCGGACCTTCGCCGTGCCTATGGCGAAGCCGGCCGCGAGCGCGTCGCCGAGCATTTCGGCGTGGATCGATTGGTGGAAGGCACGCTCGCCTGTTATCGGCGGTTTGCGAGCCACTCCGCGAATTCCGCGTGACCTTTCTCGCGCGCGATATCGATGGCGTTCTTGCCGTGGTCCCCTTTCAGCGTCGCATCCGCGCCGTACTTCAGGAGCAGTTCCGCCAGCTCGCGGCTGCCGCTCGACCCGGCTTCGTGGATCGGTCGGAATCCCTGTTGTTGCGCCGCGTTGGGATCGGCGCCGGCTTCCAGGACGGCGCGAACGATCTCGATGTTCTTCGAGGCGACCGCCGCGTGGATCGCCTGCACCTTGAAAGCATTCTTCGCCGCCGCGTGAATGTCCGCGCCGGCGGCGATCAACGTCTTCGCGGCATCGAGGTGGCCGAAGAACGCCGCGAGGCCGACGGGATAGAACCCGTCAGGCGCGTAGGCCGACACGAGCGACGGAGTCTCGCGCAGCAGCTGTGTGATCCGATCGACGCGCCCGAGCGCCGCGGCTTCGAAGATGTCCAGCGTGCCCGCCGCATCGGCGAGCGCCTTGGCGACG